>JAUYQQ010000010.1 GCA_030697165.1 Acidobacteriota bacterium
GTCTTGCAGTGCACGCAGTTCGACGCGTTGATCTGCAGCTTGAGTCCACCAGCACCGTTGTCGACCATCTCGTAAACGTTCGCCGGACAAAACCGGACGCAGGGGTGGCCGTACTCGGGCCCACAAATGCTGTGGCACACGTCCGTTTGCACCAGCAGGTGCACCGGCTGGTCCTCGTCGTGATGCGTGCCGGAGTAGTGCGCGCCGGTGACCTTGTCGAACGTGATCTTGCGATCGATGGGCGCGGCATTCGACGGGACCAGGATGTCCCGCTTGGTCATGCCGTAGTAGTCCTCGATCTTCTGCATCGCCTGGTGGCCGGGATGCCCCGACAGTTCGGGGAGGCCCTTGCCGTTGGTGAACATCGCGATGCCGGCGTAGGCGCCGCCGACCATGGTGCCGTGGCCAAATGCCTGGTGCACGTTGCGAACCGGATAGAGCTCGGTCTTGATCGCGCTCGCGTCCACCAACGCCTTGTAGCGTGCCAGTGACGTTCGGCTCGTGTCGCCCGATCGCACGGCATCGAACACGGCTTCAGCCGCCAGCATGCCGCTGCGCATGGCGAGGTGAATCCCCTTCAGCCGTGTCGAGTTCACGAAGTTGGCCGCATCGCCGACAATCACGCCGCCATCGAAATACAGCTGCGGCTGCGTGTTCCAGCCGCCCTCGGGCAGCGCCTTGGCGCCGTAGCGGACAATCGCGCCGCCCTCGAGAATGCCGCTGATGAACGGGTGCCGCTTGAAGTGCTGGAAGGCCGCGTGGGGATCGAACAGCGGATCCTTGTAGTCGAGACCGACGACGAAGCCGATCGAGAGCCGGCCGTCGGGCAGCGCATACAGCCAGCTGCCGCCGAACTCTTCATCGCGCAGCGGATAGCCAAGCGTGTGGATCACGGTGCCGGGCGCGAGGCGATCCTTCGGGATGTCCCAGAGTTCCTTGATGCCGATCGCGAACTGCGCCGGCTCGGACTCGGCCGACAGGTGCAGCGTCTGGTTCAGCTGCTTGGTGAGGTGACCACGCGGGCCGTCGGCAAAGATCGTGACCTTGGCGTGAATGTCGGCGCCCGGCTCGAACGCGCCTTTCGCCTTGCCGTCCTTGCCCAGCCCGCGGTCGCCGGTGCGGACGCCAATCACGCGATCGCCGTCGAACAGCACCGTCTGCCCGGGGAACCCCATGAACAGGTCGATGCCCTCTGCCTCGACCTGGCTCGCCAGCCACTTCGCGAACTGGTTGAGCGAGATGATGTAGTTGCCGTGATTCTGGAACGGCGGCGGCGTGATCGGCAGCCGGAACTTCCTCTCCGGCGTCAGGAAGTAGATGTTGTCCTGGTGCACTTCCTGCGCCAGGGGCGCGCCCTTGGCCTGGAAGTCGGGAATCAGGTCGCGCAGCGTCGACGGATCGAGCAAGGCGCCCGATAACTGGTGCTGGCCGGCGTTGGCGGCTTTCTCGATGACCGCAATCGCGAGCGGCTCACCGCCCTTCTGCTTCTGGAGTTGAGCGAGGCGCAACGCCGCCGACAAGCCACCCGGCCCGCCGCCGACGATCAGCACATCAACTTCAAGCGTCTCGCGTTCAGCCATCAGCCCTTTTGAAGCTCCGCGATGATTGCCGGCGCGAGCTCGAACAGGTCACCCTGGATGCCGTAATCGGCCACTTCGAAGATCGGCGCCTCGGCGTCCTTGTTGATGGCGACGATCACGCGTGAGCCCTTCATGCCGACGAGGTGCTGAATCGCGCCGGAGATTCCCAGCGCGACATACAGCTTCGGGGCCACGGTCTGGCCCGAGCTGCCGATCTGGCGTTCCATGGGCAGCCAGCCGTTGTCGCAAATCGGCCGCGAGGCCGCCAGCTCGGCGCCGAAGGCCTTCGCCAGCTGTTCCGCGATGGCAATGTTCTCGACTGCCTTGATGCCCCGTCCGACCGCGACAATGCGCTCGGCCTGCGACAGGTCTACCGCTTGCTTGGCCTCCTGGAACGGCGCTTCGGGTTTCTGGCGAATCTTCGACTCGTCGATCGTGATCGCCGCCGCGGCAATCGGCGCCGGGGCGCTGCCCTTCGCGGCCGCGTCGGCGCGAAACGCGCCGATCTGAATGCTGATCAGGAACGGGCCCTCGCCCTGCGGCACCACGTCGGCCACGAGCTTGCCCTGGAACATCGGCCGCGAGAACGCGGTCGCGCCACCCACCGCCTTGATCGCGGTCACGTCGGTAATCAGTGCGCGATCCATGCGCGTCGCCAGGGTTGGCGAGAAGTCGCGCGTCTGGTAGGTGTGAGAGAAGAACACGTAGGCCGGCGCGACCTGCGCAATCACCTGCTGCAGTGCCTGGACGAACCCGTCGGGCGTGTAGATGGCCAGCGCCGCGTGCTCGACGGTCAGCACTTCGGCGACGGCCGCCTGCGCCAGCTCCGCCGCAACCGCCGCCACGCCCTGCCCCGCCACGGCCACCTTCACCGGCATCGCTGCGCCGGCCAGTTGCTGCGCCGCAGCAATGGCTTCCCAACTCGCGCGATTGAGCTTGCCCTGCTGTTGTTCCGCAATGACCAGAATCACAGGACCCTCGCTTCTTCGCGCAGCCGCTTGACGAGCTCTTTCGCGGCTTCCGCCGGCGAGCCCCCAATCATCACGGTCTGCTTCGACTTCTGCGGCGCGCTGAGCGCCACGACCTTGAGCCGTGGCGACAGGCCCGCAGGCGCCGCCACCTTGACGATCTCTTTCTTCTTGGCCGCCATGATCCCCTTGAGCGTGGCGTAGCGCAGCTGGTTGATGCCGCTCTGGATCGTCAGGAGCGCCGGCAACGGCATCGCCACGTGCTGGAACCAGCCGCCTTCGAGTTCGCGCTTCACCTTCAGGTTCGCCCCATCCACGAGCACTTCCATGATGATGGTCGAGTGCGGCATGCCCAACTTCTCGGCCAGCACCGGGCCGAACTGCGCGTGCCCCTGGTCGTCGGACTGCAGCCCGGTCAGGATCAGATCAAACTGCTGTTCGGCCATGGCCGGCGCCAGCGCCGCGGCGGCCGTATACGCATCGGCCGCGCCGAGCGAGTCGTCTTCGACGTGCAGCGCGCGGTCGGCGCCGCGCGCCAGCGCCTCGCGAATCACCTGCTGCACGCGGCTGGGACCGGCAGAGCACACCACGACCTCGCCGCCGTGCTTCTCCCGCAGGCGCAGGCTCTCTTCGAGCGCATACGCATCGGGCTCGTTCATTTCGTAGCTGACGTCCTGCTCGCGGACCCACGTCTGGTCGTCGTTCAGACGCGGCTGCCACTCGCGGGTCGGCACTTGCTTGATACAGACTGCTATTTTCATTCGGTAGTCCTGCCGTCTTGCGTTTGGAGAGCGACGGCTTCAGCCGTCGCTGGAGCGGCGGCCGCTAAAGCGGCCGCCCTCCGAACGTCACGGTCGTCATTCAACGTATCTCTTCATCAACAGCGCGCCGTTGGTCCCCCCGAAGCCGAACGAATTCGACAGGGCGTAGTCGATCGTCATGGGCCGCGCCGTGTGCGGCACGTAGTCGAGGTCGCAGCCCTCGTCGGCCTGCTCCAGGTTGATGGTGGGCGCCGCCGTCTGGTGACGCACCGACAGCGCGGTGATGCCGGCCTCGAGGCCGCCGGCCGCGCCGAGCAGGTGGCCGGTCATCGACTTGGTCGATGAAATCGCCAGCTTGCGCGCGTGCTCGCCGAACACGCGCTTGATCGCGGTCGTCTCGATGCGATCGTTGTGCGGCGTCGAGGTGCCGTGGGCGTTGACGTAGTTGACCTGGTCGGGACGAATCCCGGCCGAGGCAATCGCCGCATTCATCACCCGGAACGCGCCATCGCCGTCTTCGGATGGCGCGGTCATGTGGTACGCATCGCCCGACATGCCGTAGCCGACCATCTCGGCATAAATCGTCGCGCCGCGGCGCTTCGCAAACTCGAGTTCTTCGAGCACGAGAATGCCGGCGCCCTCGCCCAGGACGAAGCCGTCGCGGTCCTTCTCGAACGGGCGGCTGGCCTTGGCCGGGTCGTCATTACGCGTCGACAGCGCGCGCAGCGCGGCAAAGCCGCCGACGCCCATGGGGCACACGGCCGCTTCCGCGCCGCCGGAAATCATCGCGTCGGCCGCGCCGCGCCGGATGATCTCGTAGGAGTCGCCAATCGCATGCGCCGACGCCGTGCAGGCGGTGCAGGTCGCGAGGTTAGGCCCCTTGGCGCCGTAGCGAATCGACACCTGGCCCGAGGCCAGGTTGATGATCGACGAAGGGATGAAGAACGGAGAAATCTTGCGCGGGCCGCCGGCCAGGTACGCCGCGTGCTCCCGCTCGATGGTGGTGAACCCGCCGATGCCTGAGCCGATGAACACGCCGACGCGGTCGGCGACCTCGGGCGTAATCACCAGCCGCGCATCGTCCATGGCGTATTGCGACGCCGCCACGGCGAACTGAATGAAGATGTCCATCTTCTTCAGTTCCTTTTTTTCGATGAACTGCAGCGGATCGAAATTCTTCACTTCGCCCGCGAACCGCGTCGAGAACGCGGTGGCGTCGAAGCGCGTGATCGGGCCAATGCCGCTCTTGCCCGCGCATAGCGCGTCCCAGTTCGCCTGAGCGCCCATGCCGACCGGCGACACCAGGCCCACGCCGGTCACTACGACTCGCCTGCTCACTTGACCTCCGAACGAAACGGCACCCCATCACGGGGTGCCCTTGCTGGTCGCGTGCCCGCTTACTTCTTCTTGGCGTGCGACTCGATGTAGTCGACCGCTTCCTTGACGCGCGTGATCTTCTCCGCTTCCTCGTCAGGAATCTCAATGCCGAATTCTTCCTCGAACGCCATCACGAGCTCGACGGTATCGAGCGAGTCGGCGCCCAGGTCGTCCACGAACGAAGCATCCGGGGTGACTTCTTCCTCGTCCACACCCAACTGCTCCACGATAATGCTCTTCACCTTGTCGGCAACGGCCACGAGTCCCTCCTACATGTACATCCCGCCGTTGACGGCGAGAACCTGACCAGTAATATACGCTGCATCGTCGGATGCCAGGAAGCCAACCGCCGCCGCAATGTCGTCCGGCGAGCCGAGCCGGCCCAACGGAATTTGCGACGACCAGTCGGTCTTGGCCGCCTCGGTGATCGCGCGCGTCATGTCGGTCTCGACCAACCCTGGCGCCACCACATTCACCGTCACCTGGCGCGACGCGACTTCACGCGCCAGGGCCTTGCAAAACCCAATCAACCCCGCTTTTGACGCCGCGTAGTTGGCCTGCCCGGCGTTGCCCATCTGCCCGACGACCGAGCTGATGGCGACGATCCGGCCGCTGCGCTGCTTGATCATCGGCCTGAGCGCCGCCTGGCACAGCGTAAACGCCGCCGTCAGGTTGGTCGCCAGCACGTCGTCCCAATCGGCGCGCTTCATGCGCAGCATCAACTGGTCGCGGGTGATGCCGGCGTTGCTCACGAGGATGTCGAGCCGCCCGTGCCGCTCGACCGCGCCCTTGAGCAACGCCTCGACGGCGGCCGCATCGGTGACATCGAGACCGTGCGCGAACGCCGTGCCGCCGGCCGCCGTAATCTCGGCCGCGGTGGCGTCGGCATTCGTGCCGCGCGCCACGCACAGCACGGTGGCGCCGCCGTTGGCCAGGCGCAGCGCGATCGCCCGGCCGATGCCGCGCGACGCACCCGTCACGATCGCGATCTTGCCGTCGAACTGTCTCAGAGTAATCCCCCGATCGCCGCCAGGTCTTCGGGACCCTCGACGTTCAGAATGGTGGCGCCCGGGACGATCTTCTTCACGAGACCGCTCAACACTTTCCCCGGACCTACTTCAACATATCGGGTGACGCCTTCCGACGCAAGACGCTGGATGACGTTTTCCCACCGTACCGGCGACGATACCTGCCGGATCAACGCCTCAATCGCATCGGCGGCGGTGCGTTTCGGCTCCGCGTCGACGTTGGCCACGACCGGAATGCGCGGGTCGTGTGACGCGGCGGCGCGCAGTTCAGGCGCGAGCCGTTCTTCCGCCGGCTTCATCAGCGCGCAGTGAAAGGGCGCGCTGACCGGCAACGGAATGGCACGCTTGGCGCCGAGCTGCTTGGCATACTCGCCGGCGCGGGCGACCGCCGCGGCCGAGCCGGCAATCACGATCTGGCCGGGGCTGTTCAGGTTCGCCGCACTGACCACCTCGCCCTGGGCCGCTTCGAGGCACGCCTGGTTCACGCCCGCCTCGTCGAGGCCGAGAATGGCGGCCATGGCGCCCTGCCCCACCGGCACGGCTTGCTGCATGTAGCTGCCACGGTTACGGACCAGGCGCACGGCATCGGCGAACGCCAGCGTCCCGGCCGCGACATGCGCTGAATACTCGCCCAGGCTGTGGCCGGCAACAAAGGCCGGCGCCAGGCCGCGCTCGGCGAGCAAACGCCAGACGGCCACGCTCATGGTCAGGATGGCCGGCTGCGTGTTGGCCGTCAGCTGCAATTGCTCCGCGGGACCGTTGAAGATCAGCCCGCTGAGGGACTCGCCGAGTGCCGCGTCGGCCTCGGCAAACGTGTTGGCGCAAATGGGGAACTGATCGGCCAGCGCCTTGCCCATGCCGACCGCCTGCGAGCCCTGCCCGGGAAACAAGCAGGCAATCACGACTGAGTCACCGCAAAAGTAGCCATCTCGTGTCGAAGCTGCTCCACCATTTGATGCTCTGCCATGCGTGACGCCATCGCCACGGCGTTACGAACCGCCTTCACCGACGACCGGCCGTGCCCGACGATGCACACGCCGGCGACGCCGAGCAGCGGCGCGCCGCCGAACTCCGAGTAGTCCACGCGCTTGCGAAACCGCCGGAACGCGCGCCGCGAGAGCAGGTACCCCATCTGGCTCGAAAACGTGCTCTGCAGTTCCTCGCCGAGCAGCTCTTCGACCATCTCGACCAGGCCTTCGCTCAACTTCAAGGCGACGTTCCCAGTAAACCCGTCGCACACAATCACGTCGGCATCCCCCGAGAAGATGCTGCGCGCCTCGACGTTGCCGATGAACCGAAGCGCCGAGGCCTTAATCAGCTGGTGCGCCTCGCGCGTCAGCTCGTTGCCCTTCGTCTCTTCCTCGCCGATCGACAACAGCCCGATGCGAGGTCGCGCCACGCCCAGTCCGGTCTTGGCGTAGACCGCGCCCATGTGGGCAAACTGCAGCAGGTGGGCTGGGCGGCACGCCACCGTCGCCCCGACATCGAGCAGCACCGCCGACCCTTGCCGGGTCGGCACGGTCGGCGCCAGGGCCGGCCGATCGACACCCGGCAACATGCCAAACGCGCCATGCGCCGCGACCACGCACGCCCCGGTGTGCCCGGCGCTAAACAGCGCCGCGGCCTCGCCCGAGGCCACCAGCTCGGCGGCGACACGGATCGAGGCCCTCGGCTTGCGGCGCAAGGCGTGGGCCGGCGATTCGGCCATGTCGACCACGTCTGGCGCGTCAACGACGCGCACATCCAGGGTCTCGGCGTCGGGATGGCGTTGAAGCTCGGCGCGGATCTCGCCGGCGCGGCCGACCAGATCGATGCCCAGGCCGAGGTACCGCGCGGCGGCCAAGGCGCCCTCGACCGGGCGCCCGGGCGCGTGATCGCCGCCCATCGCGTCAACCGCGATGCGCATGGGGGTGGTTAGTCGTTATTGACCGGACGCACCTGGCGCGCGCGGTAGAAACCGCAATACGCGCACACGCGGTGAGCGGCCTTGGGCTCGCTGCACTGCGGGCACAGGCCGGGCGTGGTGGCCTTGAGCGCGTCGTGAGTGCGGCGCTTACGGCCGCGGGTCTTGGAGTGTCTGCGTTTTGGATTAGGCATCGTCGTGCTTTCGCTTCGTGATCAACGTCTTCAAAACATCCATCCGTGTATCTTCCATCTGCGGATTGCAATCGCAGGCGGCGAGATTACGGTTGGTCCCACATTGCGGGCAGATCCCCTTGCATGCCGGCGTGCACAGCGGCTTCATCGGCAAGGCCAGGTAGAACTGTTCCCGCAACAACTCGATCAGGTCGATCTGCTCGTCCCGATAGTACGTAATCGAGACGTCGTCTTCTTCGACCTCGACTTCGGTCTCGTCGTCTTCGTCCTTCGCGGCATCCACTGCCGTTGAGGGCAGGAACCGCAGGTCGAATTCGCGATCGACCGGCAACACAAACGGCTCGACACACCGGCTGCACTCCAGCCCGAGCTCGGTCTTGACGGTGCCCACCAGACGGAACCGGTCGTGATCCTTATGGATCGTGACCCGAAGGTCCACCGGGGCGATCACCCGGTACTCCTCGCCCTCTCCCGGCAAGTCGGCCGGATCGAAGACCTTGGCAATTTCGGTCTCGGGCAGACGGATATGGGACAGTTCGAGGCGCATCTTCAAAAACCTGACAGGCTTGCCGGTCCGGCTAAAGCCGGACCCTACAAGTACTTCCGGGAATTTCTCCGGCGTACAAGACTTTTCAGTATACCACGCTGGGGCCCACCCAGGGCTTGGGGATGAACAGGCGCTCGAAGAGGGTGACGGCGAAGCGGTCGGTCATGCCCGCCACGAAGTCCTGGGCGGCCACATCCACCCCCTCCGCGGCAATGGTCCGGACGTCCAGGAACTCTTCCGGACGCTCCTGGACCTTCTCCCAGAGCCCGCCAAGAATGCCCGCGGCCTTGGCAAACTCGGCCGTGGCGCTCTGGTTTTCGTAGACGGCCTCGAACAGGTAGCCACGCAGGTCGACGAGCGCGGTCAGGACGGGCTCGCTCATCCGGATCTCCGACAGGCCGCCGTCGAGCGTCTGGTGGACAACGTCGGTGACCAGCCGGCCAATGCGTTCGGACGACGAGTGCCCGAGGACCTCGGTCGCCCCTTTCGGCAGGCTGGTCTCCGAGATGATTCCGGCCCGCACCGCATCGTCAATGTCGTGGTTCACATAGGCCGAGATATCGGCCACGCGGGCGACCTGTCCTTCGATGGTGCTGGCGCGATGCTCGGGCGGCGCGCCGACCGGCATGCCGTGCTTGCCCTTGGAGTGCCGGGCAATGCCGTCGCGCACTTCCCACGTGAGGTTCAAGCCCTGGCGGTCGTTCTCGAGCACGTCGACAATGCGCAGGCTCTGTTCGTAGTGGTTGAAGCCCCCCGGCACCAGCGCGCTGAGCACCCGCTCCCCCGCGTGGCCAAATGGCGTGTGGCCCAGGTCGTGGCCCAGGGCGATGGCCTCGGTCAGTTCCTCGTGCAGGTGCAGGACCTTGGCGATGGTGCGGGCAATCTGCGCGACTTCGAGCGTGTGGGTGAGACGCGTCCGGTAGTGATCGCCGGTCGGCGCGAAGAACACCTGGGTCTTGTGCTTCAGCCGCCGGAATGCCTTGGTGTGGACAATGCGGTCGCGGTCGCGCTGGAACGCCGGCCGAATCGGATCCTCGGTTTCGGGGCGGATGCGGCCCTTGCTCTCGGCGCTCTTCGCGGCCTGCGGCGCCAGGGTTTGCCGTTCGCGCGCCTCGAGTTGTTCGCGGATCATCGGGCGCCCTGCGCTCGTCATTTGCTCCATTGTATCGTCGGTCTAATGTGGCGTCCGGTTTTAGCCGGACCTTCAGCGGCGGACAATGTCCTTCAGGAAGCTCGTGCCGTGAGCAAGTGGACCGACGCCGAAGACCTCGGCGAGCGTCTGGCCGAGGTCGGCGAAAGTGGCCCGCGTGCCAAGGTCCACACCCGCGCGCACGCGCGCGCCGTGCAACAACACCGGCACGTGCTCTCGAGAATGGTCCGTGCTGGGCGTGGTCGGGTCGTTCCCGTGGTCGGCCGTGATCACGAGCAGGTCGTCGGGCCCCAGTTGCGGCAGCAATTGCGCCAGTCGGACGTCGAAGCGATCGAGGTTGGCGCCGTAGCCCACCGTGTCGTTGCGGTGGCCGTAGACGGCGTCAAAATCAACCAGGTTGGCAAAGATCAAGCCGCGGTCCTGCGTCTGCAGCAGCGACGCAATGCGGTCCATGCCGTCCGCATCGCTTTTGGTCGGATGCGTCCCTGTCACTCCACGGCCCGCAAACAAGTCGGCGACCTTCCCCACCGACGTGACCGGGTGGCCGCCGGCCACCAGGCGATCGAGCAGCGTCTCGGCCACGGGCGGCATGGCGTAGTCGTGCCGATTCGAGGTGCGCGCAAACGAACCTGGCAACCCGATGAACGGACGGGCAATAACCCGTCCCAGGCCGAGTCCACGGACGACCAGGTCGTAGGCCGCATCGCACCACTGGTACAGGGTCTCGACCGGCACGATGCCTTCGTGTGCGGCAATCTGGAAGACGCTGTCGGCGGAGGTGTAGACGATCGGGAAGCCCGTCTCCATGTGCCGCGGCCCCAGTTCGTCGATGATGGCGGTGCCCGACGCCACCACGTTGCCGATCGACGGGCGGCCAATGCGCTCTTCGAAGGCCTGAATCAGCTCCGGCGGAAAGCCGTTGGGAAATGTCGGGAAGGCACGGTCGAGCACCACGCCCATCAGCTCCCAATGGCCGGTGACCGAATCCTTGCCGGCGGAGCGTTCCGCCATTCGTCCGTATGCGCCCGAGGCGGTCGCCGGCATCCCAGGCAGCGGCACCAGCCGCCCCAGGCCCATGCCGGCGAGGGTGGGGATGCTTAACGGCACCTGCGCCGCGATGTTACCGAGGGTATTACTCCCCTCGTCCGCGTACAGCGCGGCATCGGGCAACTCGCCGATGCCAACGCTGTCGAGCACGATAACGAGAGCGCGTGAAAACACGCGTCAGGGATGGTGGGACGAGAAGTAGTTCGGCACGCTGCGCGGCGTGCGAATTGTCGCAATCGCGTGCTTGAAGATCAGGTGATCCATGCCCGCGTGCTCGACGATCAAGGCAAACCGATCGAAGTTCTTGATGCGCGCTTCGAACTCGCGCCCATCGAGCAGGTGGACGGTGACGGGCAACTTCTCGCGACGTGCGTAGTTCAGGAAGACGTCCTGAATGTTAGGAGCGCCGGTCTTGGCCTCAGGTATCGGCGACATTTTTCCCGTCCTTCAACAGGTCCCGCGCGGACAGCATCGAAATTACGCTGTCTTGCACGTCGGCGTGAGTGCCGGGACCGTCAAACCAGTCAAGGTTAGGCTCTTTTCGGAACCAGATCAACTGCCGACGCGCATATCGGCGGTTCTCTTGCGCAATCAACGCACGGGTGGCCGCCTCGTCGCGCACGCCCTGCAGATGCTCCATGGCCTGGCGATAGACCAGGCCGCCAAACGGCCTGGCGCTCGACGGCACGCCGGCCGCCAGCAGCCCGCGGATTTCGTCCAGCAAGCCTGCGTCGAACTGTGCATCCACGCGGCTGGTCAGCCGTTCCGACAGCCAGGCCGCCGGCATGCGCAGGCCGATCGGAATCACCTGCACGTCGGGATCGAGCAGGGACGCGGTCGCCTCGAAGTGCGAGGTCAACGGCCGGCCGGTCAGGAAATACACCTCGAGGGCCCGGATAATCCGCTTGAGGTCGCGGGGCATGATGCGCGCGGCCGACGCCGGGTCCACACGCCCCATCAGGCGGTGCAGCCGTTCCACACCGCGCCTGGCGGCAATCGCTTCGAGCCGTCCCCTCAGTCTGGCATCAGCCGGCGGGCCCGGAAAGAGGCCCCGGGTCAGGGCCCGGTAGTAGAAGCCCGTGCCGCCGACCAGGATCGGGATGCGGCCGCGGCCCTGGATCCCGCGGATCGCCGCCGTGGCATCGCGCGCGAACTGCGCGGCCGTGTACTCGTCGGTGGGATCGGCGATATCGATCAGGTGATGCGGGATGCCCCGCCGTTCGGCCATGGGCACCTTGTCGGTGCCGATGTCGAAGCCGCGGTACACGGCTGTGGAATCGCAGTTGATGATCTCGCCACCCAGCCGCTCGGCCAGCGCAATGCCAAGCGCGCTCTTGCCAACGGCGGTGGGTCCGAGAACTGCGATTAAGGGCTTCACTGCCCCGGCGGATTCTCGTTGTAGAAGAACGTGACCGTGAAGAACGCCTTGTCTTCCGGATACTCGGGCGGCAGCGGCGTCGTCGGATTCGAGGCCCGCAGGGCGTTGACGGCCGACAAGTTGAACGATTCAATCTCCGACGGCCGGACCACGGTGACGTCGGTCAGCGCGCCATTGCGGTGCACGTTGAAGGTGATCACCACCCGCCCGCGCATGGTCTGCGCCGCCATCGGCACGAACCAGTTTCGCCGCACCTGCGAGATGAACCGGCGAATCCACGGACCGAACTCGACGCCCCTGGTGTCGAACTGCAGGGGCCCAAACTCCTGCATCTGGCCCTTCTGGTTGTCGAACGATTCGTTTTGGACGTACTTCTGCAGGTTCTTCAGCGCATCGCCCAGCGAGCCACCCGCCGGCGGCTGCACCTGCGGACGCTGCATCATCGCCATCTGCGGATCGGTCCGCGGATCGTTCATGGGCGGCGTTTCCACGGGCGGGGCCGGTGGTGCCGACTCCGGCGCCGGGCCGTCCCCCCGCATCTTCTCTTCGGGCGTGGCCTCGGTCCGCTCGGTCGAGTTGCCACGGGCGGCCGGCAGCGGGTTGGTCATCTCCGGCACCCGATCCGGCGTGCGGGCGCTGCGGTCGACATCCGACATCTCCGCGCGCTCCGGCTGAGTCAGCGGCGGCAGGTCCATCTTCGGCTGCACGAAGACGAACGTCGGCGCGTTCTCGTCGCGGGGCCGCGGCTGCATCACTTGCTCTTCGGGCGAGCGCTGCGGCAGAAATTCTGGCAGGAACAGGAAGACGGCGACGATCGCGGCGTGCACGAAAATCGACACAGCAACGCCGTCGCGTCGGTTAATGGCGGACCCAACCGGCTCGATATCGCGGTAGCGATCATCGAAGTCGAAGTACATCAGTAGGTTACAGGATTATACATGCTGGTTAAGGTGCCTAAGGTGCCTTAGGCTCCCTATGTTTTTTGACCCGTATAGAGATAGACGGCGCCGAACATGAATGGCCTTGCCTGAACTTGTGAAAACCCTGCGGCAGACAGAATTTCCGCGAACTCGTCGCCATAGGGAAAGGCCCCGATGGACTCGGGGAGGTAGGTATAGGCGGCGTCGTGACGCGACACGGCACGGCCGATCCGCGGAAGGATGTTGCGGGAATACCACTGGTAGATTGGCCCGAAGATCGGCGAGCTGGGCGTGCCGAACTCGAGAATCGCGACCCGGCCACCAGGACGAAGGGCTCGCACCAGCTCCCGGCACGCGACCTCCGGCAGCTGCACATTGCGAATACCGAAGGCGATGGTCGCGGCGTGCACCGATTCGTTCGCGACCGGCAGGTGCATGGCATCACCGCGCAGCAGCTGGATCCGTCCGGCGAGGCCGCCCTTCTCCACCTTCAAGAGACCGTGCGTCAGCATGGCGCCTGAAAAATCCACGCCGACGACGCGGGCGGCGCCGGTGCGGGCCGCGCCAATCGCGACATCGGCAGTCCCGGTGCAGACATCGAGCAGCCGCTCGCGCCCGGTGAGCTTCAGCGAGGCAATGGCATGCCGGCGCCAGTAGCGATCGACGCCGCCCGAGAGCACCGTGTTCAGCAAATCGTAACGGCCGGCAATGGCGTCGAACATGCCGGCGATCTTCTCGGGCGACTTATCCGGACTGTCTGTGCCTAATCCGCGTTTAATCTGTGGCCTATCCGACATACAGCGCCAGTCCCGTCGTCACGAAATACAAGATGCCCACCCACCCATTCAAATCGAATGCGCGCTTGACCTGCGACAGGTCGTGCTCGCTGACCAGCGACTGTTCGTAGACCAGCAACGCCGCGACCAGCGCGACGCCGCCGAGATA
The DNA here is from genome assembly GCA_030697165.1 of Acidobacteriota bacterium. NCBI lineage: Bacteria > Pseudomonadati > Acidobacteriota > Acidobacteriota bacterium. Next base: position 13,799 of record JAUYQQ010000010.1, read on the forward strand.
GATCGGCCCAAGTGGCACCAGCGCCGCCAGCGTGGCCATGCAGATCACGGTGGCCACGTGCATCACGCGCGAGATGACCAGCGAGCGCGCCACGCCGTAGCGGACCGGGATCGAGTTGAGGCCATGGGCGCGATCGAACTCCAGGTCCTGGCAGGCATAGAGAATGTCGAAGCCGCCCACCCACAAGCCAATCGCCAGGCCCAGCAGCCAGGGCTCCCACCCGCCGCGGCCGCCCGCGGCCAGCCAGCCGCCGACCGGCGCCACCGCCATCGCCAAGCCGAGAAAGGCCTGCGTATAGGAGGTGAAGCGCTTGGCTACCGAGTACCAGAACACAATGCCCAGCGCCACCGGCGACAGCATCCCGCACAGCGGGTTGAGGCGCGCGGCCGCGAACACGAACACGATCGAGGAGACGCCGACGAAGATCGTCGCCTCGGCCCGGCTCATGGCGCCTCGCGGGATCTCGCGCATCGCGGTCCGCGGATTCAGGGCATCGAACCGGGCGTCAACGAGGCGATTGAAGCCCATGGCGGCGCTCCTCGCCGAGACCATGGCCACCACCACCCACCCCACCTGGCTCCAGTAAAACGGCGCCTCGCGCCACGCCAGCAGCGCACCGGTGAGCGCAAACGGCAGCGCGAACACCGAGTGGCTGAAACGAACGAAGGACAGATACGTGACGAGACGGTTAGGTGCCAAGGGTGCCAGGGGTGCCTAAAGTGCCTAAGGTGCCTAAGGTGCCTAAGGTGCCTAAGGTGCCTGGGGTGCTCAGGTGCTTGATTCGAGCGGGGTTGATCCCACTCACCAGGTACTCTTCAATATCATCCACTGGGCCGGGTAGTTCGATGGCGATAATCTGTGCCCGCTTGCCGGGGGTCAAGGAGCCGAGGTCGGCGTCGAGGCCCAAGGCGCGCGCACCGGTCAGGGTGGCGCTCTCGAGCAGTTTCGACGCCGGCACGCCGGGCGCGATCGCGCGCATGGTCTTCAGCTCGCTGAACAGGTTCAGGTCGTCAACGCTCGCGAGGCTGTCGGTGCCAATGGCGACCGGCACGCCCGAGTCGTAGAAGCGCTGGATGGGCGGCAGGCCGACGCCGACCCATTGATTGCTACGGGGGCAGGTGACCAGGGTGGCGCCGATCGCGGCCAACCGCGCCAGCGCAGCGTCATCGAACTGCACGCCGTGCACGACGAGTGTGCGGGCGTCGATCACGCCGAGGCGGTCCAGGTACTCAACCGGGCCGCAGCCGGGAACGGCCCAGTCGTCGCGCCACACCCCGATCAACTCGAGCATGCCTCGCCAGGGCCCGGTGCCGGAGGCCAGCAACTCGGTCTCTTCCGGCGACTCGCCAAGGTGAACGCTCATGATCGGGCAGGCGGACGCGCCCACCTCCGCACGGATCGCCTGGAACAATTCAGGCGAGGTCGAGTACGGCGCATGCGGCGCCAGCGACACGCAGCCAACCGCATCGGCCCGCGCGGCGCGCGTGCGCTCGACGCCGGCGCCGTCCCGGTCGTTGAAACCCAACAACTCGTGAAAGACGATGCCAGCGAGACCGGCGGCGGTCAGAAGCGGCGGCGAGGCGAGCGAGTTGCTGATGTCGCCGACGGCCACCGTGCCGCTCGCCTGCAATTCGCGGATTGCCCCGCGCAACGGCTCGAGCACGGCGGGGTCGTCGGCGCGCTCGACCCCGCGGCGAATCGCGAACAGTTGCTTGACCCAGTCGGTGAACTTCCCCGCCGGCGGCACGCGTCCGCGCAGCCACGATAGTTCCAGATGGATGTGCGCGTTGATGAGCCCGGGCATCAGGACCACGTTGCCGAGGTCCCTGATCCCCGGTCCCTGATCCCTGATCCCCGGTCCCTGATCCCCGATCCCTGGTCCCTGATCCCTGATCCCTGGTCCCTGATCCCTGATCCCTGTTATGCGGCCGCCCTCGACATGCACGAGGCCGTCCCTCATCGGCGGCTGATCGATCGGGCAGATCCAGGCCGCCCGGTAGGCGGTCATGCGACCGGCGACGCCGGCGGCTGGGAACGCTGCCGCTTGCCGGCGGCGGTGCGAGCGGGATAGTTGACCAGTTCGACGGGCACGGTCGTGTCCCCGGCTTCGCGCGCGGTCGACAACTCCAGCGTGCGCGGGACCTGGTGTTCGCGAAAGAACGGGTCGCCCAAAATCTCGTAGTGCATGTTGCGTCGCTTGGCAGAGAAACCCGCGTCCTCGGCGTTGCGGACGATTTCCACTTCGTCCATGCAGTACACGGCGCCGGCCGCCCGGACGACGTTCTCTTCGATCATCACGCTGCCCATGTCGTTGGCGCCGAACGCGAGGCTCAACTGCCCGACCTTGCCGCCCTGGGTGACCCACGACGCCTGCAGGTTGTCGAAGTTGTCGAGCACCAGCCGGGCAATCGCCAGGGTGCGCAGGTACTCGATGCCGGTCGCTTCGGTGCCGCCGCGCTCGGTGTGCTCGGGCTGGTAGCTCCAGGCGATGAACGCCGTGAAGCCGGCGGTCTCGTCCTGCAGGTCGCGCAGCCGCAGCATGTGCTCGAGCCGTTCTTCGTCGCTCTCGACCGTGCCGTACATCATCGTCGCCGTCGTGCGCAGCCCGGCCCGGTGCGCATGGCGCATCACGTCCAGCCACTCGTCGGCCGTGGCCTTCGCATAGCAGTTCAGCAGCTTGCGCACGCGGTCGACCAGGATCTCGGCACCGCCGCCCGGCACGCTGTCGAGGCCGGCAGCGATCAGCCGCGCGATGACTTCGGGAACCGGCAACTTCGAGGTGCGAGAGATGTGCAGCACCTCCGGCGGGGACAGCGCATGCAGCTTGAAGTCGGGGAACCGCTGCTTCACGCCGCGGAACAGATCCTCGTACCACGCCAGCGGCAGATCAGGGTTATGGCCGCCCTGCAGCAGCAGTTGCCCGCCGCCGAGGGCCTGCGTCTCTTCGATTTTCCGGTAGATCTCGTCGAAGCCGAGCACGTAGCCTTCGCCGTGGCCGACCTCGCGGTAGAACGCACAGAAGTTGCAGCGGGCGACGCACACGTTGGTGTAGTTGACGTTGCGATCGATGATGTAAGTGACCACGCCGGCCGGGTGCTTGCGGCGGCGCACGCCGTCGGCCATGCGGCCGAGCCAGTAGGTCGGCGCGTGGCGATAAAGCGCTAACGCCTCGTCTGCGGCCAGCCGGCCGCCCGCTTCGATTCGCTGCTCGAACGCCTTGAGATCCATAGCTACTGATAGAAACGGAGGGGTTTCAACGCGACGGCCACACCCACTTCGACGCCCAGTTCGAGAAAGCGTCTCAGGCCGGCGGCCTCGCGATCGCCCAGCCCGTACTTGAGATTATCACGCAGGTATGCCAGCGACCTGGCCTCGTGGGCGGCATCGCCGCCAGCCACGCCCCGGGCGATCTCCGGCAGGTGCGCCTCGCCCGCTGTGCGGGCCGCGAGCAACGCCGCACACTGCGCGGGCGAAGCCGCCCCCTCGCGTCCGGTCCACATCGCATAGACGAACGGCAGGCCGGTGAGGGCGCGCCATTCGCCGCCAAGGTCGTACTTCGACAGGCCACGCCCCGCGGCATCGATCTCGAGCGCCGGGTCGCCAATGACCAGCGCGGCATCGGCGGTCGCCAGCATCGCGTCCAGGTCTGGGGCTGCGGGCATAAACGCGGGCGCGATGCCCCACCGCTTCGCGCACAGGATGCGCGTCAGCGCCGCCGAGGTCCGCGAACTCACGTCGAGGGCGAGGGAACGAACCTCCCCGATCGGCACCTTCGAGAAAACCGCCACCGACGCCACCTCGCCGTCCGAAGCAATCGCCACGTCTGGCACGATCCAGTAATCCTGGGGTCCCCGGATGTACTCGATGGCTGGAACCAGCCCCAGGTCGACCCGCCCTTCGTGCAACAGCGCGGCGCAGACCGCCGGCACGTCATAGCGCAGCTCGAACTGATCGGACATGGCGTCGAGGCCATACACCAGCGGCTTCGTGTTCAGGTACGACACCGCGCCCAGGCGCAGCGGCGTCATGCGGGCGATGTCCGCTCGCGAGGCTGGAAGCCGGCCGCGGCGATGTTACGGGTGACGTCTTCGAGAGAGGTCCGGCGCCGCCCCAGCGACTCGTCATCGGTGATTGACACGCGATCGAGATCGTTCGCGCCGAAGGTCAGCGCCACCTGGGCCAGCTTGGGGCCATACTGCTGCCAATCCACCTGCACATTCGGGACCCCGGGCAGCGCCAATCGCGCCAGCGCCACCGCCCTGACATCGTCATAGCCAGTCGTCGGCACGGCAATCGACTGTTCCCGCGAGAGCGGCGCAATGGTCGTGAGCCACGGGAACTTGTCGGCCAGCGCGCGGGCCTGGATCAGCATGGGCGTGCGCGCCTCGATGTTGGGCTTTTGCAGAGACAGGCACTGCACCGGCAGCCCCGCGTCCTGGCAGGCCTGGAGGGCCGCCTCGGCATTGGCCAGGCGATCCAGGGGTGCCTCGACGATGGCACCAAGCCCCGCCTGTTTCAGTTGCGCGAGCACGCCGGCCAGGTCTCCCCAGCCACGGTCGATGATGTCGGCCAGCGAGAAGCCACTCACCACTGAGTTCTCTGCGGCGCCCTTGGCTTGCGCGACGACCTGGACGGTCTCCGACAAAGTCGCAGCCGTGTCAGTAATTCGCACTTCCGCACCCTTGGCACCGCTGGCACCTTGAATTTCCACCACCCGAACGAACGTGACGCTGTCGCCGACACGGGCGCGGCGGACCTCGTCGGCGAGCATGCCGAGCGACAGGATGTCGGCCGACGCCAGCTCGTCGAGTTCGGCGGCGGACAGCGGTTGGTTGGCGCGCGCGCGATCGGCAATCGCGGAATTGATAGTCACAGCTGGTGTCCCATTAGTTCAACAATCCTCGTCGCCAGCGCCAGTGCCGCGCGGCCCTGCTGCCCGGTCACGGCCGGCGCGCGGCCGTCGCGGACCGCACCGAGGAAATCCTCGAGCTCGCCTTTCAGCGCTTCGTCGCCGGCCACTTCCAGCTTACCGCCGCCAATCGTCGGCGCTCCCGCCGGCTGCGGCACGAGGCGCCACATCTCGACTTCCCGCGCCGCGGTATCGATCGACACGTAGGCATCCTGCTGGAAGAACCGGATCTTGCGGACCGGCTCGCGGCTGATGCGGCTGGCCGTCAGGTTGGCGATGCAGCCGTTGGCGAACCGCAACCGCGCGTTGGCAATGTCGATGCGCGGAGTCAGCACGGGCACGCCCACTGCTTCGACCCCTTCGACTTCACTGGGCACCAGGCTCAGGATCAAGTCGAGGTCATGGATCATGAGGTCGAGCACCACGTCGATGTCGAGGCTGCGCCCGGGCAGCTGCCCCAGGCGATGCACCTCGATGAACCGGGGGTCCTTCAGGTGCGGGCGGGCGGCCAGCACCGCCGGGTTGAAACGCTCGCTATGGCCGACGGCCAGGACGACGCCGCGGGAGCTGGCCGTGGCAATCAAGGCATCGGCCTCGGCGACGGTCTGGGTAATCGGCTTCTCGACCAGCGTGTGCACGCCGGCCTCGAGCAGGCCCAGCGCAATCCGCGCGTGGCTTTCGGTGGGCACGGCGACCACGGCCACATCGATCTTCCCTGGAACCTGGGCGACCTCGGCATAGGCGCTCGTGCCGCGCTCGGCGGCGACCTGGTTCGCCCGAGCCGCGTCCGTGTCGACCACGCCGGCCAGCGTCACGCCCGGCAGCGACGCCAGAATGCGCGCATGGTGCTTGCCGAGGTGCCCGACGCCAACCACCACTGCCCTCACGCCCCGCCTCCGCTATCGCTTCGGCGCGGCAGGCTGCGGCCGACAATCGCGATCCCAGCTTCGTTCGCGGATGCGAAGAACGCCTCGCGGTCGAAGATCAACGTGCGCCCGGCATCGATCGACAACACCGTGGCGCCGGCCACCCGCATGGCCTGGATGGTCGCGAGCCCGACGATGGGCACGTCGAAGCGCATGTCCTGGTTCGGCTTGGCGACCTTGATGACCGCGACGCCGTCGCCGGCCAGTTGCCCGGCCCTGGCAATGGTTTCGTCGGTGCCCTCCATCGCTTCGACCGCCACCACCGCCAGGTGCTTCACCGCGATGGTCTGGCCAATGTCGAGGCCGGCGATGGTGTCGGCCATGCGATAGCCGAATTCGAGGTCTTTGCCTTCAGCCTCGTTGGGCGCCCGGTTGCTCAACAGCCCGGCCCCGGCCAGCAGCGGCTCGAGAAATGCCGTCGAGTTGACGAGCTCAACGCCGTGTTCGCGCATCAGGTCGGCGACCGCGGCAATCAGCGCATCGGTGTTCATGGCCTTGACCCGCGAGAGCAGCGCCATAGCCGTGAGGTCCGGCACGAAGCCGCCAAAGATCTTGATGTGCTTGACCTGTCCCGCCATGACCGCCTGGGTCAGGCCGGCGTCCTTGAGAATCTTGAGGAAGGTGCCGAGCTGGCCGATCGAGATCCAGTGAACCACCGCCTTCGGTTCGCGCGCCGCGGCCTCGTCGATCTCCCTCGAAGCCTCTTCCTTGAGGGCAATGACGGTGACGTCGTAGCCGAGTGAGCGCGCCGCGTCGAGCACCAGGAATGGGAATCGCCCGTTGCCCGCAATCAGGCCGATCTTCATCAGTCCTCGGCGGACTCTTCCGCCTTCTTGCCGCCCCGGCGCAGGATGACCCCGCGCGACGCGCTGCGGATGAACTGCACGAGGTTGTTGACTTCGGGGCTCGCCAGCGCGGGATCCTGCTCGATGCGCTCCATGGCCTGGGTCGTGTTCAGCTTCGACTGCAGCAGGTAGCGATACGCCGCGCGCAGCTGCTTCAAGGTCGCGTCGGAAAACCCGCGGCGCTTCAAGCCGATCAGGTTGAGGCCGAACACCCGCGCCGGGCGGCTCCCCACGGTGCGCCCGTACGGCAGGGCGTCCTTGGTGATCACCGAGTAGCCGCCGATGAAGGCATACGGGCCGACCCGGCAGAACTGGTGGACCGCCGAACCGGCGCTGACGTTGACGAAATCCGAGACCGAGACGTGGCCGCCGAGCGTGGCGTGCGGGCCGAAGATGGTCTCGTTGCCGACGTGGCAGTCGTGCGCGACGTGCACGTAATTCATGAACAGGTTGCGGTCGCCGATGGTCGTCACGCCGCCGCCGCCGGCGGTGCCGCGGTGAATGGTGACGAACTCGCGGAAGATGTTGCGCTGGCCGATCACCAGCCGGGTGTCTTCGCCCTTGTACTTCAGGTCTTGCGGCGGCAGTCCGATCGAGGCAAACGGATAGACCTCGGTACCGTCGCCAATGCTGGTGTTGCCGTCGATCACAGCCGACGCGCCGATCTTGCAATTGCGGCCAATGCGCACCTGCGGACCAATCGTCGCAAACGCGCCCACCACGGTGCCGGCGCCAATCTCGGCGCCGTCGTGCACCCGCGCCGACGGATCGACCTCGGCGCTCGGCGTAACCATCAGGACCAACTCCGCCTCGGCCACGGCCTGGCCATCGACGTCGGCCGCGGCGGCGGCGCGCACGAGCGAGCCCTTCGAGTCCTTGAGCGTGACCGTGAGCCGGAGGCGATCGCCGGGCACGACCTGTCGCCGAAACTTTGCCCCGTCCACACCGCGCAGGTGAACGCGGCAGGTGGCCAGGGCGCCGGCGCGATCGAGCAGCAGTGCGGTGGCGACCTGGGTCAGCGCCTCGATCATCAAGACCGCTGGCATCAGCGGCTTGCCGGGGAAATGACCCTGGAAGAAGTCTTCGTTGGCGGTGACGTTCTTGATCGCGACCATCCGCTTTCCCGGCTCATGCTCGTCGATGGTATCGACGAGCAGCGAGGGAAAGCGGTGGGTCAGGCGATCGAGAACCGCGGGGAAGCCGGCGATCACCGGCCGGGCGGCTTGGTGGGCGCTGCCGGCTTTGCCGTCACGGGCTTGGCCGAGTCGAGCTTCTTGATGACTTCGCCCGAGATGTCGAGCGCGGCATCCGCCCACACCAAACCGGCGTCCGGTCCGTTGAAGATGAACTGCAGGTCCATTTCAGCGGCGACCTGCTGCAACACCGGCTCGAGGCGCTGCTGGAACTCGCTCTGCAGATCCTGCTGCAGCTCCTGCACTTCGGCCTGCGCGTCCTGCGTGAAACGCTGCACCTCGACGTTGATCTTCTCAATCTGCTTTTGCAGGTCGGCCGCGACGGCCGCGCTCATGACGGCGCCTTCCTTCTCGAGCCGCGCCTGCATGGCCTGCATCTGCGTCTGCTTGTTGGTCAGCTCGGCAGCCTTCTTCTGCTGCAGCGCCTGGATGCGGGTGGTCGCGACCCGGCCGTCGGCCGATTCGTTGGCAATCCGCTGCAACACGACGTACGCCACCTTGGCGCCCTGCGGGAACGGCCGCGGAGCGGGCGGCTGGGCCGGGGCCGCCGCGGGCGGGGCCGCCTGGGCCGGGGCCGGGGCGGGGGCGGCGGGCGCCTGGGCGAACGTGGGAGATGCGGTCAGCACCACGCTAAACGCAACAACAACAGCAAAAGCTCTCATTACCAAGGTCCTTTCAGTCACGAACGCTAAGCCGATGATTTTACACTACTTGTGTTCGACCCGGATTTCGTAGGGTACCGATTCGGTCAGGCTGCCGACGTCGTAGATGCGGACGCACAGGCTCCCCCCCAGGGTCGTGACGACGCCGGTGACCACGCTCGTCACCACCGCCTTGTCGTTGGTGATGAGCAGGCTGCAACTCGACCCGGCAAAGGTCCCCACGCTGAAGCCCACCCGCGCCGGCGGATTGTCGCCGAGCGACATCAGCGTCGCCGTCACGGCCCCAGTCGCCGAGGTGAAGAACGTGTGAGTGGCGGCGCCGTTGATGTTGATGCTGCCGGTAAATGTCTCGGTCACCGTCACCGGATCGGGAGTCGTCGGAATGTTGTCGATGACGCTGTCGCAGGCGGACACCGCCAGCAACAAGGGTAACGCCACCGCAACCAACTTGAATACACGCATGAGTTTCCTTGGCACTGAGCAGCGCTAGAACGTCGAGCCCACCGCGAACTTGAACGTGAACTTCTTGGCCGGCTGCAGGTTGTTGTCGAGCACGCCGAAGCGCGACGGGTTGTATGCGAAGATCAGCCGGAACGGCACGTTCAGCACCGGCATGAAGAACCGGATCTCGGCGCCGGTCGAGGCCTTGAAAGCGTTGGCCTGCCCGATCACCCGCTGCTGCTTGGGCAAGGCGTTCGGGTTGACCAGTTCAGTTGACGTGAACGGGTCGATAATGGCCGGAAGGCTCGGGTCGAATGTCTCGGTGACGTCTTCCTTCATGCCGAAGCTCTGGCCGATAGTTCGGACCTGGCCGACGTCGTAGAACAACACCAGGCGGACCGGCCCGGCAATGTTGATCAGGTATTCGCCGTTGAACAACATGCTCTTGTTGCCGCCCAGCACGAGGTACCGATTCTCCGGGTCGCGCGGACCGATCGAGCGGATGTCGAAGCCGCGGATGGTGTACTCGCCGCCGAGATAGAGCGCCTCCGTGATCGGAATGCTCTGCGTGCTGCCGTAGGGCCTGATCCATTCAAACTGCGTGCGGAAGCCGATCGACGTGCGGCGGTTGAGCGGCTGGAACCGCGCGTACTCGACCCGCGGCTTGGTGAAATTGGTATTGCCACCGAGCCCGGCGAGGTCGATCGAGCCGGTGAGGCGGGTGCCGCTGTTCGGGAAGATCGGATTGTCGACCGTATTGTGCACGAAGCTCGGCGTGACCTTGCTGATGGTGCGCCGGCCGCCCTGGCCAATCAGCAGCGAGTCGGCCAGGTACGGGTTACGGCGCACCAATTCGTCCGAGTAGTAGACCGGGTTCAGCTCCGACACCTGCACGGCTTCGTAGCTGTAGACCATGAACATGCGCGAGAAGCCGGCCAGCGGAAAGCCCATGGTGAGGTTGCCGCCGGTGGCTTCCTGCGTGAACTGGTCGATGTAGCGCAGCGTGCGCTTGTAGACGTCGACACCACCGGTGATGTTGCGGTCGAACAGGAACGGTTCCGAGAACGCGACCTGGTAGTTCTCGGACCGCGACCCCATCTGCAGCGACACGGTCAGCGACTCGCCGCGACCCATGAAGTTCGAGGTCTGGAACGACAGCTGGCCGAAGAACCCCTCGAACTGCGACACGCCCGCGCCGAAGGTCAGCTGGTTGCGGTTCTGCTCTTCCAGCTTCAGGGTGACGTCGACTTCGTTTGTCGAGCCGGGCGTCTTCTGGACGTCGATGCCCTGGCCCTCTTCGAGCGGCTTGAAGTACCCCAGCTGGTTGAGGCGCTTGATGCTGTACTTCAGCGACTCGGTGTTGAACGGCGCGCCTTCCACCAGCCGCACCTCGCGGCGGATGACGTTGTCGCGGGTGGTGGTGTTGCCGACGAAGGTCAGGCGGTTCACAAAGTACTGCTCGCCCTCCTGCATGCGCATGGTCACGTTGACCGTCGGCTCGGCCGGACCGGCCACCGGGCCCGCCGCGGCCTCCACCGGCTCGAGGTCGGGGAAGCCGGTGAACTCGAAGTAACCACCCGCCCCGTAGAGCTCGCGCGTCTTGATCAGGCCGTCGCGGATCGGCTTGTCGCTGTACCAGTCGCCCACCTTCAGCTTGAAGAGCGGCTGCAGGAACTCGGTCTTGACGATCTTGTTGCCGTCGAATGAGAACTCGCCGACCTTGTAGCGTGGGCCCTCGTCCACCGGCACGCTGAGCTCGACCCAGCGGGTGCCCTTGTCCACGCTATCTTCGATGGTCTTGATCTCGGGCGTCCCGACGCGAGCCGTGATGTAGCCACGGTTCCGGTAGTACTCGATAATTTTCTCGGCGTCTTCCTCGAACTTCGCGGCCTGGTAGGTGCCCTTGCCGCCGATCCACGACAGCCAGTTGTGCGACTTGGTCGACTTCATCTGCTTGCCGAGCGTGCGGTCGCTGACTTCAGTGTTGCCGTTGAAGTTGATCGTCCGGATCTTGACCTTCGGGCCTTCCTGGACGTCGAACACCACCTTGACCAGCTTGGGGCCGGTCGGCAGCGGCTCGACCTTCGAGGTCACTTCGGCGAACTCGTAGCCCTTCGTGGCCATGAAGCTCTTGACGAGCCCTTGCACGCGGCGGACGACGGCCTCGTCCAGGAACGAGTCGAGGCGGAGCGAGATGCCGAGCTCCTTCATCTTCTCGTCGATCTTGGTGCGCTCGACCTTGGTCGACCCAGTGTAGTCGACGATCTTCACGCGCGGCCGCTCTTCCATGTGATAAATCACATGCTTCGCCATCACGCCGTTTTCAAACTGCTCGTCGATCGTCTCAATCCACAAGTTGTCGAGGAACCCGGTCGCCCACAGGCGCTTGAAGTCCTCGAGCAGCGTGCGCTCGGTGGCCTCGTTGTACGGCACCCACGCGTTTTCGGACGGACGGCTGAGGGGCGTCTGGATGTAATAGAGATAGGTCTGCGGCTCGATGATCGATTCGTTGACCGGGTGGAACCGGATCTCGGTCGGCCACACGACCGCGCCCGAGCCTGCGGGCGGCTGGTTGGCGGCCGGCTGGGCCTTCGCAATAGCCGGGGCCTGGTCCGTCAACGGCGGCGGAGCCGGCGCCGGCGCCTGTCCCGCCGAAGCGGGCTGAACCCCAGCCGCGAAGGCGAAGACGGCCAATAACGCCGAAAGGACAAGAATTCGTGAAATCAAAGCGTACACACCTGTCGAACGCTGGCTAATCAACCCTTAATGCTACCCCGCCCGCCGGAGGCGGGCTAGTAAAAACCCCCGCCGGAGGCGGGTTAGCAAGAATTAGACGTTCGAGCTCAATCGGCGGCCTGCGGCCACCGGCTGGCCCGCCGGCCGGTAGGCCAACTGCCCCCCCTCGAGGTAGACCTCGATCTCGCCGCCCAGCAGGTTGCCGCGGATGAGCTCTTCGGCCAGGGGATCTTCGATATAGCGCTGAATCGCACGGCGCAGGGGACGCGCCCCGTACGAACGGTCCTTGCACGTGATGTCGATGATCCAGTCGGCGACCTCGGGCGACACGATCACCTTCATCCGGCGGTCGAGCAGGTTCAGGTTGAGTTGCTCCACCAGCAGCGTCAGGATCTTCCGCAGGTCGTCGTCGTTCAGCGCGTCGAAGACAATCAACTCGTCCACGCGGTTGATGAACTCGGGATTGAAGGTGCGCTTGACCTCGCCGAGCACCATTTCCTGCACGCCCTTGGCATCCCCGGCCTCCGACGTCTGGAAACCCATCGACGCTTTCTTCTGGATGAAGCGGGCGCCGATGTTCGAGGTCATGATCAGGATCGCGTTCTTGAAGTTGACGCGATTACCCAGGCCGTCGGTCAGGTGACCGTCCTCGAACACCTGCAGCAGAATGTTGAAGATGTCGGGGTGCGCCTTCTCAATTTCGTCGAGCAGCACCACCGAATACGGGTTGCGCTTGACCTTCTCGGTCAGCTGGCCGCCCTCTTCGTGGCCGACGTATCCGGGCGGCGAGCCGATCAGCTTCGAGACCGAGTGCTTCTCCATGTACTCGGACATGTCGAAGCGAATCAGCGCGTTCTCGCTGCCGAACAGGAACTGCGCCAGCGCCCGCGCCAACTCGGTCTTGCCGACGCCGGTCGGCCCGAGGAACATGAAGCTGCCCACCGGCCGGTTCGGGCTCTTGAGCCCGGCCCGCGAGCGGCGAATCGCCCGCGACACGGCCGAAATGGCGCGCTCCTGGCTGATCACGCGCTTGTGGAGGTCGGCCTCCATGCGAATCAGCTTGTCGCTCTCGTCCTGGTTGATCGACGACAGCGGCACGCCGGTCCACTTCGAGACCACTTCGTCGATCTCGGCGCGCGACACCACGACCTTGCGGGCGCTGGTGCGCACGTCGAACTTCTCGCGCACGAATTGCAGGTTTTCGCGCGCCACCTGCTCCTGCTCGCGGTAGAACTGCGCCTTGTCGAAGTCCTTCTGCGAGACCGCGCTTTCCATCTGCTCGACGGCCACGCGGATGCTCTTGTTGATCTCGCCGAATTCCTCGCTGTAGCCGGCCTCGCGCAGCTTGGCGCGCGCGCCCGCCTCGTCCACCAGGTCGATCGCCTTGTCGGGCAGGAACCGATCGGTGATGTAGCGGCTCGACTGGTAGACCGCCGCCTCGAGCGCCTCGCGGGTGTACTCGACGTGATGGAACTGCTCGTAGCGTTCCTTGATGCCCAGCAGGATCGAAATGGTCTCGCCTTCCGACGGCGGATCGACCTTGATCGCCTGGAAGCGGCGTTCGAGCGAGCGGTCCTTCTCGATGTACTTGCGGTACTCGGCCGGCGTCGTCGCGCCAATGCAGCGAATCTCGCCGCGGCTGAGCGCCGGCTTCAGGATGTTGGCCGCATCGAGCGACCCTTCGGCCGACCCCGCCCCCACGAGCGTGTGCAACTCGTCGATAAAGACGATGATGTGCGGGTTGTCGGTCAGTTCTTTCATGATCGCCTTGAGGCGCTCTTCGAACTGGCCGCGGTACTTGGTGCCGGCGACGATCAGCGAGATGTCGAGCGCCAGCAGGCGCTTGTCGGCGAGGAAGTGCGGCACGTCGCCGTAGACGATCTTCTGCGCGAGGCCTTCGACAATGGCGGTCTTGCCCACGCCGGGTTCGCCGATCAACACGGCGTTGTTCTTGGTGCGGCGGCACAACACCTGTTGGACGCGCTCCAGTTCGTAGTCGCGGCCGACCAGCGGATCGAGCGAGTTCTTCATCGCCGCTTCGGTCAGGTCGCGGCTGAACTCGGCCAGGAGCGGGGTTTCCTTGACGCGCGTCAGCGAGGTCTTCTCGTTCAGCAATTGGACGATGTCTTCGCGCACCTGGTGCAGGCGCATCCCCTTTTCCATGAGGATGGTCGCGGCCACGGATCGCTCCTCGCGGAGGATGCCGAGCAGCAGGTGTTCGGTGCCGATGTAGTTATGCAGGAGGCGATCGGCCTCTTCCGCGGCGTACTGCAGCACGCGCTTGGTTTCGGCGCTGAACGGGATCTCGACCGAGGTCGACACCTTCTCGCGGAAGACCGTGCGGCCTTCGATATCTTTGCGGATGTTTTCGAGGGAGAGATGGGATCGGGCAAAGATCCGGCTTGTGAGGCCCTTGCCCTCACGGATCAACCCTAGAAGCAAATGCTCGGTTTCAATCGAGATGCTTCCGAGCTGACTCGCTTCATAGCGGGCAAAGAATAGAACCCGCCTGGCTCGTTCGGTGTAGCGTTCGAACATTCCGCCGCCCTGGCCCCCTGCGGGACATTATACGGCAGGACGGTCCATTTTCACGCCACGGATGCCCGTAAGTGGAAGAAATTGCGAGACTTCGGAGTTTTGGATCGTTATCCTGTCGCCATGGCAAACACCATTGGCTTCATCGGCCTGGGCCTCATGGGCAAGCCCATGGCCCTCAACCTTCTCAAGAAGGGTTTCCCCATCATCGTCCACAGCCGGAGCCGCGGCCCGGTTGACGAACTGGTCGCGGCCGGCGCCACGGCGGCGGCCTCCCCCGCCGACATCGCGAAGGCGGCCACTCGCATCGTCACGATGCTGCCGGACGGACCGGACGTCAGCCTGGTGCTGGAGGCACCACACGGCATCTTCAGCGCGATGCAGCGCGGCACGGTCATTCTCGACTCCTCCACCATTGCCCCGGCGACGGCCAAGCGTCTCGCGGCGGCGACCGCCGAACGCGGTGGTCAGTTCCTGGACGGCCCGGTCAGCGGCGGCGAGATCGGGGCGATCGCCGGCACACTGGCGTTCATGGTCGGGGGCGATGCCACGGCCGTCGAGACCATGCGGCCGGTGATCGAGGCCATGGGCTCACCGGAGAAACTGGTGCACGTCGGCGACTCGGGGGCCGGCCAGGTCTGCAAGGCCTGCAATCAGATCGTCCTGGGCGGCACCATGGCGGTCGTGGCCGAAGCCATCGCGCTGTCGCGCAAAGCCGGCGTCGATCCCATGAAGGTGCGCGCCGCGTTAATGGGCGGCTTTGCGCAAAGCCGCGTGCTGGATGTGCACGGCGAGCGGATGATCACCGCCAACTGGAAGCCGGGGTTCAAGGCCAAGTTCTTCAAGAAGGATTTGGGGATCGCCCTGACGACGCTCGCCGAGAACGGGGTGCCGGCCTACACGAGTGCTGTCGTGCAGCAGCTCGTGCAGGCGCAAATCACCGCGGGCGAAGGCGAAGAGGATTACTCGGGCCTCGCCAAGGCCATCTTCAAGCTCGCGAATCTCTAGCTAGCGCCGCTGCGCGAAGCTGCGCGCCTGGGCCAGCTCGGGACGATTGCCATCTGCGCCGCTCGCGCCGGCCACCACCTGGGCGTAGAGGGCCCCAGCCTTCGCGCGGTCGCCGGCGGCTTCGGCCGCGCGCGCCGCGCCGTAGGCGCCGCGGAATCGGCCAGGCTCCTTCTTCATCGTCGCCTCGAACGCGGTCAGCGCCTCGCGTGGCTGCCCCGCCTCCATCAGCATCTCGCCCAGCAGTTCACGCGCCGGCGCGATGGGTCCCGGGCTGATCGCCGCCTTGTCGGTGGCGTCCTCGGCGTCGGCCGCCGCCCGCATCAACCTGAGGGCCTCGTCTTTCTTTCCCTCCGCAAACGTGACCCACGCCGTGGCGACCTGGCGCTGGATGTCAACCTGCTCCGTCCAGTACGGATCCTTCGCGGCGGCGAGCGTGTCCCTGAGCGTGACCAGCCGCTCGACATCGGCCTTGGCTGCCGCGGGCGTGCCGGCGCGTGCCGCGCCGAGCGCCCGCGCGAAGTGCGTGATCGCATCCGCGTGAGGGAATGTCGACGACACGGTTTCGAGCGCCGCCGCCTCGGCCCAGGCCCCCCGCTCGAGGGCATAGCGCGCGGCGATGGCGTTACGGGCGTAGATGCCGGCCACGCCGGCGGCAGCGCCGCCCATCGCGTTCACGTCAAGCTTGGCGACCACCGCCGGCACCCGCGACAGGACGGCGCGGGCCTTCTGGTCCTGCGCCAACTGCAGGTAGGCATAGGCCTGGTAATCCATCGCGTGCAGTGCTTCGGCCATCACGCCGGCTTTCATGGCTTCCTGCTCGGACGCGATGTTGGTCTCGACCGATTCTTGCCATGACCCGACGCGGGTGAACGTGTGCGAGGGCATGTGCAACGCGTGCGGCGCCGACGGCGCAATCTTGGCGTAACGGCGCGCGGCGTCCAGGGCCTTCTCCGCGAGCGGTGGGTGGTCGTACGCGTGAATGATGTAGTGCGGCAGACCGGGGTGATCCGGATAGCGCGCCCAGAGCGGCTCGAGGATGCCGGCCGCCTGAAGCTGCGCCGTGTAGCGCTTGTCGGTCGGCGCCGCCGTCTGATTCACCGCGAGGGCGTAGAAGATCTTCGCCTCAACGTCCGCCGGGTGGTCGCGCTGCACCGCCTCCATCGCTTTGGCATAAGCCAGCGTGCGATCGCGGTGCGGCACGGTGGCCGTGTTCGCAAACAGCTCGTTGACGGCCGCGAGGTACGCCTTCTCGCGCGGGGTCGGCGCGCCGGTCGCGAGTCCCTTCTGCACCGCTTCGCGCCCGCGCTCGAGCTGCGGGCCGGCCTTGATCCCGGCAAACGGGTTGCCCCAGTGGCACAGGGCAATGCCCCACTGCGCGATCGCGCACGAGGGGTCGGCGGCCAGCACCTTGGTGAACGATTCCAATGCCGGCCGGTACTCGAAGGAGTGCAGCAGGGCGACGGCCCGGTCGAAGTCGACGCGGGTTGACGCCGCGCATGACGTCTCGAAGTGAACGGTTCCGAGTTTGTCGCCAACGGAGACCGGGTGTTCGTGTTGGGCAACGGCGGCCGCGGGCGCGACGAGGAGCACCGACAATGCGAGAGCAATACTCTTCATGACTGGACCTCAGGAGGGTTGGCGACCCACATTATTGAGCCGTCACCCGTGCCGATCAAGCTCGACGGGCAAACCTTGCCGGCGAGAACAGGCCGATTGGGTGCCTGGTCGCCCCGCCGATTGCTAAATCCGCCAGGATTTCCCCGACGACGCTGGCGAATTTGTAACCGTGGCCGGAACACGGCGAGGCGACCACCACCTGCGCGTGGTCTGGATGCAGCCCAATCACGAAATGATGGTCCGGCGTGAGGGTGTATCGGCACGGCGCGGTGTCGACGAGCGATCCCGACGCGAGTGATGGCACGAAGGGCGCCAGCGCCGACCGCAGCGACGGCTCGTCGCCAGTCTTCGTCCTGAAGAACGCGACTTTGACACGGCCCTCCTCATCCGCCGGAAACCCGTAGAACTGCACGCCGTCACCGAGATCCCAGATATAGATAGGGAAACGCTCGGGCGAAAACAGCGCCGAACCACCGGCGGGCTCGAACCAGTACAGCACCTGTGGTTCGACGGTCAGCGGCAGGTCAGGCAGCTTGAACAACTGTGACGCCCACGCGCCAGGGGCCAGCACGACCCGCCCGGCCTCGTAGCGCGCCCGGGGCGTCGTTACTTCAACCGTTCCCGGCGCCGTCACGCGCCAGTCGTCAACCGGTTCATCGAAGTGGAGGTGAGCGCCGCCAGCAACCGCCACGTCGAGATGAGCTCGAATCGCCTCTTCGGGGAAAAGTGAACCTGCTTCAGTTTCGTAGAAACCGACAGTTTCTTGACGCGGCGTGAAGGGCGGGAAGCGGCGGTGAATCTCCGCGGCGTCGAGCATCTCGTGCGCCAATCCGTGTTCACGGGCGCTGCGCAAGCTGCCGCTCACGACCTCGCTGTCGGGCGCGCCAATCATCAACCCGCCGGTGACCTGCAGCAGCCGCCGGCCGGTGTCGGTCTCGAGGCGGCGCCACAGCTCGTACGCCCGCCGCAGCAGGGGCACATAGGCCGGATGCTCGAAGTACGCGAGCCGGATGACGCGCGAGCGGCCGTGGCTCGACCCGCGATCGTGCGCCGGCTGGAACTGCTCGAGACCGAGCACGCGCTGGCCACGCGCGGCAAGGTGCGCGGCCGCCGCGCTGCCCATGCCGCCGAGGCCGACGACGATCGTGTCGAAGGTCCGGCTAAGCATCACCTGGAACGGTCAGGCGGCGTGGAGCCGGCCGCCTTCGAGGCGTAGGGTGCGGTCGCACTGGGCGGCCAGCCGGGGGTTATGGGTGGCAATCACGGCGGTCAGCCCAAACTCGGCATGCATGGCCCGCAGCAGCTCATGAAGTGAATCAGCGGTTGCCTCGTCCAGGTCGCCAGTGGGCTCGTCGGCCAACAACAGCGACGGCTGCATGACGAGCGCACGCGACACGGCGACGCGTTGCTGCTCGCCACCAGAGAGCATGCCGGGCCGGTGATCCAGCCGCTCGCCCAAGCCCACGCGCGTCAACAGTGCTTCAGCGCGCGGCCGGGCCTCGGCCACCGACAGGCGGGCAATGCGCATCGGCATCATCGCGTTCTCGATGGCGGTGAACTCCGGCAGCAGATGGTGAAACTGGAACACGAAGCCGATGTGGCGATTCCTGAACGCCACGCGTGCCTCGTCGGTCATGGTGGTGATGTCGTGTTCGCCGACCTGGACCCGGCCGCCGTCGATGGTGTCGAGTCCGCCCATCACGTGCAGCAACGTGCTCTTGCCTACGCCAGAGGCGCCCATGATCGCGACCATCTCGCCCTTCTCGACCGTGAGATCGAGATCGCGGAGCACGTGCAACGGGTTGCCGGCGACGCTGTAGTACTTATTGAGCCCGGTAACAGTGATGAAAGCCATGCTCCCCTACGAGCGCGAAGCGCAAGCCCTACGAGGCGCGAAGCGCCAAGCCCCACGGGTCCGGCTGAAGCCGGACGCCACCTCGGCAGGAGTCCTACTCATACCGCAACGCTTGCGCTGGATCCAGGCGCGCCGCCTGGCGCGACGGGTACAAGGTGGCCACGAAGCAGACGACAATCGCGGCCACGACGACGGTGACCAGGTCGCCGGGCAGCAGCTTGAACGGCAGGTAGTTCACCTGGTAGACATCACTCGGAATCGTGATCAGCCGGTAGCGATCGAGCACGTAGGCCGCCGTCGTCCCCAGCGCCGCGCCGACGAGGGTGCCCAGCACGCCGATGATGGTACCCTGCAGCAGGAAGATCAGCGTGATGCTGCGAGACGAGGCCCCCATGGTCTTGAGAATGGCAATGTCGCGGGTCTTCTCCATCACCAGCAGGATCAGCGACGCGACGATGTTCAGCGCGGCGACCATCACGATCAGGCCGATGCCGATGCCCATGCCGATCTTCTCGAGCATCAGCGCCGAGTAGAGCTGCTGGTTCAGATCTGACCAATCCGAGGTGACGTACTCGGTGCCGAAGTCTCCGGCGATCTGGTCGGCAATCCGCGGCGCGTCGTAGACTTCGTCGACCTTCAGCTCGATGCGCTCGACCCGATCGGTCGCCGCCAGCATCATCGCCGTCTCGAGTGACACGAGGCCGGTCCCGTTATCGACTTCGTAGAGGCCAAGGCGGAAAGTGCCCACCACCCTGAAGCGCCGCTGGCGCGGCATCACGCCCATGGGCGTCAACGTGCCGTTCGACGTCAGCAGGGTCACCGTGTCCCCCACCATCGCGCCGAGCGAGCCGGCCAGGTCCTTGCCCAGCAGGATGCCCGGAAACTCGTCGTCCGAGGCCGGCGTCAGCTGATCCAGCGAGCCGTCGGTCAGGACCCGGCCGATATCGGTGACGGTCGGTTCGAGGGCCGGATCGATCCCCTTGATCATGGCGAAGCCGTTGCTGCTGCCATTGGTAATCATGGCCTTGGCTTCAATCGCCGGCGCGGCGCCGATCACGCCCGGGACGGCGCGGAGCCTGGCGACCTCCGCCTGGTAGTCGGTAATGCCGGACGGCTTCCACACATACACGTGCGCGGACGAGCCGAGAATGCGGGACTGCAATTCCTGCTGGAGGCCGGTCATCAGCGCCAGCGCGATCACCAGGGCCATGACGCCGACGGTGACGCCGACGGTGGAGACAAGGGAAATCACCGAGATGAACACCTGGCGGCGCTTGGCCAGCAAGTAGCGCAGCGCGACCTGGAGTTCGAACGGCATGCTCTCCCTTAGACTACCGCGATCAGCCTTCAGCCTTCGGCGGTTCTTCGGCGCGCGGACGCATCAACGGAAACAGGATCACGTCGCGGATCGATTGCGAGTTCGACAGCAGCATGACCAGCCGGTCAATGCCAATGCCTTCGCCGCCGGCCGGCGGCATGCCGTATTCGAGCGCCCGCACGTAGTCTTCGTCCATGGCGTGCGCTTCCTGGTCGCCGGCGGCCCGGTCGGCCAACTGCGCTTCGAAGCGGCGCCGCTGCTCCACCGGATCGTTCAGCTCGCTGAAGGCGTTGGCGACTTCGAATCCGCCAATGTAGAGCTCGAAGCGCTCGACCGTATCGGGATCGTCGGGACGCTGCTTCGACAGGGGCGAGACCTCGGTCGGAAAGTCGTGCACGAACGTGGGCTGGATCAGGTCCTTCTCCCACAACGCTTCGAAGATGTTGCTGGCGATCTTGCCCGCCCCGGCGCCCTTCGGCGCGTCAACCGCGAGTTGCTTCGCAATCGCCCGCGCTGAATCCACCTGGCGCAGCTCGTCCACGGTCACGGTCCGGCCAAGCTTCTCGCTGGCCTTCTCGGCCGCGGCATGCCGCAGCGACAACCGGCGGAACGGCGCCGACAGGTGGATGAGATCCTCGCCAAACGGCAACTCGGTCGTGCCGATCACCTGCTGGGCGACAGTCGTCAGCAGTTCCTCGGTAAAAGTCATCAACCGCTGGTAGTCCACGTAGGCCCAGTAGAACTCGAGCATCGTGAACTCGGGATTGTGCTGCGTCGAAATGCCTTCGTTGCGGAAGTTGCGGTTGATCTCGAACACGCGCTCGACGCCGCCGACCGTGAGCCGCTTCAAGTACAACTCCGGCGCGATTCGCAGGTAGAGCCTCATGTCGAGCGTGTTGTGATGCGTCACGAACGGGCGCGCGAGCGCGCCGCCGGCAATCGGCTGCATCATCGGCGTCTCGACTTCCAGGAAGCCGTTCGCGGTCAGGAACTCGCGCACCGCCGACACGGCCCGCGTGCGAATCTCGAACACGCGGCGCACGTCCGGGTTCACGATCAGATCCAGGTAGCGCTGGCGATAGCGGGTCTCGACATCCTGAAGGCCGTGCCACTTCTCGGGCAGCGGCAGGAAGCACTTCGCCAGGAACTCCAGTTTGGCCGCCCAGATCGACAGCTCGTTGGTCTTGGTTCGGAACAGGTGCCCGGTCACGCCGACCTGATCGCCGACGTCGAGCAGCTTCGCCAGTTGATAGTCGCGCTCGCTGAGCACATCCTGCCGCACGTACACCTGCAGCCGCGAACGGCCATCGGAGATCACCAGGAAGGCGGCCTTGCCAAAACTGCGAATGCCCACCACCCGGCCGGCGGCGACGGTCTCGACCTTCGGGTTCTCGAGCACGTCGGCGGCGGTCTCGGTGTAGCCGTCTACGAGCTCGCTGACCGTGTGGGTGGTATCGAACTTATTGGGGTACGCGGCAAAGCCGAGGCGGGTAATCGCCTCGAGGTTGGCTTTGCGCTGCTCGGTCTGGACTACTTCACTACTCATGATCTCTTACTCGGCGACGAGGCCTTCGTCCTTCAACTTGCGATAGACGCCGTCGAGGACGCCGTTCACGAACTTGGCGGCCTCTTCGCCGCTGTAGGCGCGCGCCAGTTCGATGGCTTCGCTGATCACCACGCGCGGCGGGCTCTCGCGGTGGCTCATCATTTCCTCTACCGCCAGCTGCATGACCAGGCGATCGAGCACCGCCATCCGTTCCACCCGCCAGTTCTTCGCGGCGTCGCCGATCCGCTCGTCAAGGCTGGCGCGGTTGGCAAGGGCGCCCTTGACCAGGGCGATGACGAACGCATGTTGCGACTCGCCCGGATCGTTGACATCGGGTGGCCCGGCGTGATGCAGGACACCGAGCGCCTGCTGCGGCGTCAGGCCACCGATTTCACATTCATAGAGCGCCTGCAGTGCAGCGGCCCGGGCGTTGTGACGTCCGGCCCAGCGCGAGCCGGCGTCTGGGGAGTCCTGGCTCACCGGCGGCCGTCCCCAATGC
Organism: Acidobacteriota bacterium; assembly: GCA_030697165.1. Classification (NCBI taxonomy): domain Bacteria; kingdom Pseudomonadati; phylum Acidobacteriota; species Acidobacteriota bacterium. The sequence goes on from JAUYQQ010000010.1 coordinate 35,889, forward strand.
GCGCAAACAACCGCGCCATTTCGACCGCCGCGTCCGCCGCCTCTCGGCCCTTGTGCGACGGCCCCGGCGCCACGCGCTCCAGCGCTTCTTCAGCCGAGTTCGTGGTCAGGACGCCGAACGCCATGGGCACGCCGGTGCTGGCAGCAGCCGCGGTGATGCCGTGGGCGCAGGCCGACGCGATGTATTCGAAGTGCGGCGTGGCGCCGCGAATCAGGCAGCCGAGGCAGATCACCGCCTCCACCTGGCCGGTCTCGGCAATGCGCTGGGCCGCCATCGGGATCTCGAACGCGCCCGGAACCCGGATCACATCGACGGAGTCACCGCCGACGCCGGCGTCAGCCAGCGCCGCGGTCGCCCCTTCCAGCAGACGCTCGGTAACGAAGTCGTTGAACCGGGCGACGACAATGCCAATGCGCATTACTTGCCTTGCCACACGGCCGGGCGCTTCTCGAGAAAGGCCTTGGTGCCTTCGCGCATGTCGGCGGACGAAGCAATGGTCCCAAACAACGTGGTTTCCAGGTACTCGCCGGCCGCGAACGGCGACTCGAGGCCCTGGTTGACGGCCTCGAGAATGAAGCGCACAGCGATCGGCGCCTTCGCCGCCAGCGCCTGCGCCAGCTTGATGGCCTCGGCCATCAACTCGGCGGCCGGCACCACCCGATTGACCAGGCCAATCTCGTACGCGCGCGCGGCGCTCACCATGTCGCCGGTCAGCAGGATCTCGAGCGCCACGCCTTTGCCCACCAGCCGCGGCAGCCGCTGGCTTCCGGCATAGCCGGGGAGCAGTCCCAGGTTGACCTCGGGCTGTCCGAACCGCGCCGTATCGGCCGCCAGGCGAATCGTGCACGCCATGGCCAGCTCACAGCCGCCGCCCAGTGCAAAGCCGTTGATCGCGGCGATCACCGGCTTACCGAGTTGCTCGATGGCATCGAAGATCAGTTGGCCCCGGCGCGCGTGCGCCTGGCCTTCCACCGGCGACAGCGCCGCCAGTTCGTTGATGTCGGCACCGGCGACAAACGACTTCTCACCGGCCCCGGTCAGGATGACGGCACGCACGCTATCGTCGGCCTTGAGGCCGGCCATGCACGCCGACAGTTCTGCCAGGGTCTGATTGTTCAGGGCGTTCAGGACTTTGGGCCGATTGAGGGTGACGATGGCGACGGCGCCATCACGGGCAAGCAGGAGGTTGTCAAAGGTCATTGGAGTGCCTCGTACGCAGGCGCTTTCTAGCTGTTTGGCTTGGCCCGCGACGTACTCCTCATGATACCCCACGCCCGTGCCGCCCCGAGGGCCACCGCCGCCCCGATCGCGTTGTTGCCCAGGTCGCGCCACTCGGCCATGCGCGTCGGCACGTACATCTGCAGCCACTCGACCGCGGCGCCGTGCACCATCGAAATGCACCACGCCAGCAGCAGCGCGCTTGTCGTGACACCCGACCAGCGTCCGCGCGCCAGCGCGCGCAGCGTCAGCAGGGCCAGGCCGAAATAGCCGCCGCCATGCAGGAAGGTGTCTGAAAACCAGCTGCCGACGGGCCCAGGCACGGACGCGGCCGTGGCGCCGTAGATGATCGCCGCCATGTAGACGACGACGGGTGCCCAGAGGAGTATCAAAGCGGGAGCGCGCGCATGAGCCAGCCGAGCACGATGGCGGCGCCGACAAAGCTCCCCAACAACGAGAGGCCGAGCGTGGCCTGCTCCTTCGGGGTGTCCTTCGCGATCACCGCAAAGATCAGCGAGACGAACGCGGCGAACAACACGAGCAAACCGAAGTGACTGGTCATCTACTTGCGGCCCAGGCGAATGTCATAGGCATCGATCACGACCAGCGTGTTCAAGAGCCCCGAGACGATCAGGAAGGCGTTGCCGTATTCGTAGGACGCCGCCGTCACGACCCCCTGCCCCAGGTCGAGCGCCGAGGCGATGACGTAGGGCAGCCCCATGCCGGCATTGGCGAGCGCCGCCAGGCCGACCAGGGGATCTGAAATCACAAACGGAAAGAGCCGGCCGCTGAGGACGAGGCCGATCGCGAACATCGCGGGAAGCGCGAGCAGGAAAATCACGCCCTTCTGCCGGCGGCCCTGAATCAGGTGACCGGCCCCCGGCACGAGCCACGACAACACACACACAACCGGAGGCGGCACGACCGCGAGTTTACCTCAGGTCTTTTGCGGTCACCGCCGCCGCGATCACGCCCACGGTCAGTCCCAGGGGCGCCGCCAGTGCGAAGCGAATGCCGTTGGTGCCGTCCCAAAAGCCCAGAACCCCGCCCACCCACGACGCAGCGGTCGGCGTCGCCACCACCGCGAGCATGGTCAGCCACGCTCGCCCGCCGGGCCGCGGGCTGATCCACCGGCGAAGCATCCACCAGGCGGCAAACCCCACGGCGACCCCGAGGTAGATCCCGGCGCATCGTGCACAAACCGGCCACTGCATACCCGCCGTGAAAAAAGAGCGTTCCGGCAGCTGGTGGCAGACCACCGAGCCCGCAAGATAGGCCAAACCGGCAAGAAAACCAAAGAAATCAGGCAATTTCACACATTTTTACCACTATTCCTGGTCACCTTGTGAAATTTGGAACTTGCCTGACAGGGCTAACGTCTAACACCATTTGAAGACTGAACACTGTTTATATGGGTATTGAAGAACGCCGCGACCGCGAACGACAGGCCGTCACTGACTCCATTCTCGACGCTGCCAGGGAGCTCTTCCTTGCGGAAGGCTACCCAAGCGTCTCTATTCGCAAGATTGCCGAACGCATCGAGTACAGCCCGGCGGCGATTTACAGCTACTACCCCAGCAAGGACGACATCTTCCTCGCCCTGGCCAAGGAAGGTTTCCACCGCCTTGACGCCAAGGTGCAGTCAGCCGCCGGCTCGGGCAATCCGCTCGAGGACGTCCGTGCCTGTTGGTGGGCCTTCTACGAATTCTCCAAGGAACAGCCAGAGTACTTCCTACTGATGTTCGTGGATCGCTCGGTGCCGCGCATCACCGAACAGTGGGACGGTTTCGAGTTCCTGCAGCAGATGCTGAGCAAGGCCGTGGCCGGCATCCAGGCCGCGATCGACGCCGGGGCCTTCCCCGCCACGCTCAATGCCAACGCGGCGATGCACATGCTGTGGGCCGGGCTGGTTGGTCCGGCCGTGGTCGGCATTCGTCACCGCCTCGCCTCGGGCGAAGACTACGACGCGCTCGCGCGCGATGTGCTGAACGCGACCATCGCGGGCCTGCAGGCCGGCGTGGCCACGACTTTCGTTTCCTGTAAGTGCGTAGCAGTAGAGATCGCGGGCGCCCCGGTGCCTGCTGGAGCGACCCGTCATGAAGCGTAGTGTGCCCCACCTCCGAATCGTTGCTGCCGCCGTGGTCCTGGGCTCGTCGCTCGTGGCCGCTGGCTGCGGCGCCTCCACCACCACCGAAGCCGCGCCCGAAAGTTCGGCACCGGCACCGGCGGTGGTCGATGTGATGACCGTGACCGCGACGACCGGCGCCATTGAATCGGCCCTCGAGATTTCGGGAACGCTGACGCCACTGAGCCGCGTCGCGGTCAAGCCGAAGCTGCCGGGCACCATCGAGCGCATGATGGTCGACATCGGCGACGCGGTGACGATGGGCCAGATCATTGCGACGATCGATCGGCGCGAGATCGACGCGCAGGCCGACGCGGCCGTCGCCTCGGTGGCAGTCGGCAAGGCCGCGCTCGAAAACGCCGAAGCGGCGCTGGCCAATGCGCTGCTCGAGCGCGACCGCGCCACGACCCTGTTCGACAAGGGCGCGCTGCCGCGCCAGCGTCTCGATGGGGCACAGACCGCGCACCGGTCGGCGGTGGCGCAGCGCGATCTGGCCGCCGCCAACCTCGCCCAGGCCGAAGCGGCCCTGCGGCGGGCGCGCGAAGTCCAGAAAAACGCCACCATCACGTCGCCGGTAACCGGCTATGTGGTCGAGCGCAACTACGACGCCGGCGCCATTCCCGGCGACCGGCCGGTCGTGATCGTGGCCGACATGCGGCAGATGAAGCTCGAAGCCGGCGTCTCGGAACTCGAGGCCGGCCGGCTGCGCGTCGGACTCAAGGCGCACATCTCGGTGCAGGCCAAGCCGGGCCAGGCGTTCGAGGGCCAGCTCGCGGCCATTGCGCCCGAAGTGGATGCGCGGAACCGCCACTTCAAGATTGACGTGCGCGTGCCCAACGCCAACCGCGCCTTGCTCTCGGGCATGTATGCCACAGCCCGCATCGTCGAGGCCACCGTCACCGGCGTGGTGATTGTGCCGAAGGACGCGGTCATGACGCGTGACGGCAAGCGCGTGGTGCAGAAGGTGACGGGCGACACGCTGTCGGCCGTGGTCGTCACCGAAGGATTGTCGGATGGCACCCACGTGCAGATCCTGACCGGCCTGGCGGCCGGCGACGCGGTGATGGCCGATGCGCGGCGGCAGCTCCCGGCGGGCGCCAAGGTCCGGGGCATCGCGGCCAAGAGCTAAGCGGTTTAGGAGTTCAGAGCTGAATCATGTGGATATCTGACACCTCCATCAAGCGACCCGTCTTCGCGACGATGGTCATCATGAGCTTCATGGTGCTCGGCGCGGTCTCGATGACGCGGCTTGGCATCGACCTGTTCCCCGAGGTCAACTTCCCGTTCGTCAACGTCTCGATCGTGTATCCCGGCGCCGGCCCCGAAGAGGTCGAGACGCTGGTGACGCGGCCGGTCGAGGACGCGGTGGCCGGCATCGCCGGCGTCAAGCGGGTGATCTCCACCTCGACCGAGGGGTTCTCGCGGGTCGGCATCGAGCTGCGGCTCGAGGTTGACCCGCAGGCGGCGGCGGCCGAAGTGCGCGAGAAGGTGGCGGCCATTCGCGAGCGGCTGCCCGAGCAGATCAAGGACCCGACCATTCAGCGCTTTGACGTCGCGGCGCTGCCGATCGCCACGTATGCGGTCGGCTCGGAACTGCCGTCCGACGTCACGCGCCGCATGGTGGAAGACGACCTGAAGCCACTCCTGGGTCAGATCGACGGTGTCGCCGCCGTTGAAGTCAACGGCGGCGAAGTTCGCGAGCTGCACGTGGACCTCGATCCGCGCCGTCTCGAAGCGCTCAACCTGCCGCTGACGGAAGTGGCGGCCAAGCTGGCCGCCGACAACCTCGATGTCCCCGGCGGACAGATCAAGCGCGACGGCAAGGCGGTGTCGCTCCGCACGCAAGGCCAGTACCAGTCCGCCGCGGAGATCGAGAACGTGATCCTGCGCTCGTCGAGCGGTTCGACGATTCGCGTCAAGGACGTCGGCGTCGTGATCGACGGCTACGAGGACCGCCTGTCGACCACCCGTTTGAACGGCGCCGACGCGGTGTCGTTCGCGGTGCGCAAGCAGTCGGGCGCCAACACCGTGGACGTGCAGAACAAGATCGACGCGGCGCTGGCGAAAGCCGCGCCTGGCTTTCCGCAGCTGCAGATCAAGACCGTCCACACCGACGCCGAGGCCATCCAGGAGAACGTCCGCGACGTCCGCGGCCACATCATCTTCGGCGGTCTCATGGCGGTGCTGGTGATCTTCGTGTTCATGCGCGACTGGCGCTCGACGCTGATCACTGCGCTGGCGCTGCCCACCTCGGTGATCGCGACGTTCTTCTTCATGTATCTGGTCGGCTTCACCATCAACATGATGACTTTGATGGCGCTGTCGCTCGTCATCGGCATCCTGATTGACGATGCGGTGGTGGTGCGCGAGAACATCTATCGCCACATGGAGCATGGCGAGGACCCGATGACCGCCGCGCGAAAAGGCACGTCGGAGATTGGCCTGGCCGTGATGGCAACCACCTTCACCATCCTGGCGGTGTTCCTGCCGGTCGGCTTCATGACCGGCCTGGTCGGCCAGTTCTTCAAGTCGTTCGCGTTGACGATCGCCTTTGCCGTCTCGATCTCGCTGCTGGTGGCGTTCACGCTCGACCCGATGCTGTCGTCGCGCTTCGTGCGGTTCATTCCGCTCGAGGAACGCACGCGCACGCGGTTCGGACGTTTCCTCGAGCGGGTGGGCGGCTATTACGACCGCCTCGATCAGCAGTACCACCGCCTGCTCGGCTGGGCAATCGAACACCCCTGGAAGATTGTCGCGACGGCCACGGTGGTGTTCTTTGCCAGCATGTCGACGCTCACCGTGATCGGCACCGAGTTTGTGCCGATGGAAGACCGTGGTGAGTTCGTGGTCAACGTCGAAGTGCCACCGGGCACGTCGTTCGAGCAGACCGTGAGCCACGTCGCCGAGGTCGAGCGAACGATTAGGGAGATGCCCGAGGTGCAGCAGATCTTCTCGACGGTCGGCGTCGAGGGCAATCCGATGAAGGCGGCGCTGCGCGTCAAGACGGGCAAGAAGCGCGAACGCGAGCGCGGTTTGCTGGCGCTCAAGGACGACATGCGGACACGGCTGAAGGCGATTCCGCTGCTCAAGATGACCGTCGCCGACCCGGAGTTCATGCAGGGCGCGCCGAGCGAGGCGCCGCTCAACGTGTTCGTGCGCGGCGACGACATGGTCGAGCTGCAGCGGCTGAACGAGGAGATCGTCGCCAAGGTGAAGACCGTGCCCGGCGCGGTCGACGTCGACAGCTCCCTCGAGACCGGCCAGCCCGAGATGGCGGCGCGCATCAACCGCGAACTCGCGGCCGACCTCGGCTTCGACGTCGGCACCGTCGCGATGCAACTGCGCGGCATGGTCGAGGGCATCGTCCCGACCCGCCTGCGCGAGAACGACAAGGAGTACGACATCCGTGTCCGCCTGGCGCCCGAGTACCGCAACGACTTCGAGGCGATTGCCCGCACGCCCCTCTACTCGGCGACCGGCGCGGTGGTCCGGGCCCGCGACATCGTGCGGCTGGAGCCGGAAGTCGGGCCGGCCAGCATCGACCGAGAGCAGCGCGTCCGCCAGGCCAAGATCGGCATCGAGCTGACCGACCGGCCACTCGGCGACGTGACCAGCGACGTGGCGGCGGTCATGGCCGGCATTCCCATGCCACCGGGCTTCGAGTGGGGCTTTGCCGGTGACGTCGAGATGATGCAGGAATCAGCCGCCGCGATGGGCCTGGCCCTGGTGCTGGCGATTGCCTTCATCTACATCGTGCTGGCGTCGCAGTTCGAGTCGTTCCTCGAACCGATGCTGATTATGATCTCGCTGCCGCTGGCACTGGTCGGCGCGCTGCTGGCCATTTTGCTGACCGGCAAGAACCTCGGCATGCCGGCCATGATCGGCGTGGTCATGCTGATGGGCCTGGTGACCAAGAACGCCATCCTGCTGGTGGACCTGACGAACCAGTACGTCCGCGAAGGCCTGACCGTGAAGGACGCCATTTTGAAGGCGGGCCCGATTCGCCTGCGGCCGATCCTGATGACGACCATCGCGATGATCCTCGGCATGTTGCCATCGGCGATGGCCACCGGTGAGGGCAGCGAGTTTCGCGCGCCGATCTCCATTGCGACCATCGGCGGCCTGATCACCTCGACGCTGCTGACCCTCGTGGTCGTGCCGGTCGCCTACCTGTTGCTCGCCCGGACCGTCGAAGCCGTCAAGGCCTGGCGCGCCGAGCCGAACGCCCGCGTGCCCCAGGCGGTGCGGGTGGCCGGGGTCGTGCTGCTCGTCGCCATGGTCGGCTGGCTGCTGTCGGCGACCAGCGCCTTCGCCTCCGACTCCGCTCGCGAACAAACGAACGAGCTACGTCGAGACCTCGCCGGCTTGTCCGCCGTAGCTTCAGCGAAGGTGGAAGCGGCCTCCGGCCGCGCAGGCGGGCAGTCTGCTCCGGCCCAGGCGCCCGTTGGCGCCGTGACGCTCACTTTCAACCAGGCGCTCGAGCGCGCGCTCTCGGCCAACGAGGGCCTGAAGGTGGCGCAAGAGAAGGTCGTCGAGACCGAGGCCCGCGTGCAGGAAGCCAGGAGCAATTTCCTGCCGCAGGTGAGCCTCGGTTACAACTACCTCCCCATGCAGCGCTTCCCGGTGATCCGAGTCCCGGCCGGCGTGTTTGGGCCTGAGGAGCAGACGTTCCAGGCGGCGTTCAGCCGCGAGAACAGCTTGCAGCTGTATATCAGCCAGCCGCTCTACACGGGCGGCCGGTTGAACAGCGCCTACGGCATCAGCACCTCGACACTCGACGCGTCGAAGCTGGAACTGGATCGCACCCGCCAGGAGATTGAGTACCGGGTCGTCGAGATTTTCTACGCGGCGCTGATGCACGAACGCGGCGTGGCGGTGGCTGACGAGCAGGTGCAGTTGGGCATGAAGCAACTCGAGTTAGCGAAGGCCCGGTTCGAATCGGGCACGGTGGCGCGACTCGATGTGCTGCAGGCTGAAGTGGAACTGGCCAACGCCAAGGCTCGCCGCATCCAGGCCAAGGCGCTGGTCGACGGGGCGCTCCAGCAACTGCGCGGTGTGCTCGCCATTCCCCAGACCCAGCCGCTCAAGCTCGAAGGCTCGCTCGACGAACCGGTCGTCGAACAGCCGCGCGAGGTGCTCGACGCCGAGCTGCCGAAGCGGCCCGACCTCCAGGCGTTTGCCGCCCGCCGGCAGGCAGCGGAATATTCGTCGAGCCTCGCCCAGGGGGAATGGAAGCCGAGCCTCGCCTTTACCGGCAACATGCAATACCAGCAGGACTCGCTCAACAACTTCCTGTCGCGCGATAACCAGAGCTACACGTTCGGCATCGCCCTGAACGTGCCGTTGTTCGCGGCCCCGGGCGCGGCCGCCCGCCGCAGCCAGGCGCAATCGCAGATGCGCCAGGCCGAGCACGGCCTGCGCTACGCCACCGACAACGCGCGGGTTGAGCTCGAGTCGGCCTGGACGGCGCTCGAAGCGTCGGCGGAAGTCGTGACGACCCAGGAAAAGGCGCTGGAGATGGCTCGCGAGAGCGTGGTGATCGCGCAGGTCTCGTACGAGAACGGCGTCATCACGTCGGCGGAACTGAACGACGCGCAGGTCCGGCTGCTGCAGACGGAGTACTTACTGATTCAGGCGAAGTATGCCCGCATCACGGCCGCCGCCCGCGCCAGGGTTGCGGCGGGCGTGTCGTCATGAGCCGGTAACGGAACTCCGGTCTGACACCCATCGGGTGGGTGCATGCTTGCCGCTATAACGGCGGCGGCCGCTCGTCGTTCGCTGGAGTGCGAACGTAGCCGGCGCCCCTCGACTCCGCTCGGGGCGACCTGAGCACCGTCGAAGGTCGAGAGCCGGGGCGACCGATCCGTGTTTGGACTGAGGGCATCAGCAGCGCCCCGGCGGACAGGTTACTTACAGACAACCTCGCTGCGAAGGCCAGCAGCGTCGGGCAGGCCTGAGCTGCGAGTTGTCAGCCGTCGCGAAGAGAGCACGGAGGCGAATGACGAGGGGCCGTCGCGCGACAGCCGACTGACCGCAGGCGCGACGGAGGAATCGCTCCGAAGAAATTCGCTGGGTAGCGCTCAATAACACGCACCGTCAGTACTCTTTCTTCTGCGCGATCCCTCCGCCGCGCCTGCTTACATGCGCTTTAGTTTCTCCACCAACGTGGTTCGCTTCAATCCGAGTAAGCGCGCGGCGGCGCCGCGGTTTTGCGCCGTGCGAGCCAGGGCGCGATCGATCAGGCCTTTCTCGATCTGCGCGATCATCGTGGGCAGGTCGATGCCGTTCTCGGGGAGCTCACCGTCAGGCGGTAGTACAGGTCTTCGCGGAACGTCCCCCTCAAGCGAATTACTGGTCGCATCGCGACCGATGAGGACGAAGGCGCTCGGTGCCGCGATTGCGCGGCACCCAGTTCGGCGTTATGCAGGTCGGCCTAACGCAGGTTCGCCGCGGGTCGCCGTCTGTCTCAAGTAACTGCGCCAGAACACACTACAGATCATTCGCCGCGGCAGTCGTCGAGTGTTATGCTGCGGGACTCGCAGGAACGGCCGCGACATGCCGGTCGGCCTACTATTAGGCAGAATAGTCACGATGATCGATGAACTCTTCCGCGCCGTCCCGACGCACCTGCTTGACGAATCCGGCGCCGTGTTCTATTCCGGCCGGGACGCGTTTAGCAACCCTTCGCGACTGTATCTGCTCGGGCTGAACCCGGGCGGCTCGCCATCGAAGCAGGTCCAAAGCACTCTGTTGCGGCATTCGAACCGCGTCCTCCATGAAAAGCCAGGCAACTGGTCCGCTTACCGAGACGAGTCCTGGCAGGGTGCTCCACCCGGTACCTATCGAATGCAGCCGCGCGTCCTCCACTTGCTGCGGAAGCTTGTTTTCGATCCCGGACGCGTTCCGTCGAGCAACCTGATCTTCGTTCGCTCAGCACGAGAAAGTGACCTAAAGGGTCGCGCACATGAACTCGCGGACGCTTGCTGGACGTTTCACGAGCGCGTCATCAACACCTTGAGTATTCAAGTCATCCTCTGTTTTGGCGGCACCACCGGGAATTGGGTCCGCAGAAAACTTGGCGCACGAGAACACGTAGGAACGTTTGTCGAAGACAATGCCCGGCGTTGGAAAAGCGAAGCCTTCCGAAACACAAGCGGCACGAGTGTTGTGATTGCCACTCATCCAAGCATTGCGGCTTGGAATTCAGCCGCTGCTGACCCCACCCACCTGGTGGAACGCCTTTTGACGTCACCGCCCACAACTAGCCGGAGCGAGAAGGACACCATTTCTGCCTAGCATCGCGTTGCACCAGACGGCGGCTGGTGTAATCATGAGCCGCCGCTGGTGAACGCCAGCGTTACCCGGGCACGACGAACGCTCGCCTCCTGGCGACAGTCATGGCAGGATGAAGACATGGCACCAGAGGTAATGCAAACTTTACTCAAGCTTCCGCCGAACGAGCGAGCCGATCTGGCGCTTGCCCTATGGGAAAGCCTGGACGAAACCGATCGTGAAGCGTCCTTTGATCTCACCCCAGCATTGGCTGCAGAGCTCGATCGACGCTTAGCAGAACACCTGGCGGACCCGACGACTGGGATTCCCTGGGAAGAGGTACGCAAGAAGTTCGTCGGCGGTCAATGAATCGCCAGCTAGTGTTTCCTAAGGCTTTTCCATCAGGATCGCGCTCAAGGCGTTCTTCCCCACCGGTAGCTCCGTGTCGCCGGTGGGAAAGCTGTTGAGCTTCAACAGGTAGGCCATCACGTCGACATACTCCTCGGGCTTCAGGGTGCCCGGGGCCTCTTCCGGCATGGTGTCGCTGATCACGTCGAACATCTCCCACAGCGGCTTCCCGGCGAAGCTCGTGTAGAACAGGTCGTCGGTGAACCGGTTTGGCGCGTGGCAGCTGGCACACTTGCTGCGAAACAGCGCCTGCCCGCGATCGGCTTGCACCGCGGTGTAGACGCCGGCCTTGACCGACTTCTGGCCCTGGCCAGGCAACCCCAAGAAGGGGTTGCCTCCACCTGCGGACAGGCCGACGGACGCCAGGAGCAAGGCGCACGCGGCCAGTCCCGCCGAAGCGCCGGCGGCGCCAAGGCGGATCATTTCTTCGGCTGCTCGACCTTGATGTTGGCCATAGCACCGGCGTCGCCGGGCAGTTCGGCCTCGCCGGCCGGGAACGCGTTCAGCTTGAGGACGTACGCGACGATGTCGCCGTACTCCTGCGGCTTGAGGCTGCCCGGATTGTCTTCGGGCATCGTGCCGCTGGCGATATCCCAAAACTCCTTGAGCGCCTTGCCATCGAAGGCGTCGAAGAACGCGGCGCCGGTGAAGCGGGCCGGGTCGTGGCAGGCGCTGCACCTCTCGGCGAACATGGCCTCGCCGCGAGCGGCCTGCGCGGCCGTGTAGACGGCGCTGTTGGTCGTCTTCTGCGGTGTCTGGCCGTGGAGCGCCACGGCACTCACGGCGAGGGTCAGGGTCGTGCCGGCGGTGATCAGTACGTTACGCATCATGGTGTTATGCCTGCAGGGGTCCAAAGTGCTGTTCGTAGCGCTGCACAAACTCTTTCCAAGTATATGCATGGGCGGTGCCGCCGAGGTGTTCAAGGGCATACGTGGCGGCGACACTGCCCAGCTGGGCGCACACCGGGAACGTCACCCCCATGGCCAACCCCTTCATGAACCCGCCGCGGAAGGCGTCGCCCACGCCGGTGGGGTCGGCAATGCGCGCGGGCGGCACCGCCGCGACGTCGGTAATGCCCTCGCGGGTGTAAATCGCACAGCCCTTCTCGCCCTTGGTGATCACGAGCAGCGGCACGTGGACCAGGACCTCGGCCTCGCTCATGCCGGTCTTCTGGCGGATCAGCTCGAACTCGTAGTCGTTGCAGATCACCATGAATGCGCCCTTGACGCCGTCGGCGAGCTGATCGCCTTCCATGCGGGCGCACTGTTGCCCGGGATCCCAGATGTACTGCAGGCCGATCGCCGCGCACTCTTCGGCATATTGCACCATGGCGCCCGGGTCGTTGGGCGAGATGATCGTCAGCGCGCCCGCCAGGCCCGGTACGCCCCGGAACGACAACTCGCCGGCGTTGGCCATCGCGCCGGTGTAGAACGACGCAATCTGGTTGCTGGCCTGGTCCGTGCTGCAGAAGAACGAGGCGCAGAACTTGCCGTCGATCACCTTCAGCAGGGACGTGTCGATATTCGCCGCCTCCATCCAGGTCTTGTAGTCGCCCACGTCCTGGCCGGCGGTGGCCATCAGGAACGGCCGCTCGCCGAGCAGCGCCAGCGTATAGGCGATGTTCGGGGCACAGCCGCCGCGCCGCTTGTCCATGGTGTCAACCAGGAAGCTGAGCGACACCCGGTGCATGTGCTCGGGAAGGAAGTGCTCGGTGAACTTGCCGGGAAACGACATCAGGTAATCGAACGCGACCGAACCGGTGACGATGAGCTTCATTTGATGTACTTACCGATGATGGGCGCAAGATCGCGCCGGGTCTGTGCAGGGATGGCATCTGGGCGCGTGATGATGGCGGTCGCGAGCGCGCTGTGCGCCGGGTCGCGCGTCTCGACGTCGAGTCGTTCCACCACCGTCGCGATCACCTGCTGCGCCGTCTTCGCGTTGTGGGTCAGGTTACTGATGATCATCTCGACCGTGACCGAATCGTGATCCTCGTGCCAGCAGTCGTAGTCGGTGACCAGGGCCATGGTCGAGTACGCGATCTCAGCCTCGCGCGCCAGCTTGGCTTCCTGCAAGTTGGTCATGCCGATGATGTCGGCGCCCCAGGCGCGGTACAGCTTTGACTCGGCCAGCGTGGAAAACTGCGGCCCTTCCATGCACACGTACGTGCCGCCGCGATGCACGCGGGCGCCGATCTCGGCGGCCGCATCAGCCGCCAGCGCCGACAGGTGGTGGCTGAGCGGATGGGCGAAGCCGACGTGGGCCACCACCCCGCCGCCGAAGAAGGTGCTGATGCGGCCGCGCGTCCGATCGATGAACTGATCCGGAAACACGAGATCCATCGGGCGATACTGCTCCTGCAGGCTCCCCACCGCGCTGGCCGACACGATCCACTCCGCCCCCAGCATCTTCATGCCGAAGATGTTGGCGCGGTAATTCAACTCGGTTGGCGTCAGGCGGTGGCCGGTGCCATGGCGGGCCAGGAATGCGACCCGCTTGCCGCGCAGCGTGCCCAGCACGTACGGTCCCGACGGCTCGCCAAATGGTGTGGACAGCACCTTCTCTTCGCGATCGGTCAGCTCGGCCATGTCGTACAGGCCGCTGCCGCCGATGATCCCTATCCGCACGGACATTCGATCTCCTTCAAATCAATCTTTCCACCGACCGCTTGCCGTCCTTCTCGCGCAGGTACCCGGCCGCCAACGACGGCTCGTGCTCGAAGAACAGCAGGTATTCCTTCTCCACGGCCTCTCGGGCGAACGCGCGCTTGAACGTCAACGTGTCCATCGGATGCAGGTCGTAGCCCATGATCCACGGATCGGGAATGTGCACCGTCGTCGGATACATGTCGGCCGTGAACACGGCCGTCTTGCCACCCGACTCGATCATCACGACCTGGTGATGGGGGGTGTGGCCGCCGGAGTGGCGGAACCGCACGCCCGGCATGATCTCGGCGCCATCGTCCACCAGCGTGAGGACACCCGCGTCCTGCAGCGGCACGAAGTTCTCTTGCAGGTAGCTCGCGCGGTTGCGCTCGTGGGGATGCGTGGCGTCGTGCCACTCGCCGCGATGCGCCACGTAGCGGGCCTTGGGGAATCGGGGGACGATCGCGCCGTCCTTCGCGCGGGCCGTGAAGCCGCCCACGTGGTCGAAGTGCAAGTGACTGGCGAGGACGATATCGATGTCGTCGGCGGTCAGGCCGGCTTCGGCCAGCGAGTGATCCAGGTGGTAGCGGCGATCCAGTCCGTAGATGGCCGCGTTCTTCGCGTCCATCTTGTCGCCGCAACCGGCGTCGATCAACAGCGTCTGCTCGCCTCTCACGATCAGCGGCCGCATCCCGAGCGGGATCCGGTTGGTATCGTCGGGGGGCAACCGCTTCTGCCACAGGGTCCGCGGCACCGTACCGAACATGGCGCCGCCGTCGAGGTGGATGAAGCCATCGGACAGGGTCACCAGCTCGAAGTCGCCGAGCGTGTGGCGGCCAACGGTCCGGAACAGCGGCACGGCCGGGGCCGGCTGCTTCAACTCCACGAGCACGCCGTGCGCGGCCGAGGGGTGAATGAAGGCGACCAGCGCGCCTTCGGCGCCCGGCCGGGGACGCTCGTCGATCAGGCGCACGCCACGGGCTGTCAGATGCTCCAGCGCCGCCGCGATGTCATCGACCCGCAGCGCCACGTGATGAATGCCGGGCCCGCGCTTCTCCAGGTACTTCGCAATCGGCGAGTCGGGCGCCGTCGCTTCGAGGATCTCGAGCGCTGACTGCCCGGTCGACAGGAAATGCGCGCGGACCTTCTGCGAGGCAATCTCCTCGCTGGCTTCGAGGTGCAGGCCGAGCGTGTCGCGGAAGAACGCGAGCGACGCCGGCAGGTCGCTGACGGCGATGCCAATGTGGTCGAGGACGGCTTTCATCACGGCTTGGACTTGAGGGCTCGCGACAGGATATCCGAGGCGGCGGTGTAGGGGTCGACTTCCCTGGCGGCAATGCGGGCCACGAGCGCATCGAACTCGCCCGCGGCCAGCAGGTCGCGTTCGACCAGTTCCATGAAGCGGTGGGTCAGGAGGTCGCGGAGGCGGAACTCGTTGCGGGCCTTGAGGCGCCTGGTGCGACTGGTCCGGCTAAAGCCGGACGCCACATTGGCTGAGAAGCCGGACGCCACCTCCGGTCCGCTTGACGCGAGCTGCTCGGAATGGGCACGGAACTGCTGGATCGTGGCCCACAGTTCGGGCACGCCGTGGCCGGTGGTGGCCTCGGTCTTGATGATCGGGGGCCGCCATTCGCCGTCCCCGTAGGCCTGTAGCGCCAGGTTCGACTCGATCGACGAGACCATGCGGTCGGCGCCGTCACGGTCGCACTTGTTCACGACGAAGATGTCGGCAATCTCCATGATGCCGGCCTTGAGCGCCTGCACATCGTCGCCGGTGCCCGGCACCAGCACGACGATCGAGATATCCGCAGTGCGCACGATGTCGACCTCATCCTGGCCGACGCCGACGGTTTCGATGATGACCAGCGACTTGCCGGCCGCATCGAGCACGAGTGCGGCGTCGCTGGTCGCGCGCGCCAGTCCACCCATGTGGCCACGGGTCGCCATGCTGCGGATGAACACCTGCTCGTCGTGGGCATGCGCCTGCATGCGCAGGCGGTCGCCCAGGATGGCGCCGCCCGTGAACGGGCTGGTCGGATCGACGCAGATTACCCCCACGGTGTCACCGCCCGCGCGCGTGACAGCCGTCAGGCGGTCGACCAGCGTGCTCTTGCCGGCGCCAGGCGGTCCGGTGACGCCGATCAGGTAGGTGCGGCCGGTGTGCGGAAAGATGTCGCGGACCAGGCCGGCCGCGCTGGCGGTCTCGTCTTCGATCAGCGAGATCGCGCGGGCGATCGCCCGTGCGTCACCGGATCGCACCCGCTCGGCAAGTGTCAAGGGCGCCGTCACGTTATGCGGCCATCAGCTGGCGGGCGATCACGAGCCGCTGCACCTCGCTCGTGCCTTCGCCAATGGTCAGGAGCTTGACGTCGCGGAAGAATTTCTCGGCCGGGTAATCCTTCACGAATCCGTAGCCGCCATGCAGTTGCACGCAGTCTTCAGATGCGCGCACGGCAATTTCGCTGGCGTAGAGCTTGGCCATGGCCGATTCGAGCGTCATGCGGCGCCCCTGGTCCTTGAGCCACGCGGCCCGGTAGGTCAGCAGGCGCGCCGCGTCCACGCGCGCGGCGTGGGCGGACAGGCGTTCCTGGATCGAGGGGAACGACCGAATGGCGCGGCCGAACTGCTTGCGCTGCGCGGTGTAGGACTCGGCCGCCTCGTACGCGCCTTGCGCCAGGCCTACTGACAGCGCGGCAATGCCAATGCGACCGGCATCGAGCACCTGCAGCGTCTGGATGAAGCCCTGGTTGAGGTCACCGATCAACTGCGACGCCGGAATGCGGCAGTTCTGGAAGATCACTTCGGTGGTCTCGCTCGCCCGCATGCCAAGCTTGTCTTCCTTCTTGCCGGCCAGCAGACCGGGCGTGCCGCGTTCGAGGATGAACGCCGAGATGCCCTTCGGCCCCTTGGTGCGGTCGGTCACCGCCATCACCACGAGCGTGTCGGCCGACGTGCCGTGCGTGATGAAGGCTTTGGAACCGTTCAGGATGTAGTGGTCGCCGTCGGCGACGGCAGTGGTCCGCATGGCCGCCGCATCGCTGCCTGAACCGGGTTCGGTCAGCCCCCATGCGGCGAGCGTTTCTCCTTGGGCCAGCGGCACCAGGTATTGCTGTAGCTGCGCGTCATTCGCAAACATGGCAATGTGCGCCGCGCCGAGCCCGTTGTGCGCGGCCACCGACAGCGATACGCTCGGGTCAACCCGGGCGAGTTCTTCGATGCAAATGCAGTAGTCCACGGCGCTCATGCCGGCGCCGCCGAGGCTTTCGGGAAACTGGATGCCCATTAGGCCCAGCGCGGCGAGCTTGGGCAGTAACTCTTTCGGAAAGTGCTGCGCGTTGTCCCACTCCATGAGGTGAGGCCGCATTTCGGTTTCGGCAAACTCGCGGACAGACTTGCGGAGCAACTCCTGCTCCTCAGACGGGCGGAAATCCATTACGGCGATTATATCTGGCCGGGAGGCACTCCTTGTCGGGAGGCACTCCTTGTCGGGAGGGTGCCACTTGTCGGGAGGGTGCCGCTCGTCGGGAGGGTGCCGCTCGTCGGGAGGGTGCCGCTTGTCGGGAGGGTGCCGCTTGTCGGGAGGGTGCCGCTTGCCGGGACTGTCCCGACACGAAGTGTCCTCCCGACAGAGAGTGCCATCCCGACAAGGAGTGCCCTCCCGGCGAGTATCAGTAGTAAACGACGACCCTGAAGCTGCCGGTATTATCCGTCAGCACATCGTCATTGACTCCGAGATAGAGGCGGCCGCTGTTGCGAATGCGGATGGCGCCGGTGTCGTCGCCAATGAAGAACACGTCGTTGCCGATCTTCCCAATCAAGGCCGCCGCGTTGCGGCTGCCGATGGGGCGGTTCGGATTCGACGGTGAGTTGCGCTCTCCCGCCGGACCATCGCGCCGGTCTTTGCCCCACCGCACCTGGCCGGTGGCTTCGAAGAACACCGTTTGCCCGGCCCGCACGTCGATGCCCGCATCGTTCCAGTCAACGTTGGCCGCGACCATTACCTGCCGCTCGCGCATGCCCGAGGGGCGGCCGAAGCTGTTCGAGAAGTTGCTGGTGCTGCGGTTGTTGTCGAACTCGATGCGAACCACTTCGTCGCGGTCGAAACGCAGGGTCCGGCCCGAGCTCGAGCCGTAGCCTCGGCGCTCTTCGAATTCGATAGTGCCGTTCCTGACCGAGACGAGCTCGCCCTGCACGCGAGACCCGTCTCGCAAGATCAACGTGTCGGCCTGCAAGCCAACCGGCAGCGCCACGACCAGGGCCAAACGCACGATCCACCGTTGGGGAACCATCTGTAACCTCCTCGGGACAGTCTTTCGAGACTGACCTCATCCATTGCGAATTCCATGCCCATTTGCGACTGTCGCCGGACTTTGGCGAAGGCGGACCTGGCCTGTCACTTGCAGTAGGAACGTGGGATCATAGCATCGGAGGCGGAATGTCACTGGCTACCTACACTCGCGCGTTTGTGCACTTTTTGACGGCCCTGGTCCTGCTCGCAGCCACGGCGGCGCCGGCGCGCGCCGACATCACGGCATTTCTTGGCATGTCGCCTACCCCTGAACGGCACACCGTCAAGGGTTTCAGCGGCGGCCTGTCCCTGCTGGTGGTCGGCTTCGAGTTCGAGTACAGCCACCTGGGAGAAGACACCCTGGAGGCGCTGCCGGGGCTGAAGACCTATTCGGGCAACGTGCTGGTACAGACCCCGATCGAGATCAAGGGCACGCAGTTTTACGCCACCGCCGGGGCAGGCGGGTACCAGGAGTACCTGGCGGCCAGGGATGAAAAGAACTTCGGTCTCAACTTCGGCGGCGGGATCAAGGTGCGGGTCCTGGGGCCGGTGCGGCTCAGGCTCGACTACCGGGTCTTCCGCTTGAAGGGTGAGCCGCTCTATCCGGCCTACCAGCGCTTTTACGCCGGCGCGAACCTGGCGTTCTAGGTCGAACGGCGTCCCTAACGACCCGGCTTCTTGGCGTCGGGCAGCGGCAACGGTGCGACGGCCATCTGGGCCAGTTCGGCCAGATCCAGCTTCGTCGGCGGTCCGGCAAACGCGTCCTGGTACTTGGTGAGCAACTCGGGGGCAAGGTCCTTCACCAGCGTGTCGACGAGCAACGACGGCCGGTAATCAAAGCCCGGCACCGCCGGCAGCATCACGTGGATGTAGAGGGCATTGCCTTTCGCATCGGGCGTCGAGGCCTTGAACACGTGCCACCCTTTGGTCGCGGCCTTGCGCGGCGCGTCGGTGTCCTTGGCCAGGGCCGCTTGCAGTTCGCGAATAATCGATTCGTAGTCGGCCGTGGCCGTCGACTTGATGGCGACCAGGATCATCCCTGCTGTACTGGCAAATGCCGAGTTGGCCGGATCGGGCGATGCCGGGACGGCCGCGGGTTGGGGCGGGGGCGCTGGGGCCTGGGCGGCCAGCAGCATCAGCAGGGTGAGGGTGACGGTCACAGCTGACAGCATATCGCGCGCTGCCGGGACCCGCGCAGTGCCGGGCGGGGGGCAGGGCTCCGGAGTCGCTGACTCCAGAGCCCGTGCACGTCACCAGCTAGGGAATCCGGATCAACGGGATGATCTGGCGTCCGACGTAGCTATTCTTGTACTTCTCGTAGATTTCCAGCACTTCCACTGGGAATACCTCGGTCACCACTTTCGTGATGTCGTACTCCTCGCCCTTCAGAATCGGATCGAAGCTGAAGACGTAGGCCGCATTCCCACCCATCGGCGTCGGCGACTTGAAGACCTTCATTCCCGCCAGCTGTTCCTTGCGGACCGGCTTGTCGCTCTTGCCCAAGGCTTCCTGGTACTTGGCGATCACCGCCTCAAAGTCCGCCGTCTTGTCGGGCTTGATGAGAACGATCATTAACGCCCTGTCCCCCTCGAAGGACAAGGTTGGCGCGGTCGCCTCTTGAGCCGAAGCCGACGCCGCCCCCGCCAGCGTCATTGCCGCCAGCGCCATTCCCGACACCATAACCCGCAATCCTCGAAGCATTGACCAGCCTCCTTCAAACGAAAGTTCGCTACTTTACCGTACTGTGCGCCCGATGAAAACCGACATCATCTCGTTAGCGAGAAGCATGCCAGCCCTCGTCAGCGCCAGGCGCCGGCCCGGCTCATGAACCAGAAGCCCAGCGTGGACGAACGTAGCTAAGTCTTGTCCGTATCGTGCCCAAATATCAACGCCATGTCGTGCCTGGATGGCCCGCAGGTTCAGGCCCTCCACCAGCCGGAGCCCCATGAACAGCGCCTCTTCGAGTCGTTCCTGCGGGTCCAGGAGCCTCCGGTCAAGGCGGACATCCGCGCCGGCGGCGATGCGTTCGACGTACTCGACCGTCGAGTTGAGCGTCCGCCAACGCTCCCCAGCATAGGTCGAATGCGCCCCGCAGCCGAAGCCAATCCACTCCCCTTCCTGCCAGTATTTCAGGTTATGGCGCGAACGCCGGTCCGCGCGAGCCACGTTCGAGATTTCGTACTGCTCGTACCCGGCTCGATCGAGCCGGCCGAGGCCATCCAGATACATCTCTGCCGCGTCATCGTCTGGCGCCACCGACCAGCCGGCGCGCGCCATCTCGTCTTTCAACGGCGCGTTCGGGTAGATCTCCAGCAAATAGAGCGATGCGTGGTCGGGGCCGACGTCAATCAGGGTGTCCAGCGAGCCCAGCCAGTCGGCCGGACTCTGGCCCGGCAGCCACATCATGAGATCGAGGCTGAGATTGTCGAATCCGGCGGCGCGCGCACGAGTCACGGCGAGGCGGGCGGTGGCCGACGAGTGGAGCCGGCCAAGCCGCTTCAACTCGGCGTCGTGGAACGACTGCACGCCGAAGCTCAGGCGATTGACGCCGGCGGCGCGGTACCCGTCCAGTGCTTCGGCAGACGCCGACTCGGGATTCGCTTCGAGCGTGACCTCGGCGTCGACGGCCACCGCAAAGCTTTCGCGGCATGCAGTGAGGATCCGCGCCACTTCCCCTGGCGTCAGCAATGACGGCGTCCCACCGCCGAAGAAGATTGTGTCGGCCGCTACGCCCGAGGCCGCGTGGCTGCGAATATCGGCGACCAGCGCCTCGACATAGCGGCGTCGCAGTCCCTCGTCGTGCAAGCCCCGGTTGAAATTGCAGTAGTTGCAGATCGCCGCGCAGAAGGGAATGTGGAGATAAAGACCGATCGGTGCCACGGTGCCAGGGTGCCAGGGTGCCGCGGCTACTTACTGCCGGCTTTGCCGCCCGACCAGTTCAACTCGAACTGCGTGCCGCTGTCTTTCAGTCGCGCGCGCGCCATGCCGCCGGACTTGCCCGGCAGCGGGCCTTTCCGGGTGATTCGTTCTGGCGGCTCCGGCAGGTGGCCAGACTTGGCCGCTGCCGTCACCCGTTCGACGTCGCGAACATCGGTCCCCTGCACCTCGACCCACTCGCACATCTCGAGCAACCGCGAACGTGAGCGGACGCCCAGCTGCACCATGAAAGAGTTCATGTCGGTGTTGTCGATGGGATCGCGCAGGTTGCTCGTGACAATGGTGGCGCGGCGGGCGTTGTAACGAGTGTTGATCACCAGTCCGAGGGTTTCCTGGACCCACTCGGAGGTCTTCTCGACACCCAGGTCGTCGAGCACGAGCACGTCGGCTTCGAGCACGGGGCGCAGCACTTCCATTTCGGTTTCATCGACCGACCGGTTGTAGGTTTCGCGCACGAGGCGCAGCAACTCGGTGGTCTGGAAGAAGAAGCCGCGGGCGCCCTTGTCGCGAATGACGGTGCGCAACAAGCCAACCGCCAGGTGGGTCTTGCCCACCCCGGTCGGGCCGTAGAACACGATCCCCTTCTGCGCAGCGGGAAACGCCTCGACAAAGCGCTGGGCTTGCCGCAGTGCGTCTTTCTGTGAATCCGTATCGGGAATGTAGTTGGTCAGTTCCGCCTTGGCGAACTTGGCGGGAATCCGCGACTCGGCGAGGTAGCGCTCTTTCACAACGTCGCGCCAGCAGTCGCAGCGCGTCATGCGCTCGACGCCGGCGACGTCCACGCTCTTCCAGCGTGATCCGTTGCAAATGGGGCATTCCATGTCGGCGAACTCTGGCACTGGCTACTAATTCAAGTAGCTGCGCAGCACGCTGTGCTGGCGGAGGGCATGCAGGGCGCCGGCTTCGATCTTGAGGGGGCCTTTGACCGCCTTGCGGGCCTTGCGGCGCTTTCGGCCCTCGTTCTGCAGGTGCACTTCCAGGTCTTCCACGTCGCTCGTGGCCGGCTCGCGCACCTCGGCGCCACTCGCGGTGGAATGGGCGTATTCGAGCGCCACGCGAATGGCTTCGACCTGGCGCCCGGCGACGGCCGCGGCCATCAAGCCCGAGGAACTGACCTCCGGCGAGCGCGACGCTTCAGCGAGCAAGTGCATCATCGCCTGGCGAATCCACCACAGGGCCGACGCCTGGAACGTGTCGGACTGGGCAGGATTGAACCGCCGCGCGGCTTCGATCAGGCCCAGGTTGCCTTCGTGAATCAAGTCGAGCAGCGGCACGCCGAGCCGGCGGAACCGCTTGGCATACTGCACGACGAAGCGCAGGTTCGACTGCACGAGCCGGCCGAGCGCGTCTTCATCGCCGTGTTGTTGGATCTGGCGGCCGAGTTGCTGCTCGTCATCCGGCGTGAGCAACGGAAAGCTGGAAATCTCTCGCAGGTATGCGTGAAGGGTTTCGGATTCGGATGCCAGCGATTCGAACTTCCTGACCACGAGCGAAGTTTACCAGTACAACTGGTACGTCACCAGACGTAAAACCGTCTGCGACAGTCGTTAATTTTTTTTCTTGGTGTCAGTCTTGCTCACCGTCGCATCAGGGCCAGGATGCGCGGCACGCACCAAATCCGTCGGCGACGCCTTCACCAGCGCGGTGCCCAGTCGCTGCTCCCAGTCGTCGATGCCGCGCGCCAGTTCGCGCTTCACATATTCCATGAACTCGTTCACTTCGCCCTGCATTTGCTCCATCTTGCGGCGCATATTCAAGATGATCTCGACGCCGGCGAGGTTGACGCCCAACTCTCGGGTAAGTGCCAGAATTGTTTCCAGCTGCTCAAGGTCTTCTTCGGAATACAGGCGCGTGTTGCCTTCCGTTCGTGAAGGCTTCAGCAATCCTTCCCGCTCGTACAACCGCAAGGTCTGTGGATGAATGTTGTAGCGTTGCGCGACGACGCTAATCATGAAGTATGCCTTGCCCTGTCGCTTGGTCATTGTTTATCCGCCGTCGCTCGAGCGGAGGTGGACTCCCTGACGCTTTCACCGTTGATCCGGCCAAATTCCCGGAGCAATTCCTTCGATCGTTCGTCGAGCACCTTGGGCAGGCGCATGCGCACTTCGGCGACCAGGTCGCCACGCCGGCCGTTGCGGCCGGCGGCGCCGCGGTCGCGCAACCGGAAGCGCTGGCCCGACTGCGTGCCCGGCGGCACGCGCAATCGCACCGAGCCGTCCGGCGTGTCGATGTCGATCTTGGCGCCGAGCGCCGCCTCGTGCACCGCGATCGGCACGGTCAGGTGCAGTTCATCGCCTTCGCGGCGGTAGACCGCATGCTCGAGCACCTCGACATCAATCAACAGGTCGCCGGGTAACCCGCCGCGGACACCTGCATGCCCCTTCCCGGCAATGCGCACCCGCGCGCCCGAGGCCACGCCGGCCGGGATGCGCACATTCAGGGTCTCTGACCGCGGCTCCACCCCCTGGCCATGACAGGGCGCGCATTCTTCCTGTTTCAGCCGTCCGGATCCTCCGCAGGTCGGGCAGTTCTTGGCGAACACCATGTGACCGCGCACCGAACGCACTGCGCCACTGCCCTCGCAGGCGACACACCGCGTCTCGGCCACGCGCTGAAAGCCGCCGCCGGCGCACGACCGGCAGGTGTCCTGCCGGGTGACCGTGACCGCGCGCTGCACCCCGTGCCACGCCTCTTCGAACGTCAGCGAGGCGCGGGCATGGATGTCGGCGCCATGGTCGGCGCCCTCAGACGGCTCGCGGCCGACCCGGCGCGAAAACACCTCCTCGAACAATTCCCCAAACGTCGTCGTCCGCTCGGCATGCACGCGACTGGAGAAGTCGAAACCGGCGAATCCAAACGACGCCGCTTCCTCTTCCGAAATCGCGCTCAGCTGGCCGGAATCGTACCGCCGGCGCCGATCGGGGTCGATCAGCGTCTCGTAGGCGTCGAGCACCTGCCGAAACCGTGTCTCCGCCTCGCGGTCGCCCGGGTTGATGTCGGGATGGAGGCGCCGCGCCAGCCGGCGATAGGCTTTCTTGATCTCGCCGGACGGCGCGCCACGCTCCACGCCGAGCACGATGTAAAGGTCCACTACTTCTTGTCGTCCTCAACCACTTCGGCGTCGATCACGTCGCCGGCGTCGGGCTTTGGCGCGCCCTCGTTCGCACCGCCGCTGGCGCCGGCACCCGCGTCACCGGGGGGGGCCTGACTCTCGGCCTGGTTCTTGTAGAGCGCTTCCGATGCCTTGTGCTGCGCGGTCATCAACACGTCCATCGCCTTGCTCATGCCGGGCGTGTCGTTGCCGTCGATGGCCGTCTTCAGTTCGGCCATGGCGTTCTCGATCGCATTCTTGTCGGCGATCGCGATCTTCTCGCCGGTGTCCTTCAGCATCCGTTCGGCGGTGTAGATCGCCTGATCGGCGCGATTGCGAATCTCGATCTCCTCGCGGCGCTTCTTGTCTTCATCCGAGTGCGCCTCGGCTTCGCGCATCATGCGGTCGACTTCGTCCTTGCTGAGGCCGGACGAGGCGGTGATGGTGATCTTCTGCTCCTTCTGCGTGCCGAGGTCCTTGGCCGACACGTTGACAATGCCGTTGGCGTCGATGTCGAAGGTGACCTCGATCTGCGGCACGCCGCGCGGCGCCGGCGGCAGGCCGACCAGGTGGAACCGGCCGAGCGTGCGGTTGTCGCGCGCGAGCGGGCGCTCGCCCTGCACGACGTGCACTTCGACGCTGGTCTGGCTGTCGGACGCGGTCGAGAACACCTCGCTCTTGCGCGTGGGGATGGTCGTGTTGCGCTGGATCAGCGGCGTCATCACGCCGCCCATCGTCTCGATCCCCAGTGACAGCGGCGTCACGTCGAGCAGCAGCAGGTCCTTGACCTCGCCCGCCAGCACGCCGGCCTGGATGGCGGCGCCAATGGCGACCACCTCATCCGGATTGACGCCCTTGTGGGGTTCCTTGCCGAAGATCTCCTTGACGATCGCCTGCACCCGCGGAATGCGCGTCGACCCGCCGACCAGCACGACCTCGTCAATCTTCGAGGGATCGAGGCCGGCGTCGGTCAGCGCGGTCTTGGTCGGGCCGACGGTCTTCTGCAACAGCTCCTCGACCAGCGACTCGAACTTCGCCCGCGACAGCTTCATCGCCAGGTGCTTCGGCCCGCTGGCATCCGCCGTGATGAACGGCAGGTTGATCTCCGTCTCCATGACCGACGACAGCTCCATCTTGGCCTTCTCGGCGGCCTCGCGCAGGCGCTGCAAGGCCATGCGATCCTTGCCCAGGTCGATGCCGTCGCTCTTGCGGAACTCGTCGATGATCCACTCGATCACGCGCTGATCGAGGTTGTCGCCACCGAGGTGCGTGTCGCCGTTGGTCGACTTCACTTCGACCACGCCCTCGCCCACTTCCAGGATCGAGATGTCAAAGGTGCCGCCACCGAAGTCGTAGACCGCAATGGTCTCGTCCTTCTTCTTGTCGAGGCCGTAGGCCAGGGCCGCGGCCGTCGGCTCGTTGACGATGCGCATGACTTCGAGGCCGGCGATCTGGCCCGCTTCCTTCGTCGCCTGCCGCTGGGCGTCGTTGAAGTACGCCGGCACCGTGATCACGGCCTTGGTCACCGCCTGCCCGAGGTAGTCCTCGGCGGCCTGCTTCAGCTTCTGCAGGATCATCGCCGACAGCTGCGGCGGCGCGAGGTCCTGCTCCTGCGCCTTGACGCGCACGTCGCCGTTGCCCGCGCGCTCGACGCGGTACGGAACCATTTTCATCTCCTCGTTGACCTCGTCGAAACGGCGGCCCATGAACCGCTTGATCGAGAAGATGGTGTTCTCGGGATTGGTCACGGCCTGACGCTTGGCCACCTGGCCGACCAGGCGTTCGCCGGTCTTGCTGAAGGCGACGACCGATGGGGTGATCCGGCTTCCTTCCGCGTTCTGAATGACGGTGGGCTGGTCGCCTTCCATCACTGCGACGACGGAATTGGTGGTGCCCAGATCGATGCCAATGATTTTGCTCATGGTCTTAGTATGAAATCTGAGTGGAGCCCTGTCAATGAATCGATCGGGATGGGTCGGCCCATTCCGGGGAACTGACTGGTATACTGAGACTTATCCCTGCGACTCCGCTCAGGGGCAGCGCCACGAATGACCATCGCCATCCGCTACGCACGTCACGCCGGCTTCGCTGCGCTCTTCGTCGCCGCGGCCCTGCTCGGCACCCTCTCCGGTGTCCTGTTCGCCTATTCCGGCGACCTGCCCGAGGTGAGCGCGCTCGACGACTACGCGCCCAACACCATCACCCGCGTGCTCGGCAAAGACAATCAGCTGGTCGGCGAGTTCGCCGTCGAGCGCCGCGTCGTCATCCAGTACACCGACATTCCCGAGAACCTGCGACAAGCGATCCTCGCCGCCGAAGACGGCAACTTCTTCGACCATGCCGGGCTGAGCATTTCGCGCATGATGCTCGCCCTCGTGCGCGACATCGTGTCGAGCGGACGGGTACCGGGCGGCAGCACCCTCACCCAGCAGCTCGCCCGCAACCTGTTTGCCACCAACATCGGGTTCACCACCGGCGATCGCTCCTGGGAACGGAAGATCAAGGAGTCGCTCGTCGCGGTGCAGATCGAAAAGCGATACACGAAGCCAGAGATCTTCACGATGTATTGCAACCAGATCTACTTCGGCCACGGCGCCTACGGCGTGGAAGCGGCATCGCAGCTGTATTTCCGCAAGCCCGCCCGGGACCTCGCGCTCGAGGAGGCCGCCACCATCGCCGGCATCATCCAGGGCAACGTCCGGCAGAGTCCGTTCGTGAATCCGGAGGCGACGCGCCGCCGCCGCAACTACGCGCTCGACCGCATGACCGCCGAAGGCTTCATTACCGCCGCCGTCGCCGAGGAAGCCAAGCAGAAGCCGATTGCCGTGGACGGCGACCCGACGGCCGCCACCAGCCAGGCGCCCTACTTTCTCGAAGAGGTCCGCAAGCACCTCGAAGCCAGCTACGGCGCCAAGGCCCTGTATGAAAGCGGGCTCACCGTCCGTACGGCGCTGGACCTGCGGCTGCAACAGGCCGCCAACCTCGCTGTCGATCGCGGCCTGCGGCGTGTCGACAAGCGCCGCGGGTTCCGCAAGCCGGCCCGCAACGTGATTGCGGAAGGCCGCACCGTCGACACCTTCAAGCACGACCGCTGGGCGCGCCGTATGGCGGCCGGCGACATCGTGCCCGCGGTGGTGCGCTCGGTCAACGCCACGAGCGCGCAACTGCGCATCGGTTCGCTCACCGGCGAACTGACCAGGGCCGCCATCCAGTGGACCCGCCGGACGTCGCCCCGGGACCTGGTCAAGGCCGGCGACCTGATCGATGTCCAGTTGACCGCCATCGAGGGCGCCACGGCCACCGTGGCGCTCGAGCAGACACCGGTGCTCGAAGGCGCGCTGGTGGTCATCGACAACCGCACCGGTCAAGT
Source organism: Acidobacteriota bacterium (assembly GCA_030697165.1). Lineage (NCBI taxonomy): Bacteria > Pseudomonadati > Acidobacteriota > Acidobacteriota bacterium. The sequence continues at coordinate 63,243 of JAUYQQ010000010.1, forward strand.
GCTGGCCATGGTCGGCGGCTACAGCTTCGGACGCAGCAAGTTCAATCGCGCCACGCAGGCCTATCGTCAGATGGGCTCGACCGTGAAACCCATCCTGTATACCGCGGCCATCGATCGCGGCCTGACCCCCACCACGATCCTGGTGGACGAGCCGACCAGCTTCAACGCCGGCGCCGGCCAGCCGCTTTACCAGCCACGCAACTACGACCGCAAGTTCGAGGGCCGCATGACGCTGCGCCATGCACTCGAGCAGTCGCGCAACATCCCGTCGGTCAAGATCATCGACATGCTGGGGCCCGGCCAGGTGGCGTCGTACGCGAAGAAGTTCGGGTTCTCGCAGGAGTTCCGGCCGTTCCTGTCGATGGCGCTCGGCGCCCAGGAAGTGACGCTGCTGGAGCTCACCAGCGCGTTCTCGGCGTTTCCGAACCATGGCATCCGGATGCAGCCGTTCCTGGCCCAGGCCATCACCGATCGCGAAGGCGGCCTGCTGGAAGAGGCGCGGCCGCAGCCGAAAGACGCGATTCGCGCCGATACCGCGTACGTGATGACCAACCTGCTTCAGGGCGTGGTGCAACGCGGCACCGCGGCCGCGGCGCGATCGCTCAACTGGCCGCTCGCCGGCAAGACCGGAACGGTCGACGACAACACCGATGCCTGGTTCATCGGGTTCGATCCCAACATCACCGTCGGCGTCTGGATGGGCCACGACGCAAAGAAGCCGATCGGCGGCAATGAGACCGGCGCGACCGCCGCCTTGCCGATGTGGATCGAGTTCATGAAGTCGTATCTCGATCTCTACGCGGACCGCGAACATCCCCCTACGTTCGACCCGCCCGGCAACATCGTCTTCATGGCGGTCGATCGCGACAGTGGCCAGCCGAACGAGGCCGGCGACCGCATCATCACCGAGGCGTTCATCTCGGGCACTCAGCCGTCCCGTCAATAGATCCAACTGCGATCTGTAAAATCTCGTCCCTCTCGCTCATTTTCTCTTGCGTGCCTCCGCCGACGATGGCACCGTCGTCATACGGTCAGGCGGTCGTCGAGGAAGAAGGAATGACTGCGATGTATGCGAGGAATGCCCATCGGGCGGAGGTAGTGATGACCGACGACACCAACGATGTCATCCGGACTGTCACCGATCGATTCGAGCGGCGGCTCACCGAAGAAAGCAGCCGGCTGCGGGTCGAGATGGCGACTGAGTTTGGCAAGGTCAGGCACGAGATGGCGACCGAGTTTGGCAAGGTCAGACACGAAATGGCCACCGAGTTTGGCAAGGTCCGCAAGGAGATGGCCGACGGCTTTGGCGCGCTCAAGGTCGAGATGATCGAACGCAACCACGACCTGCTTCGGTGGATGCTGATCTTCGCCGTCACCCAGACCGCGGCCATTGTCGGCCTGATCAAGCTCTGGCGCTAACTACTCGTCGACATCGTCCCCGGCCGCCTGGCCCAGCGTGCCGGTGGCTTTCTGCATCAGGTACGTCTTGATGAACGCGTCGATGTCGCCGCCCAGGACTTTGTCGACCTGGCCCTCCGCGAACTTGGTGCGGTGGTCCTTGATCATCTGGTAGGGCTGCAGCACGTAGCTGCGGATCTGCGAGCCAAACGCGATGTCTTTCTTGGCGCCGCCAATCTGCGACAGCTTCTCCTGCTGCTCCTTTTGCTTCAGGTCGTACAGCTTGGCCTTCAGCACCTTCATGGCCACGTCCTTGTTCTTGTGCTGCGACCGTTCGTTCTGGCAGGAGGTGACGATGCCCGTCGGCAAGTGCGTGATGCGCACCGCCGAGTCGGTGACGTTGACGTGCTGGCCGCCGGCGCCGCTCGACCGGTAGGTATCGATGCGCAGCTCCTTCTCGGGGATGTCGATCGCGACCTCGTCATCGAACTCGGGCCACACGTAGACCGAGGCAAACGAGGTGTGCCGCCGCGCGGCCTGGTCGAACGGCGAGATCCGCACCAGCCGGTGCACGCCGGCCTCGGCCGCCATCAGGCCAAAGGCATACTCCCCCGTTAGCGTGAACGTCACGCTCTTCAATCCCGCCTCTTCGCCCGGCTGATACTCGAGCATCTCGCGCTTGAAGCCCCGGCGCTCGGCCCACTTCAAATACATGCGCAGCAGCATCTCGGCCCAGTCCTGCGACTCGACCCCGCCGGCGCCCGGATGAATAGTGATGATGGCGTTGGCCAGGTCGTGCTCGCCGCTGAGCATCTTCTTGGTCTCAGCGGCCTCGACCTGCTCACCGAGCGCGTCGAGGGCGCGGGCCAGGTCGGCCAGCACGTCTTCGCCGCTGCGCGCCCACTCGAGCAGCACGCCAATGTCGTCGATCTTCGCGGCCAGGCTGGCGCCGAGTTCAAGGTCTTCGGCCAGGCGGCGCTGGCGCTGCAGGGTCTTCTGGGCGTCGGCCTGGTTGTCCCAGAAACTGGCGGCCGCGACCTTCTGTTCGAGTTGAGCTAGCTCACCCGGATCATGCGCATCGTCAAAGATAGCTCCGCATGTCGGCGGCCCGCTTCAGCAGGTCGGTGGCGCGGCGAACGAGGTCATCAATCACGAGTGCCAAAGCAGGTCTCCTACCGGCGGTCGGCGCGTTAGCGCTCCGCCTTCAGCCAAGCGGCCACGCCCAGGGCCAGCACCGTCAGCACGGTGGCCACCAGCGCGACCAGGTCTCCAATTCTGGCATACGGCGTGCGCTCCTGCACGAACCTGGCTTCGCCAACCACGGCCGCGGTCTCGAACAGTCGGGTGCGAATGAGGACCCGGCCGTAGGGATCGATGATGCCGCTGACGCCGGTGTTGGCCGCGCGCACCAGGTAACGACCCTGTTCAATCGCCCGCATCGCCGCCATCTCGAAGTGCTGATACGCCGCCGACGATTCGCCGTACCAGGCATCGTTGGTGATCGTCGTCAGCAGCTCGCTCCCCTGCCGGACCGCCTCGCGCGCCTGGCTGGGGTAGGTCACTTCGTAGCAAATGGCCGTGCTCACCATGTGCTCGCGCACCGGCAGCATGGTGACGCGCTCGCCGGGAGTGAACGCCGCGACCGCCTCCACCAGCGGCGCCACGAAGAACAGCGCCCATTGAAACGGCACATATTCGCCGAAGGGCACGAGGTGCATCTTGCGATAGACCGCGGCGGTCGTGCCTGCCGGGTCGAGCATGAAGGCGGCGTTGTAGTAGCGATCCGGCGGCGGCCCGCGCTCGACCTCGTCGCTGCCGAGCAGCAGGGGGACACGCAGTTCGCGGACCATCGACCGGATCGCGTTGCCCCCGGGATCGTCCTGGAAGAAAAACGGCGTCGCCGACTCCGGCCACAGTACGAACTGGGCGCCGTTGGCGGTCGCCTGGCGCGTCAACTGCTCGTACCGTTCCATGATCATTCCGGCGCGGGCGGGGTTCCACTTGTCGACCTGCGCGATGTTGCCCTGGATCAAGCCTACTCGGACCGGCACGCCCTGGGTCAGGCGGTTCTCGGCCATGCGCTGGCCGCCCCACACCGACGCCGACGCAATCAGCAGGATCGTGCCGGCCAATGCGGTCACGCGGGTTCGCCCGGTGGCGAGCGCGGTCGCCGCGAACCCGGCGTTGATCACGGCCACCAACGCGGACAGGCCGAACACGCCGACAAGGCTCGCGATCTGCGCGATTGGCAACAGCGTCACCATGGTGTTGCCCAGCGGGATCCACGGGAAGCCGCCGAACAGGTGCCCCCGGGTGTATTCGGCCGCCACCCACGCGGCCGGGGCGAGCCCGAGCCCCACGAACCCGAAGTGCCGAATGAAGACCGCCGAAGCCGCCGAGGCCAGGGCGACGTAGGCCGCCATGTATAGGACGAGCAGGCCGGTCACGAACACGGCAACGGGCCACGGCAGGCCGCCGAAGGTCTGCACGGTGGCACCGGTCCAGTAGACCGTGCCGGCAAAGTGGATGAAGCCGGTGATCAGGCCAAGGCGAAAACCCCGGCCGGCCGTGATTCCGGGCATCCTGCCCGGACGGCCGTTCCAGCCGCTCAGCGCGACGTAGAGCGGCACCAGTGCGATGAAAGCCGCGGCCGGGTGGCCGTACCGCGGGAACGAGAGGGCCAGCAACACGCCCGATGCGACCGCCGCCAGGGTTGAAGCCGAGATCATCACGGACTGCTAGGCCTTCATGGCCGCGTCAAGCAGCGCTTCGAGTGAACCGAACTTCTCGTGGTAATCCGCCTGCGCGCGGCGAATCACTTCGAAGGCCTCTTCGTGCCCGTACACATGGGTGATCTCACACGGGTTAGCGACCGTCCCGGGCGCGAGCTTGTACGTCTCGAAATAGTGAATGAGCCGCGATACCAATGCCTCGGGGCAATCCGAGATGTCGCGGAAGCCCCCATACGCGGTGTCGCCGACCAGGACCGCAACGATCTTGTCGTCAGCTTCGCTGCCGTCGATCATGCGCAGGCCGCCGATGGGGATGGCCTGCAGCAGGATGTCGCCGTGCGAGACCGGCCGTTCCGACAGGACGCACACGTCCAGTGGATCCTGATCGCCGCGAATCCCCGTTCTCCCGGTCTTCTCAGCGCTCAACGCGGCGACCCGCACGCCGCAAAAGGTTTGCGGCAACAGCCCGTAGAGCGCCGGGCAGAAGTTCGAGAACCGCTGCGGGCGATCGAGCTTGAGGAGCCCGGTCGCCTTATCGAGCTCGTATTTGACGGTATCGGACGGCGTAATCTCGATGTAACACGTGACGACGTCAGAGCCTTTGTCGCCCAGGCGCACGCCGTGCCACGGATGGGCCCTGAACAACCGGCCCATCAACTGCCAGATTGGCTGCCGGGATTTCGGAGTGGTGACCATGGGGGCGCCCTAGCGGACGACCCAGGGCTTGAACTGTTCTTCCTTCTGCAGGCGGGCGGCCACCGTGTCGGCCTCGCGCCGGTCCTTGAACTTGCCGACCCGCACGCGATACACCGACGGCGCCCCCTGAACCGGCGCCAGCACGTAGGCGGGGTATCCCTTGCCGGCCAGGCGCTTGACGATGGTGTCGGCCTCGCTGCGTTCACGCAGGGCCGCCACCTGGATGGCATAGCCGGTACCGGCTGGTTCGGTCGATGCCGCTGTCGCCGGCGCGGTGGCGGCCGGCGATGCCGGCGCGGCGCCCACGGGCTCAGGCTTCGGCGCCGGCGGCTCGGCTGGAGGCGCGGGCTCAGCGGTCTTCCTGAGCGAATCGGCGGCGCCCTCGTTCCCGGTGAGGCGCTCGGCGTAGCTCAACTTCTCACCCGCGGTGACCGGGGTCTCGCTCGACCCCTGGCCAACCGACGCAGCCGGCAGCGGCGGTTCCGACTCGGCCGCCGTCGCGGCAGCCATCTCGACGCCCTCTGGCAACCCGCGCTCGCCGCGGACGCCGCGACCGACCTGGACCCCCATCAGGAAGATCCCGACGGCGATCACGACAAAGGCCATGGCCATGAAGACCAATTGCTTGCCGTTCAGCTGAATTTCGCGAAACGCGTCGTCCTGGGTTGTGGCCATTAGTGCAGATCTGGGCAGAATTTTATCACGGCCCCCCGCCGATCTTGGCCTTCAAAGCCATGGCCTCGGCCGATTGGGGGTCCAAGGCCAGCGCCCGGTCGACTTCAGCCCGCGCCGAGGCGGTGTCTTGCCCCTCGAGGTAGGCCTCGGCCAGCGCCAGGTGGGCGGGCACGGTCTCGTCGCTCCATAGCGCAATCTTCAGCGCCTCCACGGCCTCGGTGGCGCGGCCACCGCGCAGGTAGAGGCGGCCGAGCAGCAAGTGCGCTTCCGCCAGGTACGGCGAGAGATACAGCGCGCGGCGCAGTTCCTGGATCGCTTCGCGGTCGGCCTCACGCTGGTAAGCGCGGCGGCCGGCGTCGAGGTGGAACGCGGCCAGCGTCTGGTTGTCGCGCTGGCCGGCCGACGTCAGGATGCTGTCGACGCGGTTGGCTGACGGCGTGAGCTTCTCGGCCAGCCGTTCGAGGCCGCGAGGCACGGGGTCGCCGCCGGCGGCACGCGTTTCCCATCCGACGTATTTCGACGAGAGCCGGACCGCCAGCTCGCGCTCGCGCGCGGCCTCGGCCGTCGCGCCGGTCTGGTGAAGGGCCGCCCCCAGAATGAAGTGCGCGTCGCCGTCGGCGGGATTGCGCCGCACCGCCTCGCGCAGCCAATAGATCGCCGCGCGCGCATCCCGATCGATCCAGTACGCGTAGCCCAGGTTGAAGAACAGGTCGCCGTCGGCAGGATCGATCTCGCTGGCCTGGCTGAAGTAGTAAGTGGCACGGCCGGGTTGCGGCGTCGCGGTGCGGCGCAACTCGGCGACGCCGATCGCGTTGGTGACGGCCGCCGACCGCTCTTCGCCTTGCAGCGCGCGGAGTGTCTGCAGCGCGTCATCGAATCGTTTCAGGCTAATCAAGGACAACGCCCGGCGGAATCGGCTCTCGCGCGAGTAGCGGCTATCGGCACGCACGCCGGCCAGCGCGTCGAGCGCGCGCTGATGCGCCGAGGCCTCGGAATGCAGATCCCAGATCGCGAGCCGGGCCGGATCGAACCGGGGCGCGGCCGTCAGGGCCTGCTCCAGGAACGTGATCGCGGTGGCCGGCGCCTCGGCAACCAGGCCCTTGATATACAACTCGAACACCTGCATCGAGGGCGGCAGCCGGTCGGTCGGGACCGGCGACGGCTCGCCGGTGACGCCGCGGAGCAGGTGCGCGAGGCGGCCGAAAACGCCGAACACCTCGGCCAGGGCGCCCGACACCTGGACTTCGGGTAACAAGCGACCGGTGTCGAGGCGCACCACCCGGCCGCGGGCCACCAGTTGATCACCGCTCAGTTCGAGTGCACCAATCACCACCACGCCGGCGCCCACCACCTGGCCGACCTTGATCGACGAGGCCCGGCTCAGCCCGGCGCCGGCGGGGAGTTGCAGCCGGTCGAACGCGCGCAGGCGCTCTTCGCGATCGATGACCCGCTCCCCGCTCGCGGCCAGCAAGTCGGTCAGCAACACGGCGGCGCCTTCGCGCATCCACGTGAGCCGCGGTTCCTGGGCGGGGTTGTCGAAAGGCAGGACCACCACCGGCGTGCCGGCCGGCAGTTGCGCCGCCGCGGCGGCCGGCCACGCCAGTGCCACGGCGCACACGACCACGATGGCCCAGCGGCGCCCGCGCACGACTACGCGGCACCCGCCGGGCCGGGGCCGGCACCGTTCACCGTGACCGCCAGGCTCAAGCCGCCCGGCCGCTCGCCGGCAAACTGAACGGTCGCGTCGACATTGCAGTGCGCGCATAACTGCTGGAGCGCGGCGGCGTAGAACCCGCGCATGGGAAAGGTCGCCGGGTCGCGCAGCTGCCGGCACAGTTCCGAGTCGATGTCGATCGTCGCCGTGGTGCCCCGCATCTGTCGCTTGACCTGGGACTGCCTGACCGTCGCCAGGATCAGCCGCTTGGCCAGCGAGAGGGCGGCGCGCGACCGCAGGCCGAGCGGCAGGCGGTGGATGTACCATCGGCGCAGGCCCGACAGTTCCTGGTAGGTCCAGTCGGCGGCACAGACGCCGGCTCGGGTGGCAATCTGATCGTTCGACGGCGGCTCTTCCCGGTGCACGAAGCTGAGGACGGCGCCGAGCGGCGCGAGGCCGATGCGCCCGTCGCGCATCCCGGCCGGGCTCAACCAGTTTTCGTAAAAATCGAGCCGGCTTGGTGAAACATCGGCAATGCCCTGGTGCAGACTCGAAATGAGCAGGCGGCCGATTCCAGCGTCAACCATGACGAAGCCGTGGGGAAATGATAACGTGATCGTACCGCTTCGCTTCGATCGAGTCAACGAACCAGCATCATGATTCTTCCCCTTCACGAACAGCTCAAGGCGCGTGTGCGCGCCGTGCTCGCCGAACGCTACGAGATCATCGATCCCGGCCTGAACATCCCCATCGAGACGCCACCCAACCGGACCATGGGCGACCTCGGCACTCCGGTCGCGTTCGATCTGGCGCGCCGGCTGCGCCAGGCGCCACGCGTGATCGCGCAGGAGATCGCCGACGCGCTCGGCCCGGTCGCGGGCGTCACCAGGGTCGAGGCGGCTCCGAACGGCTACCTCAACGTGTTCCTGGATCGGCCCGCGTTCCTGCTGGCGCGCCTCGGCCTCGCCGGCACGCTGCCCGCGCCGCCGCAGCGCGCCGACAAGACCATCGTCGAACACACCGCGATCAACCCGAACAAGGCCGCGCACATCGGCCACCTGCGCAATTCCGCCCTGGGCGACACGCTGGTTCGCGCCTTGCGCTTCCGCGGCACGCCCGTCGAGGTGCAGAACTATATCGACGACACCGGCGTGCAAGTGGCCGACGTCGTGGTCGGTTTCCGCGAGTTCGAGAAGATCGACCTGGCCGGCGCGCACCAACTGGCCGCGACCACGCGCTTTGACTACTACTGCTGGGATCTCTACGCCCGCGTGACCGAGTGGTACGACGGCGACAAGGAACGGCTGAAGATTCGCGCCGCGACGCTGCACGACATCGAGCACGGCGTCGAGCCGACGGCCGGCCTGGCCGCGTTCATTGCCGACACGGTGGTGCGCGCGCACCTCGAGACCATGGCGCGGCTGAACATCGACTACCAGCTGCTCACCTGGGAAGGCGACATCCTGCGCCTGAAGTTCTGGGCCCGCGCTTTTGAGGCGATGAAAGCCACCGGCGCGGTCTACCTCCAGAACGAAGGCAAGCATGCCGGCTGCTGGGTGATGAAGATCGACACGTCGACGCCGCTCAGGGCAGGCGATCCTGACACCCCGCCGAATCCGGAAGACGACGACCCCGAGTCACGCGAGAAGGTGATCGTGCGCTCGAACGGCACCGCCGTCTACGTGGCGAAGGACATGGCCTACCAGTTCTGGAAGTCAGGACTGCTCGGTCACGACTTCTCCTATCGGCCGTTCGCGACCCGCATGAACGGCGAAACGCTCTGGGCGACGACCAGCGATCCGTCGCTGGCGGTGCCGGACCATCCACCGTTCGGCGCCGCCGCCGCCACCTACAACGTGATCGACGTGCGCCAGGCGTACCTGCAGAAGCTGCTGAAGCAGGCGCTGACGGCGATTGGGCACCCGGCCGAAGCCGACCGCCTCACCCACTTTTCGTACGAGATGGTTGCGCTCTCGCACGCCACCGCCAAAGAGCTCGGGTTTGCGCCGCCGCCCGACTCCGAGGACGCCAAGCGGCCGTTCGTCGAAGTGTCCGGCCGCAAGGGCCTGGGCGTCAAGGCCGACGACCTGATCGATCGCGTGATCGACAAGGCCATGACCGAGGTTGACCGCCGCCAGCCCGAACTGCCGGAGGGCGAGCGCCGCCGCATTGCCGAAACGATCGGCATCGCCGCGGTCCGCTACTTCCTGATCAAGTACTCGCGCACCAAGGTGATCGCGTTCGACATCGACGAAGCGCTCAGCTTCGAGGGCGAAAGCGGGCCGTACCTGCAGTACGCCGTGGTGCGGGCCAACAACATCTTCCAGAAGCTCCACGACCGCCTCGGGCTTGACGAGGCCGCGATGCTCGGGCCGCTGCCGGCCGCCCCGCCCGACTTCATCAACGGCAGCGACGGCGACCACGAGCTGTGGGCCCTGGTCCTCGAAGCCTCGCGCCTGGACGAGGTCGTCGAGCAGGTGGTCCGGACGCTGGAGTTCGCGGTCCTGGCGAAATACGGCTTCGGCCTGGCCCAGATGTTCAACGCCTTCTACCACCGCGCCCAGATTCTCAACGAGGAGCGCGACGACGTCCGCCGCTGGCGGGCGGCGGCAGTGGCTTATTTCCGTCTCCAGCTGACGCGCATGCTCGGCTTGATGGGCGTTGCTGTTCCACCCCGAATGTAGGACGCTTGCTGCATATGGCCCTGATTGCGATCGCCCAGAACCGCCGGATGTCCGACTATGTGGAGTCCGTACGCCGGGCCGGTGGCGAGCCCGTCGAAGTGGCCGCCGGCGGTGAGTCACCGGAACAGATCGTGGCGCGGTTCGACGGCATCATGCTGACCGGCGGCGGCGACGTCGATCCCATGCTCTACGGCGAGGCCCCGCACGAGACGTTCCAGTCGGCCGAGACCGATCGCGACGCCTTCGAGATTGCCCTGACCAAGGCGGCGATCGCCGCGAACGTCCCGTTCCTGGCCATTTGCCGCGGCATGCAACTGCTGAACGTGGCCATGGGTGGCACGCTGATCCAGGACATTCCCAGCCAGGTGCCCGGCGCGCTCGATCATTCGGTGCTCGAACCGCGGGCACACGTCGCCCACGAAGTGTGGGTGTCGAAAGACTCGCGGTTGTCGAAACTATTGGCCGATCACATGGAAGACGGCGAGACGTGCCACGTCAACAGCCGCCACCACCAGTCGGTGGCGAAAGTGGCTCCCGGCTTCGAGGTCACCGCCACCTCGCCCGACGGCGTGATCGAGGCCATGGAGAAACCGGGCGACGCCTTCTGCGTGGGCGTGCAGTGGCACCCCGAGAACTTCTGGCGCACGGGCGAGTTCCGCTCGCTGTTCGAGGGGTTCGTGCAGGCGGCTAACGCGCGAAAACGGTGACCGTCTCGATGTGCGCGGTGTTCGGAAAGAGATCGAACGCGCGCACGTTGGCCATCTGGTAGCCGGCATCCACCAGGAGACGCGCATCGCGCGCCATCGTCGCGACGTCGCACGACACGTAGATCACGCGCGGTGCCTGCACCGCCATCACCCCGGCCAACGCCTGCTTCGACAGTCCCGTCCGCGGCGGGTCCATGATGATGGTCGCAGCCTTGGTCGCATGGGGCAAGTAGTCTTCCACCGACTCACTGCGCACCCGGACGTCCTCGCGGGCCGACGCGTTGCGCCGCAGGTCCGCCGATGAGAACCGGTCGCCCTCGACAGCGACCACGGGACCATGGCCGGCGTGCGACGCCGTCAGGCTGAACAAGCCGACGCCCGCATAGAGGTCCAGCACCGGGCCGTCGACGACCTGCGACAGCACGTGATCAACCAGCGGCTGCAACAGGAAGCGGTTGCCCTGAAAGAATGATCGCGCGTGACGCGACAGCGTGGCCCCGGACACCGCGTCCGACACCACCCCCGTCCCCCACAGGTCCATCGTCCGCGCGGTCTCGGGTGGCGCGCAGGTCGCGCCGGTCAGGCCCGCGAGGGTCGTCACCGCTGCCAGTCGCGAGGGATCGGCGTTCGGCAAGAGCTCGAGATGAAGGGCGCGTTCGCTCGCGTCGCGGTTCTCCGACAGCTCGATCTCGCCGATCGTGTCGCGGCCCAGTGATTTCAGCGATTGCTCCAGCGCCTGCAGCACCGACAGCGTGTCTGGCCGCAGCTGTCGCGTCGGCCCGGCATCACAGAGCGAGTGGGTGCCTTCGCGAAAGAAGCCGATGCGGCTGTTGCGCACGTGCAGGCGCGCCCGCATGCGGTAGCCGTCGACCGGCGACGCCAGCACGTCGACGGGGGCATCGAGCGTGAGGCGACCCAGGCGCCGGAACGCGTCTTCGATGATCGCCGCCTTAATCGAGCGTTGGCGGTCGTAGCCGATGTGCGCGAAGACACAGCCGCCGCAGCCGCCATCGGACGGCGACGAGCCGTCGGCGGCATCGGGCGCCCGATCGGGCGACCGCTCGATCACCCGGCGGGTGATGGCCCAGCCGGTGCCGCGCTGGACCTTCTCCACCTCGGCCTCGACCACCTCGCCGGGAATGGCGCCGGCCACGAAGACGATCGCGCCTTCGTGGCGCGCGATCATGCGGCCGCCTGCCGCGGGCCGTTCAATGGTGAGCGTGAGTCGATCGCCTCTGTGCATATATGTCCGGGCCTGGCACGGTTACGTCCAAAACGAAGCAGTTCTTGCGAACGTGGCAACTTCTGCCACGAAATCGATGTAATCGTGCCAGGCCCCGTTACATCCCGATGTCTGGCAGCCCGAAGTGGTGGCGAACGAGTCGATCGATCGCGGCGCGGCGCGTCTGGGCGTAGGCCTCGGCCGCCATGCGCTGGCGGAACGGCGCCAGCTCGGCGTCGGCCTCGTGCTCGATCTCGGCCCGGGCCCCTTCGCCGAGGGCCGCGATCGCGGCCGCGACGAGGCCGGCGTCGATCGCCGCGACCCGCAACAGCAGCGCGTCGCGGGCCTCGCCGCGGGCGCGCGCCGCCTCAGGCTGCAGCGCGTCGAGGGCTCGCACGGCGGCATCGAGCGCGGCGCCAATCGCCGGCCCCGCCTGGTCACTGCCGCGCAACACGGTCAGGCGCGAGAGGGCCCGTTCGATCTGCGACGCCAGCGACCGGCGCGACCGGCCGGCGCCCGGCACCGGCTCTTCGACATCGGGTCCGCCCGCGGCATCGGGCACGACCCCGGCAATGCCCAGCGCGCGGCGCCAGTCGTCGAACGCGTCGAGCACGTCGGCCTCGCAGAAATCAATCCGCACCGGGCGCCGGCGCGGTCCCTTCCGGTAGTAGCGCTCGAAGTAGCGATCGATGCCGGCCTGGGCGACCTTCAGGGGAATACCCTGGTGCGCCCACGCCACCACCCGCTCGAACGCCGGACCCGTGATGCGAATCAGGTGGCCGTCATTCTTGCGACATAGGTAGGTTTCGAGCTCTCGGCAGTAGCCGTCGACGTCAGTCACAGCTGGGAAACGCCATTCATCGGTGTTTAATCTGTGTCTAATCTGTGGCGGGCTTGACGCTCCCAGACCAGCCGCAAGCCGTACAAGGTCAACTCGACGTCCACGTGATCGATCAGCGACGACTCGGGCGCCACCACCACCGCGAGGCCACCGGTCGCGATCACCAGCGCGTGACCACCGAGTTCGGCCTTCATGCGGCGCACGAGGCCCTCGACCATGTCCACGTAGCCCCAGAACAGGCCTGACTGCATCGACGCGACGGTATTGGTGCCGATCACCTTCGCCGGCTTCTTCACCTCGATGCGAGGCAACCGTGCCGCGCGCTGGAACAACGCATCCGCGGAAATCTGCGGCCCCGGGCAAATCACGCCACCCAGGTACTCGCCCTTAGCGGAGATCGCATCGAAAGTGGTCGCCGTGCCGAAGTCCACGACGATGATCGGCGTGCCCACGCCCCATTGATCGAGCGCGGCGAGCGCGTTGACGACGCGATCGGCGCCGACCTCGGCCGGGTTGTCGTAGAGAATCGGCATGCCGCCGTTCACCGCCGGCTCAAACAGCAGCGGCGTGCGCTCGAAGTACTTGACGGCCATCGCCTGCAGCGTGGCGGTCAGCGGCGGCACCACCGAGGCGATCACGATGCCGGAGATCTGCTGGCGCGTGATCAGATGGTGCTCGCACAGGTCGGTCACGAGAATGCCCAACTCGTCGGCCGTGCGCTCGCGGATCGTCGTCAGCCGCCAGCTGTGGACCAACTCGCGTCCCTGGAACACGCCGATGACGATATTGGTGTTACCGACGTCGATTGCTAAGAGCATGGTGCCAAGGGTGCCAAATGTGCCAAATGTGCCAAATGTGCCAAGGGTGCCACGGTGCCTAGGTGCTGGTGCCCAGGTGCCAATGCAGTTCCCCCGCGATGACGCGCTCGATGCTGGACGACGTGCGAATCAACAAGGCGCCCGAATCGTCGACGCCGGCCGTCGTTCCGGTGCGGCCATCCCACTCGACGCGCGTCCCGGTCGCACTTGGTGACGCCGCGCGCCACGCCTGCAGAATATCACCGGGACTTCTGGCCAGCATGGCCAGGCGGTCCGACAATGCGCCCAGGATCTCGGCTAGCACCTGCCCGCGGTCGACCGCACGGCCCAGTTCCGCTTCGAGCGACGTCGCCCGCGCGGCGACCTCTGCCGCATAGGCTGACGGCAGCAGGTTCAGGCCCACGCCGATCACCACCGCCTGCGCGGGCGTCCCCACCGCCAGGCCTTCGGCCAGGATGCCGGCCAGCTTGCGACGGCCCACCATCACGTCGTTCGGCCACTTGAGCGCCGGGGCCCATCCAAGGGCCGCGTGAATGCCGTCGCGCACCGCGACCCCGGCTGCCAGCGTCACCAGCGGGAGCGTCGCGTTCGCCTGGAGCGGCGGGCGGGCAATGAACGAGAAGTACAGCCCCGCAGCCGGCGGCGATTCCCACACGCGGCCGCGGCGGCCGCGTCCCGCGGTCTGCACCTCGGCCCCCACCACGACGCCGTGCGCCGCCCCTGCGGCCACCAGCTCCGCCGCCACATCCATGGTCGACGGCACCTCCGCGTGCCAGCGCACGTCGAGAGGCAGGCCGGCACGCCGGTCCCGCAGCGCGCCAAGCGCCGCCACCAAGTCGTCGGGCAGCATCAGGCTGGCTCGAGTTCGAAGCTGAGGTCCGCGCTCGGCGCCGAATGCGTGAGGGCGCCTACCGAGACGTACTGCGCCCCCGTGGTGGCCAGTTCGGGAATGCGGGCCAGGGTCACGCCCCCCGAAATCTCGATCTCGGCGCGACCGGCAATGCGCTCGACTGCTTCCCGAATGTCGTAGGTGGTGAAGTTATCGAGCAGGATGCGCGGGACGCCGGTCTGCAGCACCTCGTCCAGTTCTTCGAGTGTCTCCACTTCCACTTCGACCGGCAGTCCGTGTGCGCCGCCAAGAGCCCGCTCGGCCGCGGCGCGCACCCCACCAGCCAGCCGCTTATGGTTGTCCTTGATCAGGATCCCATCGTCCAAACGCTGCCGGTGATTGCGGCCGCCGCCGCAGCGGACGGCGTACTTCTCGAGGGCGCGCCAGCCGGGGGTGGTCTTCCGGGTGTCGAGAATCGTGATGCCGCCGGCCGCCGCCTCGACGAAGCGGGCGGTCAGGGTGGCGATGCCACACAGGCGCTGCAGGAAATTCAAGGCGGTGCGTTCGGCTTCGAGCAGGGCGCGCGCATCGCCGGTCACCGTGGCGACGACCTCCCCGGCTTCGACGTGGGCGCCGTCGGACCACCGCACCTCGAACACCGCAGCGGGGTCGGCCTGCGCGAACGTTTCGGCCGCCACGGCGAGCCCGGCGATCACCATCGGCACCTTGGCGACGATCACGCCGCGGGCGCGCTGGCCCACGGCGATGGTGGCGGTGCTGGTGGCATCGCCCTGTCCGCGATCCTCGGCGAGCGCATCGCGAACCAGGCCGCGATACGCCTCCGGCTTCAGCGGCGGAACCATTACGCCTCGGCCGGCCTGAGCGTGATCTCGACGCGCGGTGGGCCGGCCTTGAGCACCAGGGTGTCGGCGCGGCAGGCCGCCTTCAGGTCGCGCGCGACGAGCGCCAGGCTCGTCGCCGCGTCCTCTCCGGCGAAGTAGATCACTTCCTGGACCGGCGTGCCGACCGACACCTTCTGATCGGTCTTGGCCTTGCGAATGGCGTTGAGCGCCTCGGTCAGGTGGAGCACCGATCGCTCGGCAGCGGCGTCGGTGCCAGAGACGGCAATCAACTCGGCGCGGGTCGGCCACGCCGCGCGATGCACGGAGCCGTCGTTCGACCACGACCACACCTCGTCGCACACAAACGACAGGTACGGCGCCAGCAGGCGCAACAGGACCGACAGCGCCAGCCGCATCGCGGTCGAGGCCGACGCCGCGGCGTCGGCGCCGAAGTCTCCGTAGCGGCGCGACTTGGCGGCCTCGATGTAGTTGTCGCAGAAATCCCAGAAGAACGACTCGATCTTCGCCAGCGCCTTGGCATACTCGTACTGATCGAGCTCGGCGGTCGCCTCGTCCACGAGGCTGGCGAGGTTCTGCAGCATGCCGCGGTCGAGCGCCTCGGTGACCGCGCCGGCTGGCTGGTCCCCCGCCAGCACGAACTTCGACACGTTCAGCACCTTCATGGCGAGCTTGCGGCCAATCTTCATCTGGCCGACGTCAAACGCGGTGTCGACGCCTGGGCCGCCGCGCGCGGCCCAGTAGCGCACGCCATCGGAGCCGTACTCCTGCAGCAGACCCAGCGGCGTGACCACGTTGCCCTTCGACTTCGACATCTTCTTGCGGTCGGGATCGAGCACCCAGCCGGAGATCGCGGCGTTGGTCCACGGCACCGACTCGTTCTCGAAGTGCGCGCGCACCACCGATGAGAACAGCCAGGTGCGAATGATGTCGTGCGCCTGCGGGCGCAGGTCCATCGGAAACGTGCGCGCGAAGATCTCAGGATCGCTTTCCCACAGGGTCACCAGTTGCGGCGACACCGACGAAGTCGCCCAGGTGTCCATGATGTCGGGATCACCGGCGAAACCGCCGGGCTGGCCGCGCTGGTCGGCGGTGTAGCCCTCGGGCACGTCGGTGGATGGATCGATGGGCAGCCGCGACTCGGCCGGCACCAGCGGGCGGCCGTGGTCGGTCGTGCCGTCGGCGCGCAGCGGATACCAGACCGGGATGGGCACACCGAAGAAGCGCTGGCGGCTCACGCACCAGTCGCCATTCAGCCCGTTCACCCAGTTCTCGAAGCGCGCCTGCATGTATTGCGGATGCCACGCGATCTCGCGCCCGCGCCCGATGAACTGGTCGCGATGGTCGATGGTCTTGATGAACCACTGGCGGCTGGTCACGATCTCGAGCGGGCGATCGCCCTTCTCGTAGAACTTGACGTTGTGGGTGATCGGCGTGGGGTCGCCCTGCAGGTCGCCGCTGTCGCGCAGCAACTCGACCATCTTCGCCTGCGCCTTCTTCGCTGACAGGCCGGCCAGCTGGTCGTACGCCTGTTGCGCGCGCGCCACGTCGGCCGACTCCCAGCCCGGCTCGCCCCAGGGCACGCGGCCGAGCGCGCCGTTCGGCTGCACGATGGCGCGCACCGGCAGCTTGAGCTCGCGCCACCAGACCACGTCGGTGGTGTCGCCAAACGTGCAGATCATGGCAATGCCGCTGCCCTTTTCGGGATCGGCCAGCGCATGCGCCAGCACCGGCACCTTCACGCCGAAAATCGGTGTGACCACCTCCGTCCCAAACAGCGGCTGGTAGCGCGCGTCATCTGGATGCGCGACCAGCGCCACGCAGGCGGGGATCAATTCAGGGCGCGTGGTTTCGATCGCGACCACTCCGTCCCCACCGGCCTTGGCGAAATGAATCTTGTGGTACGCGCCCGGCTGTTCGCGATCTTCGAGTTCGGCCTGCGCCACCGCGGTGCGGAAGTCCACGTCCCACAGGGTCGGCGCTTCCACCTGGTATGCCAGCCCCTTCGCGAGATGCCGCAAGAACATGATCTGCGACACGCGCTGGGCAGGACGGCCGATCGTCGCATAGGTCATCGACCAATCGACCGAGAGGCCGAGGTACCGCCATAGCTGCTCGAAGACCTTCTCGTCTTCGACCGTCAGCTTGACGCACAGCTCGATGAAATTGGGCCGCGACACCGAAATCGCCTGCTTGTCGCCCCTCGACTTCGCTCGGGGCGACCCTGAGCCTGTCGAAGGGTCGGCTTCTTCCGGCAGCTTGAAGTTCGGGTCGTACGGCAGCGACGGATCGCAGCGCACGCCAAAGTAGTTCTGAACGCGCCGTTCGGTCGGCAGGCCGTTGTCGTCCCACCCCATGGGGTAGAACACTTCCTTCCCGCGCATGCGCTGGAAGCGGGCCACGATGTCGGTGTGCGTGTACGAGAAGACGTGCCCGACGTGAAGCGACCCGCTTACCGTCGGCGGCGGCGTATCAATCGAGTAGACCTGGTCGCGGGACTTGGTGCGGTCGAACCGGTAGGTGCCGTCACGCTCCCACTTCGCCGATAGCGTGGCTTCCAGGCCTTCCAGTGCGGGCTTCTCGGGAACGGGCATATCCCCCCATTATCTCGCGGAACACGCCCGGGCGGACGCGTCCCAGGCAACCCTGCCACCGCCGCTGAAGCTACGGCGGACAAGGAAGGGTTGCCTCCACAAGACTTACTGGGTGTCGCGTTCGGCGCGGGTCCTGACACGCGCGATTTCGTCGCGGACCAGCCGCTCCGACGTCTCGGAGACGACCGATCGCACGGTCTCGCGGACCGAGGCCGCGATGGCGGCGCGCAGCTCGGCGCCAAAAGAGGCGGCGTTCAGCCGCTCGACCACGCGCTGCGCGATCTGATCGAGCATGTCCTCGGTCACCTCGGGAGCGGCCGCCTGCACGGTCACCGGCGCGGCCAATGCCGGACCGTCGCCGGTCTCGAATGCCAGCAGCGCCGCAAAGTCATCGGCCACCGAACCTGGCGGCACCGGCGCCAGCGAGACCGGCACGACCGGGCCGACCGATGCTGGGGGCACGGGCGCGACCGGGGCGGCGGCCAGATCGTCGAGGCGGAAATCGAAGTCGAGCCTCTCCGCCGGCGCCGGCGCATTCGGCACCGGCTCGGCGGCCGGCAACTCGACATCGTGAATGCCCATCTCGGCGGCGAGTTCGCGCTGTTGGGCGACGCGCATTTCACGCGCCTTCTCGTCCTCCGCAAACCACTCATCGTCTACTTCGAAGATCGGATTGGCGGGGCCGGCTTCGGGCCGAGGCGGCAGGGCCACGTGCGTATCGGCCACGAGGTCGCGGCCAACGGCCAGGTCGCGTTCCTTGTGCTCGTCCGAGAACCAGTCGGTATCGACTTCGAAGACCGAGTTCGACGCCTGCCCATCGGTCGTCATCGCGGGCCGGCGTCCAGGCGAGCGCGGGTCGGCCGCGCCCGACGACTGGCCGATCGGCGGCGACGGATTGCGGCTGGAGGCCTGCGAATCCTGGTGGCGGCCGGCGAGGTGCTGATCGAGAGAATCGAACGCCGCGTCGAGGGTATCGAGATAGTCTTCGCGGCCCGAGCCGTTGGCGCCGCCCTCGACCGGGCGGGCGTCTGGTTCGAGGCCGGTCTCCTTGCGCAGTTCGTCCCAGGACGACACCTGGGGCGGACGCGCAGGCGGTGTGGCCGGACGGCCCGGCTTCCTGGCGTCGGCGGCCGTATCGGCGGCGGTCACGAGGCGGCCCGCCGGCAGGGCCGGCCGCGCCTCCTTCAGACCGAGCAACTCTCGTACTCGACTAATCACAGCAGTTGGCTCTAGTGGTTTCTCGATGACCCCTCGGGCGCCGCAGCTCGCGAGCTTCGCGGCATCCACCGTCTCGAACGCCCCCGACAGCAACAACACCGGGATGTCGCGCAGCGTCTCGCTGCCGTGCATCCGCTCCGACAACTCGTAGCCGTTGGTGCGCGGCAAGGTCGTGCCCGCCAGCACGATATCGGGCCGCCCGGCGGCCATGGCGTCCAGGGCCTGCTGCCCATCCGACACCGTGACCACGCGGAACGCCTCGTCGGCAAAGGTCAGCGCCACGACCCGCTGGGTCGTGATGCTGTCGTCGGCGAGCAGCAAGGTGCGCATGCAACCGCCTACTTTCTGGTATCGGACGAACGGGTGGGCATCAACACCTCAGACCCGGGCCCGCGCGTTGGCGGCAATGTAGTCGATGATGTGCTGCATCGGCGTGCCGGGAATGAAAATGCCGCGAATGCCCATGGCATGCAGCTTGGGCAGGTCGACGTCGGGAATGATCCCGCCGATCACCACCTGGACGTCGTCCAGGCCCTTCTCCTTGAGCAGTTCCACGACCCGCGGGCAGATGTGCATGTGGGCGCCCGACAGGATCGACAGCCCAATCACGTCGGCGTCTTCCTGCAGCGCCGCCGAGACGATCATCTCGGGCGTCTGCCGCAGGCCGGTGTAGATCACCTCCATGCCGGCGTCGCGCAAGGCGCGCGCAATCACCTTGGCACCACGATCGTGGCCATCCAACCCCGGCTTCGCAATTACCACGCGAATTTTTTGACTCATACAATCACAAGATCCCGATCACGAGATCACCAACCCACCAGCTCGCTAAATGACAGGCACTTCCTCATACTCGCCCCACACCTCGCGCAAGGCGTCGCACATCTCGCCGACGGTCGCGTACGCGCGCACGCACTCGAGCAGCGGCACCATGGTGTTGCCGGTACCCTTGGCCACGTCCTTCAGAGCCACCAGCGAACGCTGCACGCGGTCATGGTCGCGCGACTGTTTCAATTCGGCCAGCCGCTTCAGCTGCACGCCCGACGCCGTGTCGTCGATGTACAGAATCTCGATCGGCTTGTCGTCGGCCTGGATGAAGTCGTTGACGCCGACAATCACCTTCTCCTTGCGCTCGACCGCCTGCTGGAACTGGTACGAGGCCTCGGCAATCTCCTTCTGCGGATAGCCGCGCTCGATCGCCTCGACCATGCCGCCCATGCCGTCGATGGTGTCCCAGTACTTCAAGGTGCCGTCGATCATGTCCTGGGTGAGCTTCTCGATGAAGTACGAGCCGCCCAGCGGATCGACCACGTTGGTCACGCCGCTCTCGTGGGCGATGATCTGCTGGGTGCGCAGGGCGATGGTCGCCGTCTCTTTGGTCGGCAGCGCGAGGGCCTCGTCGAGCGAGTTGGTGTGGAGCGAGTTGGTGCCGCCGAGCACGGCGGCCAGCGCCTGCAGCGCCGTGCGCACGACGTTGTTGTACGGCTGCTGGGCCGTCAACGACACGCCGGCGGTCTGGGTGTGAAAACGCAACGCCCACGAGCGGGGATTCTTGGCCCCAAAGCGGTTCTTCATCGCCTCGGCCCACAGCTTGCGCGCGGCCCGATACTTGGCGATCTCCTCGAAGAAGTCGCTGTGCGAGTTGAAGAAGAACGACATGCGCGGCACGAAATCGTCCACGTCGAGACCGGCATCGACGCCGTACTGGACGTATTCCAGGCCGTCGCGCAGCGTGAACGCCAGTTCCTGAAGCGCGGTCGAGCCCGCCTCGCGAATGTGGTACCCGCTCACCGAAATGGTGTTCCACTTGGGCACCTCCTGCGCGCAGAACCCGAAGATATCGGTAATCAAGCGCATCGAGGGGCGCGGCGGGAAGATGTATTCCTTCTGGGCGATGAACTCCTTGAGGATGTCGTTCTGGATGGTGCCTGAAATGGTCTTCCAGTCGGCGCCCTGCTGTTCAGCGACGACGAGGTACATCGCGAAGATCATCGGCGCCGGCGAGTTGATGGTCATCGAGGTCGTGATGTCGCTGAGCGAGATGCCCTCGAACAGACGCTCCATGTCGGCGAGCGACATGATGCTGACGCCGCACTTGCCGACTTCCCCGAGGCAGAGCTCGTGGTCGGGATCGCGGCCCATCAGCGTCGGCAGGTCGAACGCCACGCTCAGGCCGGTGCCGCCGGCGGCGATCAGGTCCTTGTACCGCTGGTTGGTTTCTTCAGGCGTCCCAAACCCCGCAAACTGGCGCATCGTCCACAGCTTGCCGCGGTAGCCGGTGGGATGAATGCCGCGCACGTACGGGAACTCACCCGGGTGGTTGATCTCGCGGTCGAAATCGATGCCGGCGACGTCTTCGGCAGTGTAAAGCCGTTCGATCGGCCGGCCCGAGATCGTCGTGAAGGGGCCCTGCCGCTCCGGCGACTTGCGCAGGGTCGGTTCGAGAATCTCACGTTCCCAGCGCTGTTTCCGGGTGCCTGCCGGGTCGGCCACGCTTTTCATATCGCCCTAATTATAAGACTGACGGGAGGTTTCGGTCCCCGAGGCACCTGTAATTCAGTGTCGCCAAACGATATCAAAAACTCATGCACATGATATGAAATTGACATCCTGACGATGTCAACGCTACTTTGGATCGTTTCGACCGACACGGAATAGGTTGTAGCCTCCGGCTTTAGCCGGAGCGTAGTCAGAGTAGCCTCCGGCTTTAGCCGGAGCTCTTAGGACGTCAGTCGGAAGGCCACGAGTTCGCTCACGGGCTGGTGGCCCTCGCTATTCGCGGTCAACTCCAGCAGATACTGCCCCGCTGCGTAACTCGCCAGCGAGAAATCGATCGTGTAGGGCTCGCCCGCCGCGGCCGGCTGCGCCACGACGACCTCACTCATCTTCGCGCCGGCCTGGTTCAGCAGCGCCGCCGTGACCGTGGCCGGCGCGGTCCCGGGCGCGAACGCATCGACCCGAATCAACAGGCGATCGGTGCGGCGGAACTCGCGAATCGCCGTGGGCGGCGTGCCGGTGCCCGAGGCGAGCGCGGTGAACTCGCGCGCGTTCCTGGCGAACCACACCTTCGGCGTGCCAAGCATGAGTTCTGCCGCGGTCAGGTCCGGCACGATCAACTCGCGGTGCTCGGTGTCGAGCATCCCCGTGCCGTCGCCCTCAATGGTGAGTCGCAGGTCGAGCTTGCCCGGCTTCGCGTCGAAGCTGATCACCGCCCCGGCCCCGGTCGGCGCCATCGTCGACGGCACGCGGCCGCGATAGACAATCTCGCCGTTCGCCGTAGTCGCCAGCAGGGTCACGCGCCGCGCTTCGTCGCGTCGAACGCCAGGCGTGGGGGGCATCGGCTCCCACAGGAACGTCACTTTCGCCAGCCCGTTCGTGCCACGCTCGGTGCCAATCCACGTGCGGACGTAGCGGCGGTTCGTCAGGGGCGCCAGCGTCGACAGCGCCCGGGTCACCGCCACCGGCGGACCGGCCCTCGGGCCGGCTTCGGCACGCCTGGCGTCCGCCTCGGTATACGCCCAATACCCCTTGCGCGCGCGCACCTGCACGCCTGGCCGCTTCACGCGAACCCTGATCTCGTGGAACTTGCCGTCCATCGGCGCCTGCGACGAGGTGTAGCCGATCAGGTAGTAGGCGCTGGCATCGCGAACGATCTGCTTCATCGCGGTGCCCAGGTCGTTGCGATTGACGATGGCCCGGCCGTCGGTGTTTTCGGCGAGCGAGCGCAGGCTATCCATGCTGTTGTTGAGGAAGCGCTGGCTGGTCGTACCCGAGATGTTGGTGCTGATGTCGAACTCGCCGGTTGACAGGCCGCGGGGGTCAACCGCGTAGATGGAGGTGTTGTTACGATTGGCCGCCGCGAACACGTCCTCCAGTTCCTGGAGCAAGTCCAGGCTGGCCGAGAACTGCACGCGATCCTCCATCAGATTGTTGTCGGCGGCAAACGGGTCGCGCGTCGCGCGGCCGGGGTCGCCGAAGCCGCCCGGCTGGTCGCTGCGCAACTGCGGCGGCAGCAGCGCCGAATAGCCCTCGCTGACGAGGATCAGCGACTTGCGGCCCTCGCGCAGGGAGCCCAGCTTGGTGGAGATGCCGCGGATGGCGGTCAGCGACACCTGCCGGCGCAGCCGTTCGATGGCATCGGGCGTCAGCTTGTAGACGTACTGCCGCTCCAGGTCGTTGATCGGGTCGTAGTTGTACTTGCGGCCCTCGAACTTCTCGATGGTGTTGATCACGCCCTGGTGGTTGCGGGTCAGCGTCACGGCATCGATCGGGGTCAACGGATACATCACCGAGACCAGATCGTTCGGCGCCAGTTCATTGGTGATGAACTCGATCAGCGGCCGGCGCACCGACATGCTGCTCTCGCGGCGCACGGCGTAGTCGTCCAGAAAGAACACGAAGATCCGCGACGTTTCGTCGGCGGCCGCCGTCTCCTCGTCGAGCCGCGTGCGGATGGTCCGCTGCGTGTAGCTGGGCGCGACCGCCGGATCGATCTTGATCAGGCGCAACGTTTCCGGTTTCTGTGGCTTGCCGTCTTCGCTGATCTCGAAATCTTCGAGCGTGAGGTCGTCAACCGGGTTGCCCTGGCGGTCGGTGACGGTGGCGTCGACGCGGATGAAGTTGATGCCGGTGCGGAACACCGGTTGGCCGCCGTCGGGCGCCGCCGGCGTTTGGGCGGCGGGCGTCTCGGCCGCCGGCTTCTCCTGCCCCGTCGGGGGAGGCACTGGCTTTTCCTGCCCGGAGGCGCGCAGACTAGCCGCGGCCAGCAATGCCGTCAGCAGGAGAACCGAGCGCGGAGGGGTCATGCGCATGCTCGTGGGTCGATGATAACATTGAGTTTTCCGCTGCCGCACGTACCCGGGCCACAGAGGACACCGAGAACACCGAGGAAACGCCTTCTTCGACCACGGCAATTCCTGTCCTTTGGGTTTTCGTGAAAGTCTTACTCTGTGTCCACGGTGTCCTCTGTGGCTTTCGTCGGTTGAGGTTTTCATGAATCAGACAGTTACCACCACCCCTGCACTGACCAGGCTGGCCGAAGATGAAGCCATCTTCCGCGACAGCGTTTACGAGTTTGCCGACAAGGAAGTCCGTCCGCTCTCCCGCGACATGGACGAGCACGCCGTGATGTCGCCGGCCCTGATCGAGAAGCTGTTCGCCATGGGCATGCTTAGTGTCGAGGTGCCGGAAAGCTACGGCGGCGCCGGCGGCACGTTCTTCCACTCGGTGCTGGCCGTCGAAAGCCTGTCGCGGGTCGATCCGTCCGTCGGCGTGCTGGTGGACGTGCAGAACACGCTCGTCATCAACGCCGTGATGCGCTGGGGCAGCGACGCGATCAAGAAGACCTATCTCACCAAGCTGGCGTCGAACACGATTGGCGCCTACTGCCTGTCGGAGGCCGGCGCCGGCAGCGATGCCTTTGCGCTGACCACGCGCGCCGTGGAACAGGGGGACGGCTTCGCGTTGACGGGCCGCAAGCTGTGGATCACCAACGGCAACGAGGCGGACATGTTCATCGTGTTCGCCACCATCAATCCCGAGGCCGGCTACCGCGGCATCACCGCCTTCATCGTCGATCGCGGCACACCGGGCTTCACCGTGGGCACGAAGGAAGACAAGCTCGGCATTCGCGCCAGCAGCACCTGCGAGTTGCTCTTCGACAACTGCATCGTGCCGAAGTCGCAAATCCTCGGTGAGGTCGGCAAGGGCTACAAGGTCGCGATCGAGACGCTGAACGAGGGGCGCATCGGCATTGGCGCGCAGATGCTGGGCCTGGCGCAGGGCGCCCTCGATCACACGGTGAAGTACATCAAGGAGCGCAAGCAGTTCGGCAAGGCGATCGCCGACTTCCAGGGCGTGCAGTTTCAGCTGGCGCGGATGGCCACCGACGTGGAAACGACCCGCCTGCTGGTCTACAACTCGGCGCGGCTGCGCGACGCGGGCCTGCCGTTCCTGACGGAAGCAGCCATGTGCAAGGTGTACTCGTCGGAGGTGGCCGAGCGGGTCGCCTCGATGGCGATCAACCTGTTCGGCGGCAACGGCTTCGTGAAGGAGTACCCGGTCGAGAAGCTCTATCGCGACGCGAAGATCGGACAGATCTACGAAGGCACGACGAACATGCAGCTGATGACGATCGCTAAAAATATTCTCGGATGATGTCGAGGCGGGACTTGCGTAGTCCGCCGTAGCTTGAGCGAAGGCGGAAGTCCCGCCTGCCCGCCTAGGTCAGAATCACCGCAAGGGTTCGGGCGTCTCGCGTGAGGCGCTCGAGCACGCCGCCCCGAACGTAGCCTCCCGGCCCTTCCATTCGAATCGCGGCATCGGCCGCGTGCTCGGCCGCATTCGCCGCAAACGCTTTCGCGCGGGCCACCAGCACCGCCGCCGCGCTGTCTCCGTAATCGAGGGCTTGAGCGGCCCGGTAGGTCACCATGCGCGCCGCTTCGACTTCCGTTGCGCTGTCGGCAATGATCCAATGGGGCCTCTGCTCGTCAGGGCCCGGCTTGACGCCGGCAGTCTTCATCGCCGCCACCGCGTGCGCGATTGCGGCACGGGCGACGCCGAGCGCCACCGCCGCCGCAACCAGCCGCGCGCGAACCGGGTGCGCCTCGCCAACAGCGGCCAAGGCGTCTTCGCTGCCGAGCAGTCCCGGCAAGGCCATCACCGGGCCGGCCGTGCCGCCCGCCAGCGCCGAGAAGCCCAGTTGCGCACCGAGACCGGCATCGGCGATCGACACCTCCTCGACGACGAGCGTCGCCGGCACGGCATCCCGATGAAGCAGGGCCTTCAGTGAATCCAGGGTTGGACCAGCGGCCACGGCAGCACGGACACGGTCAACAAGGGCTTGATGTTCGGGGGTGAGATCGAAGGTCATATGGATAAGGTTAATCAACGCTGGCGATAAGCGTCGATTATAGCCATTACCCGGCGAGTCTTTCAAAAATCGGACGCAGCCGCTCAGCCGTTCGAGGCAGCTCTTCCGGTAGCACCCGCACTTCCCCGACCACCGTCATGAAGTTCGTGTCGCCGTTCCACCGCGGTACGAGATGCATGTGCAGGTGATCGACGATGCCCGCCCCGGCCGGACGGCCGAGGTTCATGCCGATGTTGATGCCCTGCGGCTGGAACGCTTCCGTCAGCGCCTTTTCGGACAGCTGCGTGAGGAGCGCCATCTCGGTCAGCTCGTCGCGTTCGAGCACCGCCAGCGTCGCGACGTGGCGGCGTGGCACCACCATCAGGTGGCCGGCGTTGTAGGGATAGAGGTTGAGGATGACGTAGGCCAGTGCGCCTTCGTGAACGATCAGCGTACGGCCCTCACCAGATGAGGGTGCCTCGCAGAACACGCACTGGTCGGCTTCCTTACCGCGGGTCACGTAGGAATGTCGCCAGGGAGACCAGATGCGCTCCATTGAGTTCCCCTCGGGCAACCCTGAAGGGTCGCCACCACATCACAGGGGGCCGGAGAGGCCTTCGGCGGGCGGGGCCGGGGTGCCGTCGATCGGCGGCTCCCCCGTTTCCCGGTTGATCAGGTCCTTCAATTCCTTGCCCGGCTTGAAATACGGGACGCGCTTGGGCGGCACGTCCACCTTGTCGCCGGTCTTCGGGTTGCGGCCCTTGCGGGGCTCGCGTTTACGAAGGCGGAAACTGCCGAATCCGCGCAGCTCGATCTTTTCACCGCGCTTGAGGGCATCGATGATGCTCTCGAACACGGTGTCGACGATGACCTCCGAGTGCTTCTTCGTGAGGTCCGAGACACGCGAGACTTCTTCGACCAGTTCCGCCTTTGTCATAAATTCAGGGTGCCTCAGGTGCTTAAGGTGCCTCAGGTGCCTAAGGTGCGGTGCCGGATGCATTCATGCACCCTAGGCCCCCTAGGCACCTGAGGCACCTTACTTGTGTTTCAGATGATCGCCCAGCGTCGCGCCGCCCTGGCCTTGCGCCTCCGAGAACGACTCGTAGTCGGCCCGGTAGTTGGCGTTGGTCAGTGCCCGAATGCTGAGGCCGATCTTCCGCTCCGCCGGGCTGAGCTTGATGATCTTCATCTGGTACGACTTCTCGACTTCCAGATCGATCTTCTCGCCGCCCTGCGAATCGTCGAACTCGCTCACGTGAATCAGGCCCTCGATGCCTTCGTCGAGCTCGACGAACGCGCCGAAGTTGGTCATGCGGACCACCTTGCCTTCAATGGTCGAACCGACCTGGTGACGGGCAAAGAAGTCTTCCCAGATGTCGGTCGCAAGCTGCTTGAGGCCCAGTGACAGGCGCTGGTTCTCGGCGTCGATGCTGAGCACCATCGCCTCGACGACGTCACCCTTCTTGAGCACTTCGCTCGGGTGCTTCACGCGCTTGCTCCACGACATGTCCGAGATGTGGATCAGGCCGTCGATGTCTTCTTCGACTTCCACGAACGCACCGAACTCGGTCAGGTTGCGGACCTTGCCCTTGATCTTCGTGCCGACCGGGTATTTCTCGGCCAGCTCGTGCCACGGGTTGCTCTCGACCTGCTTGAGGCCGAGCGAGATGCGGCGCGCCGCGGGGTCCACGCCAAGCACCATCGCGTCAACCGAATCCCCCACGTTGAGGATCTTCGACGGGTGCTTCACGCGCTTGCTCCACGACATTTCGCTCACGTGGATCAGGCCTTCAACGCCCGGCTCCAGCTCGATGAACGCGCCGTAGTCGGTCAGGCTCACCACCTTGCCGGCCATCCGGGCGCCGGCCGGGAAGCGATCCATCACCGTGGTCCACGGGTCGGCCATCAACTGCTTGTGGCCAAGCGACACGCGCTCGGTGGCCTGGTCGTACTTGAGCACCACCACGTCGATCTCGTCGTTGACCTTGAACAGCTCCGACGGGTGGCCGACGCGGCCCCACGACATGTCGGTGATGTGCAGCAGGCCGTCGATGCCGCCCAGGTCGATGAACGCACCGTAGTCGGTGATGTTCTTGACCACGCCGCGCAGGACCTTGCCCTCGGCGAGCGTCTCGAGTGTCGACTTCTTCTTCTCGGCGTTCTCCTCTTCGAGCAGAACCTTGCGCGAGAGCACGATGTTGCCGCGCTTCTTGTTGACCTTGATGACGCGCATGCGCAGTTCCTGGCCCTTGAGGGCGTCCAGGTTGCGCACGGGGCGCACGTCGATCTGGCTGCCGGGCAGGAACGCGCGGACGCCGATGTCCACCGCGAGGCCGCCCTTGATCCGCTCGACGACGCGGCCGATCACGACCTTCCGTTCCTGGAAGGCGCGCTCGACTTCGTCCCAAATCTTCATCTTCTCGGCTTTTTCGCGCGAGAGAACGATGTGGCCTTCGCGGTCTTCGGTGCGCTCGAGCAGCACGTCGACGACGTCGCCCTCGCGAACAATGACCTGGCCTGTTTCGTCGAGGAACTCCTCGACGGCAATGACGCCTTCTGACTTGTAACCGACGTCGATTACGACTTCGTTTGCGGTGACCTTGAGAACGGTTCCCTTGACGACTTCACCTTCCGCGAGGTTGCGGAAGCTGTTATCGTAAAGGTCCAACAGGCGGGCATACTCCTGTGGGTCGGTATCATCGTCGTGCCCCCAGGGTGACGTGGTCTTGAGCGCCTGCTTCCCCGGGACCCGGGCCGCGGGGGTCGCCGCGCCTGGTTCTGTAGCGGGGTTTTGTTCGTCCTGCGAAATTGCCATTATCGGTGCGTGTCCTTTACTCTCAGATTTGCTACTGTCAGGGTGCCAGCGGCGTGATCACAGCGTTGCTTGTGAAGTGAACTGGAAACTGGCGCCCCGCGTAACCGATAGAGGTTACGTTACTTAGCGCCAACTGTCAAGAATCCCTGGAGGATTTTGCCATGGCCCGCAAGAAGCCCGCACGGCCCGCCAAGAAGGCCAAGAAGGCCCAGAAGAAGGCCGCGCCGAGAGCCGCCGCTCGGAAAATCGTCAAGAAAGCCGCCAAAAAGGCAAAGACGACGGTCAGAAAGGGCGCCAAGGCCGCTAGGGCGGTCGCCCGCAAGGCCGGCAAGTCCGTGAAGAAGGCCACGGTCGCCGTGAAGAAGACGGTAAAGAAGGCCCAGAAGTCAGCTGCCCGCGCCAAGGCGTCGGCCACCAAGGCCGCAACCAGGTCCAAGGCCAAGGCGGTCAAGGTCGTGAAGAAGGCGGTGGTCAACGTGAAAGCGGTGAAAGCCGGCGCCAGGGCTGCGGTGGACTCCCTCAAGAAGCCCAACCTTGACCGGCCGCGCAAGACCGTGGCCGACATTCACGGCATCCCGTCGAGCCTGGGCATGGCGGGCCTCGCGTCGGCCGCGCACTCCGGTGGCGAGGAACTGCGCGACACCCTGAAAAAGAACAACAGCGCCAGCCCCCGGCTCACCGGCGGCGACATCGACGCCAATTGGCAGAACGCCGAATCGCAGGGCGACGAGTCGCCCGGCGGCGACAACCCGACGCCCGATCAGGATGTGGTCGATGAGATCGGTCGCGCGCTCGGCGTCGAGTACGCCGACGATGAGGAACTGCAGGGTGGCGCCGAGATCGCGGAACGCGATACCCACCGTTGGGAACTCGACCCGGCCTCGAAGGACGACTTCGAAGACGAGGAATAAGACGCCGGGTTCATTTTTCGCCGTGGCAGGAAAAATGAACCCGGCGTTATATCGCGATCGACACGTACTTCACGTCGAGATATTCCTCGAGGCCCCAGCGGCCGCCTTCGCGACCAATGCCCGACGCCTTCACGCCGCCAAACGGCGCGTGGGGCGTCGCCGGCAACCCGTCGTTGACCCCGACAATTCCATAATCCAGCGTTTCGGCCACGCGAAACGCGCGGCCCAGGTCGCGCGTCCAGACGTACGCGGCCAGGCCGTACGGCGTGTTGTTGGCCGCGGCGACCACGTCCCCCTCGGACGTGAAGCCGACTACCGGCGCCACTGGACCGAAGGTCTCCTCTTCGAGAATGCGCATGCCGGCGGCGACATCGACCAGCAGCGTCGGCTCGAAGTACAGGCCCGGTCCGGCCTGTCCACCCACGACGGCGCGCGCCCCCTTCCCCACCGCGTCGGCGACGTGGGCGGCGACCTTGTCGAGGCCCGCGCGATCGACCAGGGGGCCGACCTGCGTCGCGTCGTTGGTCGGATCGCCGACGCGCAACGCGCGCACGGCCTCGGCCATCTTCGTGACGAACGCATCACGAATGGATTCATGCACGTAGATGCGGTTGGCGCACACGCACGTCTGGCCCGCATTGCGGAACTTGGTCGCCATCACCTGGGTGACAGCCGCCGCGATGTCGGCATCCTCGAACACCAGGAAGGGCGCGTGCCCGCCCAGCTCGAGCGAGACGCGCTTCACTGTGCGCGCGGCCTGGGCGTAGAGCAGCTTCCCCACTTCGGTGCTGCCGGTGAAGGTCAGCTTGCGCACGCGCGCGTCGGCGAAGAACGGCTCGGACACCGCCACCGGATCGGCGGTGGTCAGCACCTGGAACACGTCGGCGGCACCACCGGCCTCCACCCATAGCTGCGCGAGCAGCACCGCGGTAAGCGGCGACTGCTCGGCGGGCTTCAGCACCACGGTGCAGCCGGCGGCGAGCGCCGGCGCGACCTTGCGCGTGACCATGGCCGCGGGAAAGTTCCACGGCGTGACCGCGTAGACCGGTCCCACTGGTTGCCGCGTGGCCAGCAACCGCTTGCCCGCTGCGTGCGTCGGGATGACGTCGCCGTACGCGCGCTTGCCTTCTTCGGCGTACCAGTCGACGAAGCCCGCCGCGTACTTCACCTCGCCACGCGACTCGGTGATGGGCTTGCCCATCTCGCTGGTCATCAGCCGGGCGATAACGTCTTCGTTCTTCAGGATGAGTTCGCGCCAGCGGCGCAAGATCTCGCCGCGTTCGAACGCCGTCGTCGCCTTCCAAGCCGGGAAGGCGGCGACAGAACGCGCGATCGCGGCTCGGGCGTCGTCGGCGGTCGCGTCTGGTGCGGCGCCGATGCTGGCGCCGGTCGCGGGGTTGATAACGTTGAATGATTTCATAATGGTATGGAGGGCGATGGCTTTAGCCGTCGCCATTCTAGCGGGGGCTAAAGCCCCCGCTCTCCGGACGTCGCGGCCTGTTGCATCAGCGCCCACAGCTGCTCGACGTGGACGCGCTCGGTTTGTTCCGCGCCAATCGAAACGCGCACCATCCAGCGGCCGTCGAGGAGGGCCGGCGTCAAGTAGGCCGCGCCGGACTGGTTGACGCGCGCGGCCCAGGCCTGGGTGTGCGCATCGAGCGCTTCGTCGCTCAGCCAACCGGGCTCGTGGCGCACGCACAATGTTTGCAGCGGCACCGGCGCCAACACCTTCCAGCCGGGCGTCGCCTTGATCTGCTGCTCGAGCCACTCCGCGTTCTCGATGTCACGGCGGAGCCGCGACTGCAATCCCTCGACACCTTGTTCGCGAATCAGGAACCACAACTTCAGCGCGCGGAAGCGCCGTCCAAGAGGCAAGCCCCAGTCGCGGTAGTTCTTCACGCGCCCATCGGCCGCGGTCTGCAAGTAGCTCGGGTTCGTGGACATCACCCGCACCAGGTGTTCGGGGTCGCGAACGAAGTAGAGCGTGCAGTCGAAGACCGCGCCGAGCCACTTGTGCGCGTTGACGATCAGGGAGTCAGCCTGCTCGACCCCGTCCCACATGAAGCGGCACTCGGGCAAAATCATCGCCGAACCGGCCATCGCCGCATCCACGTGCAGCCACACGCCGTACTTGGTGGTGATCTGCGCAATTGCCGCGAGCGGATCGAGCGCGGTCGAGGTCGTGGTGCCGGTCGTCGCCACCACGGCGCAAGGCTGGTTGCCGGCGGCCAGGTCCGCCTGGATCAGCGCGTCGAGCGCGTAGGGACGCATCGCAAAGGCCGTGTCGTGCGGCACCAGGCGCACCTGGTCCCGGCCGAAACCGGCGAGCAGCGCGGCCTTCTCGACCGAGCTGTGACTCTGGGCCGAGGTGTAGACGATGAGCGGTTTGGGTTCGGCCTGCAAGCCGCCGCGGGCGAGACTGTAGTTGGTCGCCCGCTCGCGGGCGCATAACAGGGCCACCAGCGTGCTCGTTGATGCCGTGTCGTTGAGCACGCCGCTCCAGGCGCCGCTCAGTCCCAGCATTTGCCGCATCCAGTCGACCGTGACCTCTTCGACTTCGGTCAGCGCGGGGCTCGATTGCCAGGCGAGGCCGATCACGCCAAGGCCAGAGCTCAGCAGGTCGCCAAGGACGCTCGAGAACAGGCCATTCGAGGGGAAGTACCCAAAGAAGCGCGGATGCTGCCAGTTGGTGATCCCCGGCATCACGACCCGATCGATGTCGGCGGCAATCGACTCGAAGGCCTCGCCCTGTTTCGGTGGTGCCGGTGGCAACATCGCCTTGACGTCGCCGGGCGCGGACTGGGCGATCACCTTGCGCGACTCTACGGTCGCCCGATAGTCGGCAATCCAGTCGATCAGCGCGTGACCGGCTTTGCGAAACTCTTCGGGGGTCATCAGATCTCGATCTTGTCGAGCAGCAACATCATCACGTGGTTGACGACCACCTCGAGCGGCATCTCGGTGGTATCGATGTAGACGGCGTCCTTGGCCAGCGTCAGCGGCGCCACGGCACGGGTTGAGTCGGCCTGGTCGCGGGCCGCCAGCTCGCTTTGCACGTTCGCCAGGCCATCGCTGCCGCCGGTGTGCGCGGTGTCGGAGGTTCGGCGCCGTGCCCGCTCCTCGGCCGACGCATCCAGGTAGATCTTCAGGTCGGCGTCCGGGAACACCACGGTGCCGATGTCGCGGCCTTCCATCACGACCGCGCCGCCGGCGCCCAGGGCGCGCTGGCGCGCGACCAGCACCTCGCGCACGCGCGGCAGGCGGGCGACCGACGCGGCGGCCGTGTCGATCTCGGGGGTGCGAATGGCCCGGGTCACATCGTGCCCGTCAATCGCAATCCGCCCCTCGACCTGCTCGAGCACCGCCGTCTCGGCCAGCGCCGACACCGCCGCATCGTCGTCCAGCGACAAGCCGTCGTGTGCGGCCTTCCACGCCACCGAGCGAAACATCGCCCCGGTGTCGACGTGCAAATAGCCAAGTCGGGTGGCCAGCGTGCGGGCCAGGGTGCCCTTGCCGGCGCCCGACGGCCCATCGATTGCGATGATGAGGTTCTTCACGAGGGTTCCATTACGGTAGTTCAATCACGGTAGTTCAATCACGACGGTTCAATCACGAGGGTTCAACCACGAGGGTTCAACCACGAGGGTTCAACCACGAGGGTTCAAACACGAGGGTTCAAACACGAGGGTTCAAACACGAGGGTTCAAACACGTTGGTTCAAACACGGTGGTTCAAGGTTAGCATGCGCTGGGAGTGCATTGATGCGCAGACTCTTATTGGTTTCCGGCCTGTTTGGCCTCTGTCTCGGGGTTTCGGCGGTCCCGACCGGCGCGCAGGCGCCAGCGGCGCCGTCGATCGACGACCTGATTAACCTCAAGCGGGCAGGCTCGCCCGCGATCTCGCCCGATGGCCGCCGGGTGGCGTTCACGATCCGCGAAACCAACTGGGACGAAAACGCGTACGAGACCGAGTTGTGGCTCGGCGATACGACGGGCCCGGCGCGGCAGCTGACCAACGCCAGCAAGTCGAGCATGCAGCCGGCGTGGTCGCCTGATGGGGCGTCGCTGGCCTTCGTGTCCGATCGCGACGGCAAGCGGCAGCTCTATCGCATCGCGGTGGCCGGCGGTGAAGCCGAGAAGCTGACCAGCGGTGAAGAGGGCGTCAGCAACTTCTCGTGGTCGCCCAAGGGCGACCGCATCGCCTTCACGATGAGCGACGCGGTCACCGACGTGATGAAGGAACGCGAGAAGCAGTGGGGCGACCTTCGCATTGAAGACGAGGATCAGCGCTACACGCACCTCCACGTCCTCGACCTCGCCTCGAAGACGGTCACGCGGCTGACGGAGGGCGCATTCGTGGTGGGCAGCTTCGATTGGTCGCCCGACAGCACCCGGATCGCGTTCGACCACCGCATCACCAGCGATCCCGGTGACGGCATTTCCGCGGACATCTCTGCCGTGACGGTGGCCACGGGTGCGCGCGAGGCCATCGTCACGCAGGCCGGTCCCGACTCGAACCCCCAGTGGTCGCCCGACGGTTCGCAGATCGCGTTCTCGTCGGCCATGAGCAAGCCGTTCTACTTCTACCAGAACGGCGTGATCGCAGTCGTGACCCCCGGCAGGAACGACGTTCGCAGCCTGACGGATGCGTTCGACGAATCCCCGGGCCTGGTCGCGTGGACCCGCGCCGGCATTTTCATGTCCGCGTCACAGCGGACGTGGTCGTACTTGTTTCACCTGGATCCCGTGACGATGAAGACGACGAAGCACGCGGTTCGCGATCAGTGGATCGGCGGCTCGTTCTCGCTGACCCCGGACGGTGGCACCGTGGCCTTCCTCGGATCCGGCCCAACCGACTTTCCCGACGTCTACATCGCGCCCGTGAAGACGATGGTGGCGACGAAGATCAGCGACACGGCCGCGCAAATCGGCTGGTGGCCGAAGCACGCGCGCGAGACCATCCGCTGGAAGAGCCAGGACGGTGCGGAGATTGAAGGCGTGCTGCACAAGCCGGCCGACTTCCAGGCCGGCCGCCGCTATCCCCTGCTCGTCGTCATTCACGGCGGACCAACCGGCGTGTCGCGGCCGGTGCCCTACGGCAGCACCGGCTACTACCCGATCGACGCCTTCCTCGCGAAGGGCGCGCTGGTGCTCGAGCCCAACTACCGCGGCAGCGCCGGCTACGGCGAGAAGTTTCGATCGCTGAACGTCCGCAACCTCGGCATCGGCGACGCCTGGGACGTGCTCTCGGGCATTGACGCGCTCGTGCAGCAGGGACTGGTCGACAAGGACCGCGTCGGCAGCATGGGCTGGAGCCAGGGCGGCTACATCTCGGCGTTCCTGACCACGCGTCACGCCGATCGCTTCAAGGCCATCTCGGTCGGCGCCGGCATTTCCGACTGGATGACCTACTACGTCAACACCGACATCCATCCGTTCACGCGCCAGTACCTCAAGGCCACGCCGTGGGACGACCCGAAGATCTACGCCGACACCTCGCCCATGACCTACATCAAGCAGGCCCGCACGCCCACGCTGATCCAGCACGGTGAGAACGATCTGCGGGTGCCCATCCCGAATGCGTTCCAGTTGTACCAGGGCTTGCGCGACCAGAACGTGCCGGTGCAGCTGGCGATCTTCAAGGGCTTCGGCCATGGACTGACCAAGCCGAAGGCCAATCGCGGTGCCATGCAGCAGAATCTCGATTGGTTCTCGAAGTACATCTGGGGACAGTCAACCGGAACGGTGCAGTAGCGACACTGTCGGGAGTCGGGAGTCGGGAGTCGGGAGTCGAGAGTCGAGAGTCGGGAGTCGGGAGTCGAAACATGAACACAATGCGCATTACGCTTGCCGTCTTACTCGCCTTGATGGCCGCGCACCAAGCGCGGCCGGTCGCACAAGCGCCCCGGCCATCGGTCATCGCCATCCGCGGCGCCACCGTGCTGACGGTGACCCGCGGCACCATCGCAAACGGCATCGTCGTGATTCG
The DNA here is from genome assembly GCA_030697165.1 of Acidobacteriota bacterium. Lineage (NCBI taxonomy): Bacteria > Pseudomonadati > Acidobacteriota > Acidobacteriota bacterium. Next base: position 98,732 of record JAUYQQ010000010.1, read on the forward strand.
CGACGGCAAGATTGCCGCCGTTGGCGGGCCGGGCACCAACATCCCGCCCGGCGCTGAGGTCGTCGAGGCCCAGGGGCGGTTCGTCACGCCGGGCATCATCGACGCGCACTCGCACATCGCGCTCGAGTCCATCAACGAGGGCGGCATCACGGTGAGCTCGATGACCGGCACCGACGATGTGCTCGACCCGAGCGACATCAACATCTATCGCGACCTGGCCGGCGGCCTGACGACCGCCAACCTCCTGCATGGCAGCGCCAACCCGATCGGCGGCAAGAACACCGTGATCAAGATGCGTTGGGGCAAGGACGCCGAGGGCCTGAAGTTCGAAGGCGCCATGCCCGGCATAAAGTTCGCGCTCGGCGAGAATCCCAAGCGGCTGCGCCAGTACGGTCCCGGTGGCCCGCGCCGCTATCCGCTCACCAGGCCGGGCGTCGAGTTCGTGATTCGCGATGCGTTCAGCCGTGCCAGGGCCTACCAGCGCGAATGGCAGGACTACGAGCGCCAGAAACGGGCGAGCGCCGACACGCCCGCGCCGCGGCGTGACCTGCAACTCGAACCGCTCGTCGAGATTCTCGAGGGCAAGCGCCTGGTGCACGCGCACACCTACCGCGCCGACGAAACGCTGATGCTCATGCGGCTGGCCGAAGACATGGGCTTCAAGATCGCCACCTTCCAGCACGTCTTCGAGGGCTACAAGGTCGCGGACGAAATGGCGAAGCACGGCGCCGGCGGCTCGACTTCCTCCGACTGGTGGGCCTACAAGATCGAAGCCGAGGACGGGACGCCCTACAACGCCACCATGATGCACCAGCGCGGCGTGCTGGTGTCGATCAACTCCGACAGCGCCGAGCACTCCCGGCGCCTGAACACCGAGGCCGCCAAGTCGATCCATTGGGGCGGACTGACCGACGATGAGGCGCTGGCGCTGGTGACGATCAATCCGGCCAGGCAGCTGCGGATCGACGCGCGCGTGGGCTCGCTCGAAGCGGGCAAGGACGCGGATGTCGTGATCTGGAACAAGCACCCGCTCAGCACCTACGCGATCGTCGACCGCGTCTACATCGACGGCCAGCAGTACTACGACCGGCTGGCCGAGGATCGCCGCATGACTGATGCGGGACGTGAGAAGGGCACCTTGACCGCCGCCGAGGGGCGGCCGGCGAGCGGTCCGCAAACGCCACAAACACCCCAGGGCGCGGAAGAAACGTTCGGATCGGTGGCGCCCGTAGCGGTACCGGCGGCTCAAAAGGCGGCGAGCGGAAACCAGGCGGTGGTGGCCATCACCAACGCGCGGATCTTTCCCGTCAGCGGACCAGCGATCGAGCGCGGCACGCTGCTCATTCGCGGCAACCGGATCGAGGCGCTCGGCGCCAATGTGGCCGTTCCGGCCGGCGCCCAGGTGATTGACGCGAAAGGCGGCGAGCTGTATCCGGGCTTCATCGATGCCCGGACCTCGGTCGGCCTGAACGAACCGGGCGCGCGCGGGTTCGAGGACGTGAACGAAATGCTCGAAATAAACGCGTCGGTAAAGGCGCAGGTCGCCTACCAGTCCGACAGCGACGCCATTCCGGTGGCACGCGTCAACGGCATCACGACGGTCGCGGTCGTGCCGACCGGCGGGCTGATCGGCGGCCAGATCGCGGTGATGAACCTGGACGGCTGGACGTGGGAAGAAGCCACGCTCGCGCCGGTGGCCGGCCTCAGCTTCCAGTTCCCGCCCATCGTTCGCGGCGGATTTGGTGGCAACGCCGATGCCAACCGCAAGTTCGAGGAACTGAAGAAGGAACGCGATGCGCGGGTGCAGCGGGTGGAAGACCTGGTGACCCGGGCGCGCGCCTACGCCGGCATTCCGGCGGCAGAGCGCACCACCGACTGGAACCTGGCCGCTCTGGTGCCGGTGGCGCAAGGCCGGCAGCCGCTGTTTGTCGCGGCCGACTCCGCGGGCGATATCACCGATGCGGTTGCCTTTGCCGATCGCACGGGCATCAAGATCGTGATCATGGGCGGACTGGAGGCCCCGCGGGTGGCACCGCTGCTGAAGTCGAAGAACATTCCGGTCGTGCTCGGGTCGGTGTTGACCCTGCCGACGCGCGAGGACGATCACCACGCGGCCACCTACCGGGCCGCGGGTGAGCTGGCCCAGGCCGGGGTGCAGTTTGCGTTCGGCACCGGTGGCGCCGCCAACAACCGGCTGCTGCCTTACGAAGCGGCGATCTCGGTGGCATGGGGCCTTGACCGTGATCGCGCGCTGAAGGCGCTGACGCTCGACGCGGCCACGATTCTTGGCGTCGCCGACCGCGTCGGTTCACTCGAGGCCGGCAAGCTCGCCAACTTCTTCATTGCCAACGGCGACCCGATGGAGATGAGGACGCAGTTCACGCACATCTTCATCAACGGCCGGGACGTGGGCGTGAAGAGCAAGCACACCGAGCTCTACGAGCGCTTCTCGAGCCGTCCGGCGGTGCAGCGATGAGTACTCAGCCAAAGGCAACCACGATGGACACGAAGGTCAACACGAAAGACGCGAAGCCATTTCTTGATAAGCATGGCTTCGTGAACTTCGTTTTCTTCGCGTCCCTCGTGGTCGCATTTCTCCTGATCCGCGTATCGGCGCAGCAGGAGGCGACGTATTCCTATGCCATTACCGGCGCGCGGATCGTGCCGGTGTCGTCGGCGCCGCTCGATAACGCCACCATCGTCTTTTCTGGCGGCGTGATCACGGCCGTTGGTGCCAACGTCACGGTCCCGGCGGGCGCGATCATCATCGCGGGGAAAGGGCTCACGGTGTATCCCGGGCTGATCGACATGGGGAGCGGCGCCGGGCTCGAGGCGCCGGCGGTGCCGCGCGCCGAAAACGCGCAGACGACCGAAGACCTGGAGCGCGTCAAGCGCGCCACGCTGCTGCGGCCCCATTTACGCGCCGCCGATCACATGAACCCGGCATCCCCCGCGCTGCTGAAGGCGGCACAGGCCGGCATCACCGCGTCGCTCGCCACCCCTGGCAGCGACGGCATCCGCGGCCAGAGCGCGCTGGTGCTGACGGCACTTGGCGCCGACGCGCCGCAGATTGGCGCCGTCGCCGACGACCGCCGCCGCCCGCTGGTCGTGCGCGCGCCGGTGGCCTTGCACGTCGGCACTTCGGGCTCGCCGGCCGGCGGCGAGGTGTATCCGAATTCGCTGATGGGCCTCGTCGCGTTCAACCGGCAGGCCTTCGTGGATGCTCAGTGGTACCAGCAGGCCCGGCCGCGGCCGTACGCCGCCGACCTCGAGGCCATGGGTCCCGCCGTAGCGGGACGACTGCCGGTCGCCTTTCGCGCGACCAGCGCGATCGAGATCCGGCGCGCCCTTGGCATGGCGAAGGAGTTCAAGCTCGACCCCATCATCACCGCCGCGCGCGAGGTCGAAGCGGTGGCGGCCGACCTCAAGGCCGCCGGCGCGCGCGTGATCTTCAGCCTGAACTTCCCGGTGCGCCGGGCCTCGCTGGCGCCCGATGCCGACGAACCCCTGCGCGTGTTGCGCGACCGGGCCAACGCGCCGAAGGGGCCGGCCGCGCTTTACCAGACCGGCGTCATGTTCGCCTTCGAGTCGAATGGGCTGTCGGAACCGAAAGACTTCCTGAAGAACGCTCAGAAGACGGTGGCGGCGGGACTCGACAAGGACGCGGCACTCAGGGCGCTGACGATGCACGCGGCGACCCTGGCCGGCGCGGCCGAGCGGCTCGGCTCACTGGACCGCGGCAAAATCGCCAACCTCATCGTTACCGAGGGTGAGCTATTCGACGAGAAGACCACCATCAGGCACGTGTTCGTCGCCGGGCGGACGGTTCGCCTGAACTAGCACCCCAGGCACCCTAGGCACCCTAGGCACCCTAGGCACCCTAGGCACCCTAGGCACCCTAGGCACTTAAGCACTAACCTATATAGGTTCATGGAATACGTATTCGACCTGTTTCTGAATCTCGATGTGCACCTCGCGGAGTTCGTGGCGCAGTACGGCGTGTGGGTCTACGCCATGCTGTTTGCGATCGTCTTCATCGAAACCGGCCTGATCATCTGGCCGTTTCTTCCAGGCGACTCGCTGTTGTTTGCGGCGGGGGCCATGGCCGCCACCGGCGCGCTCGACCCGTGGCTGACGGCTACCCTGCTGATCGTCGCGGCGATCGCCGGCGATTCGGTGAATTACTCCGTCGGCCGCTATGCCGGGCCGAAGGTGTTTTCCGCGCAAGACTACCAGGGGTTCCTGCACAAGGTGCTCAATCGTGACCACCTCGACAAGGCACACATCTTCTTCGAGAAGCACGGCGGCATGGCCATCGCGTCCGGCCGTTTTGTCCCGATCGTGCGCACCTTCGTGCCGTTTGTCGCGGGGGCCGCGTCGATGAACCGCGCTACCTTCCTGTTGTGGAACGTACTCGGCGCCTTCATCTGGGTGGGCGTCTGCATGGGCGCCGGCTACGCGTTCGGCAACGTGCCGGTGGTCAAGGACAACTTCTCGCTCGTCGCCATGGGCATCATTTTCGTGTCGGTGCTCCCGATCGCGATCGAGATGTACCGTCAACGGCGAGGGGCCACGGCCTGACGGGGCGGGAGACTAAATGAAGAGACCTAACCAGGGAAGCGCGTTTTCCAAAACGGCGATCGTTCTCGTCACGGTCGTCGCTCTCGGCAGCGGTACGGGACAGAGCGAGAGTTCTCAACCTGCTCAAGCTGCGGGCGGGACTCCAGCGACGATTCCTTCGTCGGTGGTCGCTGCGGCGGAGAAGATCGCCAACGATCCGCAGGTCCTAGCACTGCTGAAGGATCAGAGCACGGATGCGGCCGCCAAGGCGCGATGGAATCAGTTCCTCGAACTCGTTCGCATCCCCTCGCCGTCGCGCGAAGAGCACCTGAAGGCGGCCGAGATCCATCGCCGGCTGGTGGAGGAATGGGGCTTCTCTCGCGACGAAGTGATGACCCGCGCCGATGGGATTATTCCCGCTTCCGACACGAACATCGTCGATGGCCTTCCGGTCTACAACGCGTGCGTGGTGATCAAGGGGTCGTACTCGGGTCGCCCTGACGCGCAGCACTACCAGGGCCAGTTCCCCAAGGTGCTCGTCGAAGGACACATCGACGTCGTCAATCCCGAAACACTGCCGAAGACGGGTGACCCGTCGATCCGCATCAAGCTCCAGCCGTACGCACAGCCGGTGGTCGCAACACCTGAGGAGCTGGCCGCAATCCCCGACGAGCTGTCATTCGACGCTCGCGGCCGCGTCATCGAGAACGACAAGTACGCCATGGCCAGCAAGGCCTTCGCCAATGCGAAGGAAGCCGAAGCCGGCGGCGGCGTGCGTATCTACGTGCCTGGTTACGGCGACATGATGCCCAGCACGTCAAACGCATTCGTCCTTGCGGCGGCAATGAAGAAACACAAAATTCGGCCGGTCTACGACATCTGGATTTGCGGCACCGCCGGAGAGGAAGGCAAGGGCAACCTGGCCGGCGTCAAGCAGCTCTACGGCTTCGACCAGAAGGCCGGCACCGGATCCAATCCCCTCAACATCGTCGCCAACTTCGGCCTCGAGGGCGGCGGGACCGTCAACTTCACCGGCAGCTACCGTTTCGAGATGAAGTTCAAGGCGCCGGTGCCCCGCGGGGGCGGTAAGAGCCCGAGTGCGCCCGAGGCAATGGCCGCCGCGATCGCGAAGATTGCCGACGTCAAGACCCCGTCGGATCTCCAGGCCGGCGCGCCGCGCACCACCTACACCGTCGGCCGCGCGAGCTGCGAGCCACCGCCGGCGGGCGGCACGGTCGTGCCGAGTTGCTCGCTCGAGGTGGACATGCGCTCGACGCGCAAGGAGCCGCTCGACGTCATGCGCAACACGATCGAGCCCATGTTTCAGGCGGGCGCGTCGGCAGAGAACGCCCGGTATGGGCGCAAGGATGGCAGCCCGGAAGGAATCACCTTGGAGTTGATGTGGTTTGGCTTGCGGCCGGCGTTCGTGGCAGACAGCGTCGATAACGTGGCTGTACATGCGGGTCTTCAATCGGGCATGCAGTTGGGGGTCCTCACGTCGCCGGTGGTCGGCACCGGATCGGGCAGCTTGAACGACAACGTGCCGGCCAACACCGGCATCCCCACCTATCAATTCACCCTGGCGTCCTCGGCCGCCGGCGCCGGCGGACATGCGTTCTGGGAGTGGGGGACGCGAGGCCTGCCTGCGACGGAGGTGGCCCGCATGCACCGCGTGCTTACGGCAGCGCTGATCGTGTCTGGGTACCACGCTGCGGACGGCACCGTCGTGCCACCAGCCACCGGCCCGATTGGCAAGCGAACGCGCGAAGTCGCCCGGTAACAGTGGAGCATCGCATGATGAAGCGTTTGATCGTTGCCATCGCATTCGCAGCCGGTCTCGCCGCCTCCGGTATGCCCGCCTCGGCCCAGCAGTCCGGAGGATTGCGCGTCGAGTTCCAGGGGCCCGGCGGCCATAGTTCCGGCGCCTATGGGCGTGTCAGCGCCCTTCACGCGGCCGCTCGTGCAGTCATCCTGATTCAACAGGCACTGCCCACCGGCAGTTACCAAATCACGAACCTCACTGGCGGGAACTCGGTGAATTCGATCGCGTCCGACGGTCTCATCGAGATGAGGCTGACCGCCGCCAATGCCGCCGCATATCAGGCGCTGGTAGCGGCCGTGTCGAAAGCCGCGGCTGACGGCGCCGACGCTGAGAACAAGTTCCGTGGCGTGAAGGCCGGAGACTTGACGGCCGGAGCGCCGGCGACGGTCCGGTCTTCGGTGAAGCCGTTCTGAAGTCGGAGATCAGGACGGGTTCTCACGACGCCCTTCAACAGGAGGTAAGGAGATAACGAGATGTTTTGTTCTCGTGGTCTTGCACAAGTATTCCCGATCGGGATATTTGTCGACTTTTGATTTTAGGCATGGCACGATTTTCCCGATCGGGAATATCGTGGCGTCTACGAAAGGCGCGTCGGCTACACCAGCCCGCGAAGGAGCTTCGTCGCCGGGGCCACGCGAATGCCGTCTGGTGTGACGTAGTCCTTGGTACCGACCGCCGATACCTGCCGCGCCTCGTATTTTGGGAACCGTGCTTTCAGGTACTTCAGGCTGCGATCGACCTCGGTATCGGCCCACTTGCATTCAACCATCAACTGTGGCGCCCCTCCTTCGACGACGACGAAGTCCACCTCGCGGCGGTCGGTATCGCGGAAGTAGCGCAGCTCGACGTCCCGACCCCTGGCATCCTGCTCGTGATGCGTCCATTTCAAAAGGTGCCCGGCCACCAGATTCTCGAATCGCAGCGACGGCTCTGGCACGACGCTCCAATCCCAGTGGTAGTGCTTTTGTTCCTTCTTGACGGCCCGAATGCGGGGTGCGCCGAACGGCGGGAGCCGATGGATGGCATAGAGCCGCTCCAGAATCTGGAGCCAGTTCGCGACCGTCTTGTGCGTGAGCTGAAGATCCTCGCGCAGGGCATTGATCGACAACGGCGAGCCGACCAGCTCCGGCAGGCGAAGCATCAGCAACTCGAGATTGCCCAAGTCCTGGACGCGTTCGAGCGTCGCGACTTCTTCGCGGACCAGCAGGGTGCGGTGTTCGCGTGACCAGCGACGCGCCTCCGTAGCCGAGCCACTGAAGTACGGTTCGGGAAAGCCTCCAAGATTGAGGAGATCCTGCAACTCCGCGGGCTTGGTCAGGCCCAACTCCGCGACCGACAAGGGATGCAGGCGAAGCAGGTGATAGCGGCCCAGGAGCGAATCGCCTCCGAAGCGATAGAAGTCCAGCCGCGCGCTGCCGGTAACGAGAATCTGCTGCCCGCGCGAACGGCCATCGAACAGACCCTTGAGAGAATTCCGCCAGGTACGGTACTTATGGAGCTCGTCGAGCACCCACAGCTTCGTGGCGGGCAGCTCGCGACGGAGGATGCGTTCGCGATGTTCGGCGACATCCCAGTTCAGATAGCCCGCCGTTCCTCCTGGAAGGCGCTTGGCGAGTGTGGTCTTCCCGACCTGTCGCGGACCCGCGACGAAGACCATCTTCCTGGCCAGATCGCGTCGGACCTGGGGCATGAGGTAACGGGTAAGCGCGGCCACGAGTCCGGTCTACGACTGTTTTCACTGGAGGGCAAAATTACTCACGTGTAATTTCGCCATAACGGCATTTTGCTGAGGATCTGGAGGCACTAGCCGGGCACCGCCAGCACGAACGCGCGGCCGGTCTTGAGCACCGCCGACGCAATGATCCCGGGGCGGCCCCTGGGCGGCTCCCGCAGCCCCATCACCACCAGGCCGGCGCCTTCCGCTACGGCACATCGCGAGATCTCCTCGGCCACGTCTCCTCGCCTCACGATCAACGACCTCGGCTTGACGGGCGTAAGGCCGTGCGCGAGGCGCCGCAACCGGGCGGCGGCATCGTGGTCGGAAAGCTTGCTGCGCGCCACGGTCATCAGGATCAGGTCCTGGGCGGCGATCCGTGCGACGCGGCTGGCCAGCTGCAGCTGGTGGTCACACGGCCAGGCCAGGTCGACTGGCACCACCACCGGGCCGCACGTGAGGGCCGGCCGATCGCCCGCGCTGACGATGTTGATTTCGGTGGGCGGCACCAGCAGCACCGGCGTACGAGCCAGCCCCAACAAGGCCTCGCTGGTCGAGCCGAGCAGCAGCCGCGCCAGGCCGCCGTGTCCTCGCGAGCCAACGACGATGAGCGTGGCGTGGTGGTGCAAGGCCTCGCGCTGAATGGCTTCCGAGACGCGACCCGTGGCGACGATCACCTTCGCGCTGTCGAGGTTCACCTCGTACGGCACCGCGCGGGCGCATTCAGCCAGCACGCGCTCCTTGAGGTCCTCCGAATCGTCGGTGCTGACGTGCAGGACGCGCAGGTCTGCGTCGAGCACCCTGGACAGGCCGTAGGCGTGAAACAAGACCCGCCCCGTGAGCGGTCCCAGATCGATGGCACAAAGGATCACGACCGACATTAGGGCAAGGTTCGTGCCGCCGCCAGGCGCGTCAAGTCAGGGGATCACCGGGACCGCACCCAGCCTCGCGTGGGGGAATATCGCGACAAACGGGGGATTTCCCCCACGGAAGCCCCACACGGCGGTCCTGGCGGTCGCACGGCCGCGTCGGCACGCATTTCGATGGCCATGGGTGCGATCACCAGTCGGCCTTGACGGTGGCCTAGCCCGAACTCGCGTGGCGCGAACTGTGCATCTGGTCGCGGTGGCGTCGGCGGCGCGTCGCTGCCATCGCGCCAGGAGGAAGTCATGCCCGATTCCAGTTCTCGAGCGATCCTGAATCACCTGATCGAAACCTGCAAGGACAGCGAGTCTGGTTTCCGCCACGCTGCCGAGCTGGTGAGTGATCCCGCGTTCAAGACGCTCTTCACCGACCTCGCTCGTCGTCGCTCGCAGGTCGCGGCAGAGCTACAGCCGCACGCGCAGCGATTTGGCGGGTCCGAGGCGGCCGATGGCACGACCGCCGCCTCACTGCATCGCAAGTGGATGGACGTGCGCGACAACTGGAGCGGACACGATGATCGCGCGATCCTGGCCGAAACCCGGCGCGGCAACAGCATGACGGTAGCCGCGTTCAGGGACGCGCTGGCGGGCGTTCTGCCGGCGTCAGTTCGCGACATGGTGGAGCGGCAATACGCAGAGGTCTGCCGTAGCGAGGAAGCGCTGGCCGAAAACCTCACCTAGCGTAATGTAGGCGTCGTGCCGCAGACCACGGAACGGGGATTGATCGAGGTGCACGTCGGCGAGCTGAAGCAGTTGTTCAACTCGCTCGACCCGACGCCGTTTCGCGAGCGCGACCTCGATCCCAGGGCGGAGGAGTTCATTGTCGGCTGGGCCACTGAACTGCACGGCGAGCCGCCTCTGTGCCTGGTGGTCCACATCGATCGGGTCGACCCGACACCGGCCGACGCGGCCATGCTGCGCGAGGCCATCGGCGAGTTCTTCAAGCAGCGGGCGCTCGTCACGCGCCGGCGGCTGCGCCAGGTGCTGCGGGTCGGGCGCACCAGCATGATGATTGGACTCGCGGCGCTGACCGCGTCGATCGTGCTCGGTGATTTGGTCGCTACCACCCTGGCCGACAACCGCTTCGGCGGGATCTTCCGCGAGAGCCTGCTAATCGGCGGCTGGGTCGCCATGTGGCGGCCGCTCGAGGTGTTCCTCTACGACTGGTGGCCTATTCGCGCCGAGGCGAGCCGCTTCGATCGCCTCAGCCAGATGTCGGTCCGCGTTATTCCCTCGCGTCAGTGAGCCGGCTTCACCTGCAGCGTGCGGATGAATTCGACCAGCGAATCGATCCGTTCCTTCACCGCCGCCGCATCGCCGCCATCGCGCGAACGGGCAAAGGCATCACCCCACACCGGCATGTCGGGCCCACCGTGCCCGCGCACCGGCGTCCTGCCGTCGATGGTGCGGAACACCAGCTCTGACGGGTACTCCGCGCCATTACGCTTGGCGATCTCGGTGAGGTCGGTCGGCGGGCGCCGCATGGAGCTAGCCAGTGGACCATCGCCGCGGCCCGTTGTTCCGTGGCAGGTGGCGCAGTAGGTTCGATACACTTCACCGCCGGTCACTCGCTGGCGCATTTCCGTGGCCGGTTGCGAGGCGGCCTGCTGAGCCGTCGCCGGGATGGCAGCTCCGGGCAGGAGCAGTGCGGCAGCCAGGAAGGCGGCCGTGATGACGGTGGCCGACGCCGACCGGTGCTGAGCTTCCTTCGGCTCACGTACCGTCAGCACCGGACAGGGCGCCGTGCGCACCACGCGCTCGGCGACATTGCCCATCAGCGCATGCATCAAGGGCCCGTGCCCGTGCGTGCCCATCACGATGAGGTCGACCTTGCGATTGGTCGCCGCCGTGACCAGGGCCCGTGCCGGGCTGCCGAACAGCACTTCCGTCGTCACGGTGATGCCGGTCAGTTTCGGCAACAGCTTCAGGAGCTCGCGTTCGGCCTCTTCGCCCAGTTGCTGGCTCCAGTTCGAGTATGCAACCGCGTACGCGTCCATCGACCCGGTGGTCAGCGACGGCACCTCGCAGACGTGAACGAGATGCAGTGACGCGCTGAAACGCGTCGCCAGGGTGTGGGCGTAGTCGAGGGCGCGAGAGGAGTTCGAACTGAAGTCCACCGGAACGAGAATGCTCTTGATGTCGGGGCTCATGACCTGGTCCCTTTCTGGATGACCGTTACTGATTTTGAGGGCAACCTCCATGCCATCAGAAAAGCCCCGCCGGCCGGTCTGGCTGGCGTTCGAACCGCGACATTTCCAGCCACCTGAGTAATATTCCGCGCTGGCCCGGTCCGTGCATGGGTTGAGCCGAGGATCCGAGTTTGCCCGAGTTGCCCCCTCCATCCCGCCAGGCCCTTACCCCGTTCTTCGAGCCGTCGTGTGTCGCCGTGGTCGGCGCGAGCCGCGAGCGCAACAAGATCGGGTCGGAAGTGCTTCATAACCTGTTGGCCACCGGTTTCACAGGCGCGGTGGTGCCGGTGCATCCCACTGCCGCCACTCTCCAGGGCCTGACCGCCTATCCGCGGGTCGCCGACATCCCTTCGGCGGTGGACCTGGCGGTGATCGTGGTACCCGCGGCGCAGGTGCCGGCGGCGGTGGACGATTGCCTCGCGAAACAGGTGCCCGCGATCTGCATCATCAGCGCCGGCTTCGGCGAGTGCGGCGAGGAGGGCCGCGCGGTCGAGCGCGAAATGGTCCGGAAGATTCGCAGTGCCGGCAGCCGGCTGATCGGCCCCAACTGCATGGGCCTGCTGAACACCGATGCGCGCTTCGCATTGAATGCGACGTTCTCGCCGGTGTATCCGCCGGCGGGCGGCGTGGCGATGTCGACACAAAGCGGCGCGCTCGGCCTCGCGATTCTCGACTACACCCGCCAGCTGAACATCGGCATCTCGACCTTCGTCTCGGTGGGCAACAAGGCCGACGTGTCGGGCAACGACCTGTTGCTCTACTGGGAAACGGATCCGAGCACGGCGGTCATCCTGCTGTACCTGGAGAGCTTCGGCAACCCGTCGAAGTTCAGCCACATCGCCCGCCGCATCAGCCGCACCAAGCCGATCGTGGCGCTCAAGTCGGGACGCTCACCGGTTGGCGCGCGCGCCGCCGCCTCGCATACCGGCGCGCTGGCCTCGAGCGACGACTTCGTCGACGCGCTCTTTCACCAGGCCGGCGTGATCCGGACCGACACGGTCACCGAGTTGTTCGATGTGGCGACCCTGCTGTCGCGACAACCGCTGCCGCAGGGGCGCCGGGTCGCGATTCTGACCAATGCCGGCGGTCCAGGCATCCTGGCCGCCGACGCCTGCCTGGCGCATGGCCTGCTCGCCGCCGAGCTGACGGCCGAGACCAAGGTCGGGCTCAAGACATTGCTGCCGGCCGCGGCCGCCGTCCACAACCCGGTCGACATGCTCGCCTCGGCCTCGCCGGCCCAGTACCGGCAGGCCTTGCAGTTGCTGTTGGCCGACCCCAACGTCGATAGCGCCATCGTCATCTTCATTCCGCCCCTGATCACCAGCGCCGATGACGTCGCCACGGCCATTGCCGGCGCAGCGGCGGAGTCGGGCAAGCCCGTGTCGGGCGTGTTCATGCGGAGCCATGCGGCGCCCGAATCGCTGGCGGCGGTACCGTGTTACGCCTTCCCGGAACCGGCGGCCATTGCGCTGTCGCGGGTCGCGACCTACGGCGAGTGGCGGCGGCAGCCACCGAGTGACGCACCGGCGTTTCCCGACATCCAGGAAGGGTTGGCGCGCGCGGTCGTCGACACGGCCGTGCGGCGCGGTGGTGGCTGGCTGTCGGCGGTCGAGGCGAACGCGCTGGTTTCAGCGGCCGGGATCACGACGCCGCGATCCCTTCTCGCCACCTCGATCGACGAGGCCGTCGACGCGGCGGTAAAGGTCGGGCTGCCGGTGGCACTGAAGGCCGTCGGCGCGTCCTTGCTTCACAAGACCGAACACCGGGCCCTGCGGCTCAATCTCGAGTCCAGGCTGGCGGTCCGCCAGGCCGCCGCCGAACTGACCGGCGCGCTCGGCGACCGCATGGAGGGGCTGCTGGTGCAGCCCATGGTGAACGGCGGCGCCGAGATGATGATCGGCGCGATCAACGACCCCGTCTTCGGCCACGTCGTGGTCTGCGGCAGCGGCGGCGTGCTCGTGGATCTGCTCGCCGACTCGGCGTGCCGGCTGCACCCGGTGACCGATCGCGATGCGCACGAGATGGTCGAGTCGCTGAAGGGTGTGCGCCTGCTGCGCGGGTTCCGCGGCGCCGAACCCGCGGACGAACCGGCGTTCCGGGACGCCATCCTGCGCATCTCGGCGCTGGTCGGCCTGTGCCCCGAGATCCAGGAACTGGATCTCAACCCGGTGAAGGTGTTGCCCGGGGGCGTGTCGGCGATCGACGTGCGCGTGCGGGTCGACGCCGTTCAGCCACGCCCACCGGGCTAACGCGGTGATGCGCTAGGCCTTCGCGGCCGCGACCAGCGCGTCGGGCGCGATGAAGTCGCGTTCGTTCGCGCGCACCGCCAGCACCGGACACGGCGCCGTGCGCACGATCCGCTCGGCGGCGCTGCCGAGCAACAACTGCTTCACGGCGCCGCGGCCGTGCGTGCCGACCACGATCAGGTCGATGGCGTTGGCGCGTGCGTATTCGGTGACGCCGCCGGGCACGTTGAAGGCGGTCTGCACGACCTCAACCAACTTGAGGGTCTTGCGGTCGTCCTCGGTGATCGACGCCTCGAGGTCGCGCTTCGCGGCCTTCTCGAGGTCCCGCTGCAGGTCCGGAATGGCAAAACCCACCTCGGGGCTGTAGCGCATCATCACGTCTTCCACCACATGCAGCACGTGGAGGGTGGCGTTGTAGGAGCGGGCGAGATCACGGCCGTACGCCATGGCGACGGCTGATGGCTCGCCGAAGTCGGTGGCCACGAGAATGTTCTTCAGCACAACCATTGGAAGCCTCATCAAATCGCGCGGCGGATGCGCCGGCGACCACCAGGTGAGCACAATACATGCCATCCTCCGGCTCCAGCCATGGCCCGATTATTGAAACGAGATTCGGCATGGACGCGATCGCCACCACGTTCGCTCGGGTTATCGGGTTTGATTCACCGATACCGGTCCGGACGGCGCGAGAGATTCTGAGGACGGCCGTGAAAAAACACCCACTCCACGTGCTGGTCGTCGACGATGAACCGCTGATTCGCTGGTCGGTCACCGAGACCCTGGCCGACCTCGGCCTTGATGTGGAGCAGGCCGACTGCGCCGCCTCGGCCTTACAGGCCATTACCACCACGGCCCTGCCCTTTGATGTGATCGTGCTGGACCTGCGGCTGCCGGACATGCGCGACCTGTCGCTGCTGGCCACCATCCGCCAATTGCTGCCCGAAACGCCGGTGGTCCTGATGACCGCCTTCGGCACGCCCGAAGTCATGTTCACCGCCCGCCAGTTGGGGGTACGTGCCGTCCTGAACAAGCCATTTGAACTGAGCGAGTTGAGCCGCGTCGTGGTGGAGGCGTTGACCCCGGCGCGTTGATGGATGGCGCCAACATGGGCCATACTGGCGGCTTCGTGCAGCCCATTTCAGCAGGCGAAGAATCCCGTTTGTCCGACCGTCCGCGGCCGCGCACGGCCCTGGTGGTCGATGACGAGGCGTTGATCCGCTGGTCGGTCAGCGAGACCCTCAGCGACCTGGGCTTCGTCGTCGCCCAGGCGGCCGACGGGGCCAGTGCGCTTAGTGCCATCGGCGACGCCGGGACGGCGTTCGATGTCGTGGTGCTAGACCTCAGGCTGCCGGATGTCAACGACCTGTCGTTGCTCGGCCGTGTGCGCGAGCTGCTGCCGCTGTCAACGGTGGTCTTGATGACTGCGTTCGGCACGGCCGAGATCGTCGCCGCGGCCCTCGAGCTCGGCGTGATCGGCGTCCTCAACAAGCCGTTCGAGCTCACCGAGCTCGCCCAGCTTCTCGGCCTGACCGGCACACCCCGGCCATCCTGATGCCACACGCCACCATCCTGATCGTCGACGACGAGCAACTGATTCGATGGTCGCTGGCCAGCCGGTTGAAAGACGAGGGCTACCGCACTCTCGAGGCCGCCACCGCCGCCGAAGCGCTGTCGCAACACCGCGAGGGCGTCGACCTGGTGCTGCTCGACATCGGGCTGCCCGACGCGAGCGGGTTGTCGGTGCTCAAGCAGATCAAGGAATCGGATCCCGACACGCTGGTCATCATGCTGACCGGGCAGACCGGCGTGCAGACCGCGGTCGAGGCGATGAAGGCCGGCGCCTTTCACTACGCCACCAAGCCGTTCGATCTCGACGAAGTCGTGCTGCTGGTCGAGAAGGCGCTCGAGACGACGCACCTGCGGCGCGAGGTCCGCACGCTGCGGGCGCGCCAGGCGCAGCCCTACGGCCCCGGCAGCATCGTCGGTGACAGCGCGCCGATCGTGGCGGTGCGGTCGATGCTCGAGAAGATTGGCGTCAGCCCCGCGTCGACGGTATTGCTGACCGGCGAGAGCGGCACGGGCAAGGACCTGGCCGCCAAGGTCATCCACTACAGCAGCAGCCGCGCGGCGCGGCCGTTCATGAACATCACCTGTTCGGCGCTGCCAGAAACGCTGCTCGAAAGCGAGCTGTTCGGCCACGAGCGCGGTGCGTTCACGGGCGCCGATCGGCAGAAGCACGGCCTGCTCGAATCGGCCGACGGGGGCACGGTGTTCCTCGACGAGATCGGCGAGATGGTGCCGCTGCTGCAGGCGAAGCTGCTGCGCTTCCTGGAAGAGAAATCGTTCAAGCGGGTGGGCGGCTCCGCCGACATCAAGGTGGACGTGCGGGTGATCGCCGCCACCAACCGCTCGCTGCAGGACGAGGTCCGGAAGGGCCGCTTCCGCGAAGACCTGTTCTATCGCCTGAACGTGATGGCGGTGCCGCTGCCGCCGCTGCGCGACCGGCGCGACGACATCCCGCGGCTGCTGCATCACTACATCGACCTCTTCAACACCGAGTTCCGGAAGAAGATTTCGGGCGTGTCGCCCGGCGCCATGAAGATGCTGCAGGCCTACGCCTGGCCCGGCAACGTGCGCGAGCTGCGCAACGCCGTCGAGCGGGCCATGCTGCTGACCGAGAGCGCCGAGTTGTCGGAAGCGCAGTTCGCCATGCTCGTTTCGGGAGACGCGGAGTTGTCGGCGGGCATGGGGCTGCCGGCCGGCGGCATCAATCTCGAGGAGCTCGAACGGTCGCTGGTGGTCCAGGCCCTGGAGCGCAGCGGCTGGAACCAGACCAAGGCGGCGACGCTGCTCGGCCTCAACCGCGACCAGATCCGTTATCGGATCGAGAAGTTCAAGCTGGAGAAGGCAACTCCACGGTAACGATCGTGCCGCCGTCAGGCGGACAGGTCACGTGGATGCGGCCCTCGTGCAGTTCGACCAGCCGCTTGGCCGTGGCCATGCCAAGGCCGGTGCCCCGCGCCTTGGTCGTCTTGAACGGACGAAACAGCGCCGCGCGGATCTCGGGGTGAATGCCGGGGCCATGGTCGGCGACCTCCACCCGTAACCAGCCGTCCGCCGAAGTCATCGAGACCGTGATCGCCCCCTTGCCATGCATGGCCTGCGCCGAGTTGATCAACAGGTTCTGGAACACGATGGTCATCAGGGACGGGTCGAGCGGCATGGGCGGGGCCTCGCCGGCAATCGTGACCTCGAGAGCGTGAAGCGCCGGGTCGGCCTTCATCAGGTCGGCGACTCTCGACAGCAGGGCACGCAGGTCACTGGGGACCAGCTTGGGTTGCGGCGGCCGCGCGAACACCAGCAGGTCCTGGATCAGGCTGTTCAGCGCGTCGATGCGGGCGATGATCTCCCTGATGATCGCGCCGTCGCCGGACTCGCCCTTCATGCGCGAACCAATCACCTGGATGGCGCCGCGCACGGCGGCCAGGGGGTTCTTCACTTCGTGCGCAATCACTGCGGCCATCTCGCCCAGGCGGGCCATGGCGGTCGCCTCGCGCAGGCGGTCTTCGAGTTCGACCCGGCTCGACAGGTCGTGCAGGATGCCGGTGAAATGCGGTTCGCCGTCAATCTCCATCCGGCCGACTGACAGGTGCAGGGGAAAGGTGTGGCCGTCCTTGCGACGGCCGGTGACCGCCCGGCCAATGCCGATGATCTTCCGCTCGCCGGTCCTGAGGTGTCTCGCCAGGTAGCCGTCATGTTGCGAGTGATCCGGCTCGGGCATCAGCAGTTTGACGTTCCGGCCCATCGCCTCGGCCTCGCTGTAGCCGAACATCTGCTGGGCCGCAGCGTTGATCACCTCGATCGTGCCCTTCGCGTCGATCACGATGATGCCGTCGACGGCGGCGTCGATCACCGCGCGCCAGCGCACCTCGGCAATGCGGCCGGCGTCCATCAGCTTCTGCGGTTCGGGTTCACTCATGCGCGGTGCCGCACAACGAATAGCAGATTACCTCGGTTTTGTATCGGCTATTCCGTGGGCCGCTCGCGCGCCGGTAAAGAGGGCCACAGTCCCGTGCGGAACCGCCGGTGTGCGGCACGCACCTTCGCGTTGCGTTGAGCCATCTGCCGCGCGTCACGCGTCGGTCTACGGTGGTCGCGCGGCGATTGGCGATCAACGGTCCGGCTGAAGCCGGACGCCACATTGGCAGCGAGCGGGGCTGCCGCCAACGCGCGTCGCTGGGGGCGAGGGACTGTGGCGAGGCTGGTTGTTTACGCCTCCGATTCGATCCACTCCTCCTGTCCGCGGGCCTTGCGCACCTCGCGGTTGGACTTGTGTTCGGGCTTGCGGGCGAGCAACTCGAGCAGGTCCGAGACCGTCACGATGCCCGCCACCTTGCCGTTGGCCGAGGTCACGACCAGCGATCCGATCGAGCGGCCCTTCATCAGGCTCGCCGCCCGCCGCACCGGCGTGCGGGTCGTCACCGTCAGCACCGGGCTCGTCATCAGGTCGGCCACCGTCCACTTGCCAAGGACCTTGGGCAGCTTGGCGCCGCCGAGATCGCGATCCGACACGATGCCCTGCAGCTCGGAGCCGTCGGTCACCACCAGGTGATGGATCTTCTTTTGCCGCATGCGAGTCTTGGCTTCCGAGGCGGCCACCTTCGGCTTGACGGTTTCGACGGCCTTGCTCATCACTTCGTAGACTCTCATCGCGACTCTCCTGGATAAGGTGTCTGCCGGGAAAGCTGCAAACTCGCTGCCGCCGGGCCCGCGGGGTGTGCGGCCGGTGACGGTTGTTGAAGCGAGGAATACTCCGCAAGCTGGGGGTATTTCCCCGCTAAACCTGCGGGTATCTGCGTCATTCGCGGCCCGTCCAGTGTTGGCATGCGGGATGCTCTCTCCGGGATGAAACGGGAGGTGTTATGGCTGGCCAATTGAATGAGCCCTGCACGGTACATGTGTTCCATCGCTCGCCGTCAAGCGCACTGGAACTCCGCATTCGCGGCGAGTACCGCGAAATGCCGGGCCTGCGACTTCGGCTCGAACAAGCCAGGCGCCTGTGGTCGGTCGATGCCGCCACCTGCCAACAGGCCCTGGACCACCTGGTCAGGGAAGGTTTTCTGCAGCGCGACGAAACGGGCCGCTACGCGCGTGCACACGGCGGCTATTGATCACATTGGAGAACGTCATGCGCACCCTCACTGCCCTTGCCGCCGCCGTGGCCCTCGCGGTCACCGCGGCCTGCGCCACCATGAACGTCAGCGCCCACCTCGAGCGCGGCGTCAACTTTGCCGAGTTCGTGACCTACGAATGGGGCCCGCCCGACAACCTGCCGGTCGGCGATCCGCGGCTCGATAACAACCCGTTCTTCAACGATTACCTGCAGGGCGCCGTCGAGAAGCAGATGACGGCCAAGGGCTTCACGCGCGCCGCCGAGGGCCGGCCCGCCGACCTGCTGGTGCACTACCACGCCAGCGTCAACCAGCGGCTGGACGTGTACGGCGCCGACCACGCGGCCGGGTACTGCTACGGCGACTGCCAGCCGCAAGTGGTCGACTTCGACCAGGGCACCCTGGTGATCGACATCGTCGACGTCAAGACCAAGAAGGTGATTTGGCGCGGCTGGTCGCAGGACACCATGACCGGCGTCATCGACAACCAGGAGCGGCTTGAAAAGCAGGTGGATGAAGGCGTGACGAAGATGTTCCAGTTGCTGCCACGCAGCGGCGCAGCACTTCGGTAACCTAAAAGTCGTGCATGGTCGCTGGCGGGAACGCGGCCCGCAACGCGTTCAGCACGGCCAGCACGTCAATCGCCTCCTGCAGCAAGGCGCCGCCGACGGGCGTCAGGTAGCCGGCGGCGGCGAAGCCCATGCCGATCATGCTGAGCGCCATGCCGCCGACCGCGCTCTGCAGTGCAATGGCGCGCATCCGCCGCGCGATGTGCATGAATTCATCGACCTTCTTCAGGGTGTTCTCGAGGGCAATCACGCCGGCCGCTTCGGCAGTCACGTCGCTGTGCTCGCCGATGGCCATGCCCACGGTCGCGGCCATCATCGCCGGCGCGTCGTTGATGCCGTCGCCGACATACAGCGTCGGCGCCAGCGCGGTTTCGGCGCGGACGAGCGCCAGTTTCTGTTCAGGACTCTGTTCGGCGTGCACCTCGGTCACCCCGACCTTGTCGGCGAGGTAACGCACTTCCGACTCGCGATCGCCCGACACGATCATCGTCTTGCGAAAGCCATGCTTCACGCCAAGGTGCTGCACGAACGAACGGCTGTCGGGTCGAGGCGCATCGCGGAACCGCAAGGTCGCGGCGTAGCGATGGTCGAGGGCCACCACGCACTCGAGGCCGCCGGCCGCCGCCGGCAGCTGACCGGCTGCGGACGGGTCGCGCGCGAGCAGTTGCGACCGGCCGGTCACCATGACTTCGCGACCGAGCACGCTGCCGCGCAGGCCCGCACCGGGCGGTTCGGTTACTTCGGACGCTTCGGCCAGCCCGACGGCGTCGGCGCTGGCGGCGGCGAGCACCGCACGCGCCAGCGGGTGCTTCGAGTAGCGCTCGAGGCTGGCGACCAGCTTCAGGACCTCCTCCCTCGAGAAGCCCTCGGCCACCAGGATCTCCGTGAGCGTGGGCTCGCCGTAGGTCAGCGTCCCGGTCTTGTCGAAGATCGCCGTGCGGCAGGTCGCGATCGACTCCAGCACCGCCGGGCTCTTGACGATGATCGCGCGGCGGGCGCAGAGCGAGATCGAGCCGACAATGGCGACGGGAATGGCAATCAGCAGGGGGCACGGTGTGGCGATGACCAGCACGGCCAGGAAGCGCGTGGCGTCGCCGGTCGCCGCCCACGCGGCCAACGCGACCGCCAGCGCCACCGGCGTGTAGATCGCGCCCAGCTGATCGCCCAGCCGGCGCAGTCGCGGCCGGGTCGCTTCCGAGTCGCGCATCACGTCCATGATTCGGGCGTAGCGCGAGTCGGCGGCCCGGCGCGTGGTCCGGATGACGAGCACGGCGTTGCCGTTGATCGCACCTGAGATCACCTGCGAGCCACGCGTCTTGGTGATCTCGAACGGCTCGCCGGTGAGATAGGACTCGTCCATCACGCCGTGGCCCTCGAGCACCTCGCCATCGACCGGGCAGATCTCGTGGGGGTGGATCACCAGGGTGTCGCCCACCGCGATGTCGCCGAGCGCCACGTCGGTCGTGGCTCCGTCCGTGCGGCGATGGGCCACGAGGGGCACGCGGCGGGCCAGTGCGTCAAGCACGGAGGAGGCGCTGCGCAGGGCGTAGCTCTCGAGGGCAGCGCCGCCGGCCAGCATTAGCACGATGATCGACCCGGCGAGATACTCGCCGAGCCACAGCGAAGTCAGGATGGAAATGCCGCCAAGCAGGTCGGCCCCGAACTCGCGTCGCAGGAACTTGCGGAACAGGTCGTACAGCAGCGGCGCGCCACCGAGGATGATGGCCGCCAGCAGGGGAAGGTCCGCGGCGGCGGCGCTGGCCAGTTGGCCGTACTTCAGCAGTAGATGTAGGCTGATGGCCACCACACATGCGGCGGCTATGGCCGAGGTAGATCGACGGTTGGTGATGCTCAGCATCAGGCTAGTGGCAACGCGTGTGCCAGGCCATCGTGCGCGAGGGACCCTGCTGCGCTTGCGGGATTCTGGCTCAGCGATGATGCGGGGCGGGGATCTTTCCGTGTGTTTTTGGAATATTCCCCCAGTTGTCGGCGGCGAGCCCGGGCAGGAAGGCCGTCGCAGGACGGCTGGATTCTTGCACTAAAGCTGGTTGGACCGGCATCGAGCGCGCTCTGGCAATCCGGACTGAATATGTCCGTTATTGAACAGCAATCGCGGCCGACTTTCCCCAGGATTGGGAACGCGACTAAACAAACTGACTTTTCGGAGGCCTTATGTTTCGGTTCTGCTCACTGACCCTGATGTTTCTCGGCGGCGCGTTGGTCGTGTCGGCGGGGCCGGCTTACGCGCAGGCAGAAGCGGGAGCCAAGGTCTACGCGGCTCAGAAGTGCTCGATGTGCCACTCCATCGCGGGCGTTGGCAACAAGAAGTTTCCGCTTGACGGCGTGGGCACCAAGCTGACGGCCGACCAGATCCGCGAGTGGATGGTCGACCCGGTCGAAGCGGCCAAGAAGGCAAAGTCGACCGCCAAGCCACCGATGCGGGCGTATCCCAAGCTGGAGAAGGCCGACTTGGATGCGGTCGTCGCCTACATGAAGTCGCTCACCAAGTAAGCGCTCATGTCGACCCGGGTCGTGTTTGCGGTTGGTGTTCTGGCGGTCTGCCTGATGGCAGCCGCGGCACCAGCCGCAGCCCAGGCGCCAGCCGAAGGGCAAGCCCCGGCGCCGCCTGCTAACGAAGATTGCCTGGCCTGTCACGAGGACAGTTCGGCCACCCGCGCCAACGGCTCCAGTATCGCCGTCGCGGTGGACGCCGTCGCCAAGTCCGTGCATGGCCCGCTCACCTGCGTCAGTTGCCACGCCGATCTGGCCAAGACCACGGAGTGGCCGCACCCCGAGAAGCTTCAGCCCGCGACCTGTTCCACCTGCCACGACGGGGAAGGTCGTAACTACGAGGATAGCGTGCACGGCCTGGCCGTTTCGAGGAGCGGCCTGGCGGTCGCGCCACGCTGCGGCACCTGTCATGGCACGCACGACATCCAGGGTCCTTCTAACCCTGAAAGCAAGGTCCATCGCGCCAAGATCGCCGGCACCTGCACGACATGCCACGAGGGCATCGCGCCGCTGTACGCGACGAGCGTTCACGCCCAACCGCTCGGGCCCAATCAGTCGGCGGCGGCGGTCTGTTCGGACTGTCACACCGCGCATCGGATCCAGCGCAGCGACGCCGATGCCTGGCGCCTCTCGGTGATCGCCGAGTGCGGCACGTGCCATCTGGAGCGGGTCTCGTCGTACCGCGACAACTTCCACGGCCAGAAGACCACGCTCGGGTCGACGCGCACGGCGACCTGCAGCAGTTGCCACGACTATCACGGCGTCCTGCCGGCCAGCAATCCGGCCTCGACCATCGCGCCGCAGAATCTCGTCGCCACCTGCCGCAGCTGCCATCCCCAGGCGAGCGAGTCGTTCGTGAAGTACGACCCGCATGCCGACAAGAATGATTCGACCCGCAGCGCGCCGGTCTACTGGACCTATCGGTCCATGCAAGGCCTGTTGCTCGGTGTGTTTGCGTTCTTCGGAGTGCACACGCTGCTCTGGTTCCCGCGGTCGTACCGGGCGCGGCAGAAGCGGCGCGCGGCCGCGGCGGCCAGAGAGGACTCGGCGTCATGACGCCCGGCGAACGCCATGTTGTCCGCTTCCAGCCTTACCAGCGGGCGATGCACCTGGTCCTGTTCACCAGCTTTCTCGGCCTGGCGACTACCGGCCTGCCGCTGATGTTCAGCGACCGCCCGTGGGCGGGCGTGCTGTCGCGCGGCCTCGGCGGCATCGAAGTCGCCGGCATCCTGCACAGAATCTTCGCGGTGACGCTGCTGGTGCTGTTCGCGGGTCATCTCGCCGAGTTAGTTTGGCGGCTCACCCGGCGCAAGGAACCAGGTCTGTTGTGGGGGCCGACCTCGATGGTCCCGCAGCCGCGTGATGCCGCGCAGTTGTGGCAGCACGTCAAGTGGTTCGTTGGCAAAGCGGAGCGACCGCACTTCGACCGCTTCACGTACTGGGAGAAGTTCGACTACTGGGCGGTGTTCTGGGGGATGGTGATCATCGGTGGCTCGGGCCTGCTGCTGTGGTTCCCGGAGTTCTTTAGCGGGTTCTTCCCGGGCTGGATCTTCAACGTGGCCGTGATTATTCACGGTGAGGAAGCACTGCTGGCGACGGGCTTTATTTTCACGATCCATTTCTTCAACAGTCACTTCCGGCCCGAGAAGTTCCCGATGGACATGGTGATGTTCACCGGGCAGGTCACCGAGGAAGAGCTGCTGAGCGAACGGCCCGCGGAGTACGAGCGGATGGCCAAGGATGGCACGCTCGAGGCGCTGTCGGCGCCGCCGGCGCCGGGCTGGTTGTCGCAGGCCGGCCGGGTCGTCGGCACCGCGGCGGTGATCCTGGGCCTGGTGTTGCTGGTGTTAATCCTTGTGGGGACCTTCAATGAGTGAGACGTTGCCGCCAGCCGAACCCGCCTCGCCGGTGGGCGTGCTTCGCAATCCGATCACGATCGCCGGCGCGGTGCTGACGACCATCTCGGTGCTGCTGTTCCTCGCCTTCTTCCTGATCGAGCTGAGCGGCGTGATCGCCCACGAGAACCCGTATCTCGGCATCGTGTTCTTCATCACGCTGCCGGCCCTGGCCGTGCTCGGCCTGCTGATGATTCCGCTCGGCGTCTGGCGGGAACGGCGGCGGCGGCTGGCGGGGCTCGCGCCAAGTTTGCGGGAGTGGCCACGGATCGACCTCAACAATTCCCACACGCGCGCGATTCTGTTTGGGATCGCCGTGCTGACACCGGTCAACCTGCTGATTCTTTCGGCCGCGGCCTACAAAGGCGTCGAGGCGATGGACTCGGTGGAGTTCTGCGGCGCGACCTGCCACGAGGTGATGGAGCCGGAGTATGTCGCCTACCAGAATGGCCCGCACGCGCGCGTCAAGTGCGTGTCGTGTCACATCGGGTCGGGCGCCGGCTGGTTTGCCAAATCGAAGCTGTCGGGCACCCGCCAGGTGTTCGCGGTGATGTTGAACACGCACAGCCGGCCGATTCCGTCACCGGTGCACGACCTGCGCCCGGCCCGCGAAACCTGCGCCGAGTGCCACTGGCCGGCCCAGTTCCACGGCGACAAGATCGAGACCAGGCACGAGTTCGCCGACGACGAGGCGAACACCGAGTCGATCACGACGCTGCGGCTGCGCATCGGCGGGATTGACGGCACCGGCCGGCCGGGCGGCATCCACTGGCACGTCGCCGAAGAGAACGTCGTCGAGTACATTGCCCTCGACCGCGAGCGGCAGAACATTGGCTACGTCAAGCTGACGACTGCGGACGGCGAGACGCGCGAGTACTACAGCGAGGGCGTCACCGAGGCGCAACTCGCCGTCGGCGAGCGCCGGCGCATGGACTGCGTTGACTGCCACAATCGTCCGAGTCACGCCTTTGCCCGGTCGGCCGATCGGGCGGTCAACGAGGCCATGGCGTCCGGTGCCATTGCCAAGGATCTGCCGTTTGCGAAGCGCGAGGCGGTAGCGGCGCTGACCGTGCCCTACCCTGACCGCGCCACGGCCGATCGGGAGATCGCCAACCGGGTGAGTGCGTTTTATCGCGACGGCTATCCGGCGCTGTGGACCTCGCGCCAGGCCGATATCGAGCGCGCCGTGAAGGGGGTACAGACCTTGCACAGCCGCAACGTGTTCCCGGCGATGAAGGTGACGTTTGGGACCCATCCGGACAACAAGGGCCACATGGAGTTTCCGGGCTGTTTCCGGTGTCATAACGACGAGCACAAGACTCGAGATGGCAAGGTGATTTCACAGGATTGCTCGACCTGCCATGAAGTGTCCTGAGTAAGACAAGTCAGGTACGAACCGGTGGGATATTCCCCCATCGGCGGGAAAGTTTCAGCACCGGTTGAGTCCGGAGGACTTTGTATGTCGATCACCAGATACGTCTTGGTTTTAGCTGCCGGCCTGTGGGGCGCGGTGTTCGTGGCAAGCGGCGTCGCGTCGCCCCCAACGGCGGTTCCGGCCGAGCCGAGTGCCGTGGAGGCGCCCGCGGCCGAGCCGCAGCAGTCGCAGGCGCCGGCCACGCCGCCAGCCGGGTATGTCGGCGCCGACACCTGTGCCACCTGCCACGAGGGCTACGACCAGAACGTAGCGGGGACCAAGCACGGGTTCAAGGCCAACCCGGGCACGCCGGCGGCGCAACAAGGCTGCGAGTCGTGCCACGGCCCGGGCGAGGCGCATGTCAGCGACCCGGAGAAGATCAAGCCCATCCTGTTGGCCAAGGTCTCGGCGAGCCAGTCCAATCAACAGTGCCAGACCTGCCACAGCCGGGGCGAGCATGCCCTCTGGGAAGGCAGCCAGCACGAAAACCGCAACGTCAAGTGCATCGACTGCCACAGCATCCACTCGGCCAAGGGCCCGGTGCTGATGCGGGCCAAGACCGAGCAGCTCACTTGCGCCAAGTGCCACCAGAACGTCACCAACAAGCAGCAGCGCTTCAACCACATGCCGGTTCGCGAGGGCAAGATGACCTGCGCCTCGTGCCACAACGTGCACGGCTCGGTGAATGTGAAACTGCTCAAGGTGGGCACCACGATCGACCAGAGCTGCACCAGTTGCCACACCGAGAAGCGCGGACCGTTCCTGTGGGAGCACGCGCCGGTCGCCGACAGCTGCACCACCTGCCACGACTCGCACGGCAGCAACAACGACCGGATGCTCGTCGCCAAGCAGCCGTTCCTCTGCCAGCGGTGTCACGTGACCTCGCGGCATCCTCCAACCGTTTACGAGGGCTTTACCCTGAACAACTCGCAGAATGCCAACAAGATTTACGGCAAGTCCTGCGCGAACTGCCACCAGCAGGTTCACGGGTCGAACCATCCGAACGGCAAGTTCTTCCTGCGGTGATTGGAGGCATGTGATGCGCAACCGAACTTTGACAATCTGTGCGGCGCTGCTGCTGGCCACCGCCCACTCGGCGCTGGCCCAGGCCCCGCCGTCCCTGCCCCTTCCCCCCGCCGGCGTGCCCACCGTGGGCCTGCTCGACGTCGGCCTCCGCGGCGGCAGCACCGATGGCGACGAAGCGCGCTTCGAGCGTTACAGCGACCTGCGCCCGGGAGCCACGACGTTCTTCGAGATGAAGAAGGACGCCGATACCTACCGCTTCGCGGCCGGTGCTTCCAACGTCGGCTATCGCGACCAGCGCTATTCGGCCGCTTACACCAACGGGAAGGTCTCAATCAGCGGACTGTTTGACCAGGTCCCCATGAACTACCTGTACGACGCGCCGCTGGCGTGGACCAACCAGGGCAATGGCCGGTTCACGCTGGATGCGGCCGTGCGCCAGGGCATCCAGGGACCGACCAACGCGCCGGCCGACGGTAACGCGGTCGGCGTGCCCTGCGCCCCGGGCTCGGGGCCGACCTCCTGCAACGCGACCACCGCCGCGGCCGCCAGGAACAACCGGTCGATCTACAACCAGTTGTTGCAGCCGGACGACATGGAGGTGCTGCGCAGCATCACCGCCGTCAGTCTCGACTATGCCGCGACTCCGGCCTTGGGCCTCAACCTCGAGTTCTCGTCCACCGGCCGCAAAGGCTCGATGCCCTGGGCGGCCTCGTTCGCGTTCAATAACGTGAACCACCTGGCGGCGCCGATCGACCAGCGCAACAACGAGCTGAAGGCGGGCACCGAGTGGGTCAACGCCAAAGGCATGTTCCGCCTGGATTACTGGGGCAGCTACTTCGAGAACAACGAGCAGACGCTGACGTGGGACAACCCGATTCGGGCCACCGACTTCAACAACGGCCTGGAACCGCCGCGCGGCCCCTTCGACCCAAGCGCCTACAGCAACGGCAATGGCCCGGCGTTCGGGCAGACCGCCTTGTGGCCGAGCAACACGCTCAACTCGTTCGGCGCGACCGGGATGTACAAGCTGTTGCCACGGACCACGATCAACGGCAACGTGCAGCTGGCCTACATGCGGCAGAACGAGTCCCTGCTGCCCTGGTCGCTCAACACGTCGATCAACAACCCGGCGGTGCTGGCCACGTATCCCGTCTTTCGTGACCTGCCGCGGGCCTCGGCGCAGGCCGAGGTGAACAGCCTCAATGCGCTCGTCAACTTCAACAGCCGGCCGACGAGTTACCTGACCCTCCAGGCGCGTTATCGCTACAACGACCACAACAACAACACCCCCCACTTCGACGGCCGGCAGTACGTGACCTTCGACGGCGCCGTGCGCGGCCTCTCCGATGATCCGCTGACGCCGTTTGTCGAGGGCTACTCGGAGTACTTCCAGATTACCCGGAAGAACTTCGATGCCAATGCCACCTTCGGGCTGCGTGACATGGGCTCTCTCAAAGTCGGCGTCGCCAACGAGAAGTTCGACCGGCATGGCCGCGGCTTCAGCGATGTCTCCGAGAACACGTTCCGGCTCGCGTATGACGCCACCCTGTTCACGACGGCCACCATCAGGGCCACCTACGACGCGGGGCAGCGCCGCGGCGATGGCTACATCCTGAGCGGCCTCGACTACGAGTCGGGACCGGCGGGCACGCAGCCTGGCCTGCGCTACTACGACGAGGCCGACCGGGACCGGACCCGCGCGACGATCACGTTCAGCATCAACCCGGTGCCGATGTTCGATGTCTTCGTGCAATGGTCAACGACTGAGGACGAGTTCCTGGGCGACGACTCCATTCCGGCAGGCCGCGAGCAGTTCGGCCTGTTGAGCCAGGACATCAAGGCGCTCGTTGGGGGCGTCAACATCAACCCGAACGACACCGTGCACTTCGGCATCAGCTATGGACGCGACCAGTTCGACGCCCTGCAGCGAGCGCGCAACGCCAACCCGCCGCCCGACGCGAGCTGGACCGACCCGGCGCGCAATTGGACGCTCGACAACAACGAGGTCGTGAACACGCTGATCACTTACCTCGACCTGACCGGACTGGCCAACGCCAAGGCGGAC
The DNA here is from genome assembly GCA_030697165.1 of Acidobacteriota bacterium. Classification (NCBI taxonomy): domain Bacteria; kingdom Pseudomonadati; phylum Acidobacteriota; species Acidobacteriota bacterium. Next base: position 126,837 of record JAUYQQ010000010.1, read on the forward strand.
CTCCGCTTCAGCTACGAGATGAACGATTCGGACAACGCCTTTAACTACGGTGGGCCGCGCATCCCCGCGCTGATCGCCGCCAACTCGTTCATCCCGCTGCCGAACGTCGTCAACGAATGGCAGCGCCTGTCGGTCGACTTGAAATATTTCCTGACCTCCGCCATCGGCGCCGGCATCGGCTACTCCTACGACAAGTTGAGCATCACCGACTTCAACACCATCGACTCTAACGGTCCGGTGGGCTTCTACGAGGCCACCGGCGTGCCGCGCATCGACTGGCTGGGCGGCTTGATGACCGGCTACGGCAACCGGCCCTACGAGGGGCACCGGGTGTTTGCGCGCGTGCTCTACCGCTTCTAGCTTCGTCTCCTCCACGACTTTTCAGGGCGGCTCGTCAGCCGCCCTGTTTTTTTGTACGGACCGTCCGGCAACCACGCGATCCTTTGAGCCTGACCTGGGCGCGGGCACGGCGATTGCTTCACCCTCGGCGGGAGCCACCGTGTCGTTACCAACCCCCGTCGACATCTCGCGCATCCTCTGCCCGATCGACTTTTCGGAACCATCGCACCGGGCGCTGCACCACGCCGCGGCGATTGCGCGGTGGTACGGCGCGCACTTGCGAGCCCTTCACGTGTTCGTGCTGGCGCCGCCGGTCGGCATCCTGCCACCTCTGGAGAGTCCGCCCAAGGCGTTCACGCTGGCGCCCGGAGACCGCGACAAGATTGCCGGGCACATGCGCCAGCTCGCCACCGCCGCCGGTGTCGCGGCCGCGGCCGACATGGCCGTCGCCGAGTCGCCGAGCGTTACCGCCGAGATCCTGGACCAGGCGCTGACCTGGCCGGCCGACCTGGTGGTCATGGGCAACCACGGTCACGGCGGGCTGACGCGGCTGGTGCTGGGATCGGTCGCCGAACGGGTGCTCCGGCTGGCACCCTGCCCCGTGCTGATCGTGCCGCACGGCACGGACCACGCCGTGCCGCCCGGCAACGTCGAGTTCGACCGCATCCTGTGCGCGGTGGACTTCTCCGAAAGCGCCCGCGACGCCCTCGGCTACGCGTTGTCGCTCGGCGCCGAGGCCGGCGCGCACGTCACCATCCTGAACGCCATCGAAGTGCCGCTCGAGCTGCGGGAGCCACCCGCCTCGTACGACTACGACATCGAGGACTTGCGGACCCGGACCGAAGCATCGCAACTGCTTCGCCTCGAAGCCCTGATCCCATTCGCGGTGCGCGACTACTGCACCGTGGAGACGACGGTGGTCGAAGGCAAGGCGTCGCGCGAGGTGCTGCGCATGGCGGCCGCCAGGAAGGTCGACCTGATTGTGATGGGGGTGCACGGACGCAACGCCGTCAGCCGCGCCGTGTTCGGTTCGAACGTCCAGGACGTCATTCGCCACGCCACGTGCCCGGTGTTGATCGTGCATCCACGGCGTTCGTAGGTGGTAAATTTCAGCACCACGCCCTGAAAAAGCCCCCAGCAGCAGTCTCGCCGCTCGCGCGGGGCGCATGGAGTCCGTCCAACTTCCTGACGGCCGCCAGGTACGTCGATTGCTGTCTGCAACTGCATGCGATGGCTGGTCGTCGGCGTGTTGGCGCTACACGGACTCATTCACGCGATGGGGTTCGCGAAGGCGTTTGGCTTTGCTGAACTGCCGCAACTGGGCCAGCCCATCTCCCGCGCGATGGGCGTGGCGTGGCTGCTGGCCGGCGGACTGGTGATCGCGACCGCCGCCATGCTGGCCATCGGCTCGCGTCACACCTGGATGGCTGGGGCGATAGCGATCCTGTTGTCGCAGGCCGTCATCCTGACGGCCTGGCGTGACGCGTGGGCGGGCACCCTCGCCAACATCGTGTTGCTGCTGGTGGTGGCTCACAGCTGGTTCACTGCCGGGCCGCGCAGCTTCCAGGCGCAGTTCGAGCGCGACGCCGCCGAAGGCCTGGCGCGCATCACTGCTTCGGCCATCGTCACCGACACCGACCTGGCGCCGCTGCCCGCGCCGGTGCAGCGCTACCTGCGCCTGGCGGGTGTCGTCGGCCAGCCGCGCGTCCAGAACTACCGCCTCCGCTTCACCGGTCGCATCCGGAGCGCGCCAGGTGCCGCGTGGATGCCATTCGAGGCCGACCAACAGAGTTTCGCAGACCCACCGACCCGGCTGTTCCACATGCGGGCGCGAATGTTTGGTTTGCCGGTCGATGTCTTTCATCGGCTGACCAGTGGCCATGCCACGATGCAGGTGAAATTGATTGGTGCCATCTCGATGGTTGATGCGCGCGGCCCAGAGATGGATCGCGCCGAGACGGTGACGCTGTTCAACGACATGTGCCTGCTGGCACCTGGGACGCTCGTCGGACCCGGGATCACATGGGAGCCGATTGATGGGCACTCGGCGCGAGCGCGCTTTACCAACGCCGGCCAGACGATCTCGGCCGAGCTGTTGTTTGACGCGGACGGCTGGCTGAGCAACTTCGTCTCGGACGATCGAACCCGGTCGTCGCCCGATGGCAGGACGTTCACGCCGCTTCGTTTCTCGACGCCGGTGCGCGACCACCGCGCCTTCGGGCCCCTGACGCTGGCCGCCTACGGCGAAGGGAGATGGTTGTTGCCCGAAGGGGAGTTCATCTATGGCGAGTTCGAACTCCAGGACGTGACCATGAACCTACCGCCGCGCTAGTGGCCTTATCCGGCTAAAGCCGGATGCTACACGGTGGCGTGCAATGCGACGTGCAATGAAGCACAGCAAGAGGCCCGGAGATCACCGACAATGGAGATGACGTGAGACTGAACCTGCGACTCGCCTTCGCGGCTCTCCTGCCCTGCGCGTTGCTGGCGTCGGTGGCCATGGCACAGAACGTCCAGACGCCACCGTCCGCAAAACCGTCGGCGGCCGCCGACGAACTGATCGTCGCCGAGTTCAGCGCGCGTATTACCGCCTACGCCGAGTTGCGACGGACGCTCGAGGACGGGCTGCCCGGACTGGTTGTGACCGCCAACAACAACGAGATCCGGCGCGCCGAGGAAGCGCTGGCCAGGCGCATCCGGCTGGCGCGCGAGCGCGCCAGACAGGGCGACATCTTCACGCCGGCGATCAATTCGGCGTTCAAGCAACTGCTGATGGGGGTGACGAAGCCCGGCATCTGCGCGGCCATCCTCGAGGACAATCCCGGCAACATCCCGTTCCGCCCCAACGCGCCGTACCCGCGGAACTCATCGCTTTCGACGGTCCCGCCGAGCGTGCTGGGCGTGCTGCCGACACTGCCGGACGATGTCCAGTACCGGTTTCTCGATCGCGACCTGATCCTCTACGACACGCGAGCCAACATGATGCTCGATCGGATCCCGTCGGCGATTCGCTGCACGCCCATCCGCTGATCAGCGCGGCTCGCGGGTCACGACTCGCGTGACGCGCGCACTTCCACCAGCGCCTCGTCCACCACCCGGTCGTTGGGGTGGACCACCACCTGTGCGCCCGCCGCGAGGCCAGATTGAATCTCGGCTTCTTCGGCGTTGCGCTGGCCGACCGCCACCGTCACGCGGCGAATCCGATTACCGTCAACCACGAACACCGCCCACCGGTCGCCCTGGCGCACCAGCGCGCTGGTCGGCACCTTCACCACGTCGGCCGCCTCCCAGATCACGATCCGCACTTCCACGCGGTAGCCGTCGCCGAGTGCGTTCCAGGCTTCGGCCGGGTCATCGAAGTCCATCACCACGTTGACCCGCTGCTCTTCGACACCGAGGGCTGAGATCTTCGTGAAGCCCGACGGCTCGACCCGCCGCACCGTCGCCGCCAGCACGCGATCGCCGCCCCACTGCTCCACGCGGACCTTCGCCCCGGGCTTTACCCTCACGGCGTCGGTCGATAACAGGTCGGACACGATTTCGAGGTCGGCCGCGGGGTTGCCGATCTCGAGCAGCGGCTCGCCGGCCGCGACCACGCTCTCGCTCTCGCGCAGGCGCTTCAGCACCACGCCGTCGGCCGGGGCCGTGAGCGTCAGGATCCGGCCGCTCGCTTCCAGGGTCGGCGTCATCAGCCGGGCGGTGGCCTGGTCGAACTGCGACCGGGCGCCGGCGACGGCGAACTCGGCCGCGCGCACGGCCTCTTCGGCTCCGCTGGCGTTGGTTTCTGCCGCGTCCACGGCCTGCTGGGTCGTCAGCTGCGCGGCACCCAGGTCGCGCTGACGCCTGAGGTCGGCGCGCGCCAGTCCCACGGCAGCCGTGGCTCGGCGCAGGTCGGCCTCGGCGCGGCCCAGGGCGGCCCGCGCGACGGCCACCGCCGCGTCGGCCTCGGCGCGGCTGCGCGCGTCCATCAACGCCGGCGCTTCGGCGCGAACCCGTGCCACCACCGTGGTGCCGCGCACCACCGGATCGCCGGCCTCGAGCTCGCTGCGCAGCACCCGGCCGGTCAGCGGCGCCGACACCACGTAGCGATGCCGGACGCGCGTCTCGCCCTCGTCGTCCACGGTGACGGCCAGCGGGCCGCGCGTGCTGGGCATGACATCGACCGGCACCGGCGCCGGCCACAACGCGATCGCGACTACGGCGCCGACGGCCAGCACGACCAGCAACCAGCGCCAATAACGGGTCATGGCGATCACCTTACTCCCTCGACTTCAAGACCGCGACCAGATCCAGCCGATCCAGCCGGCGCCGCACGGCCAGCGCCGACAGCGCCGCCGCACCGATGATGATCAGCCATCCCCACGCCACCGTGGCCGGGGTGACGATGAACGGAATGCGGAAGACCTCGTTCTGGAACATGCTCATGATGAACAGGCCGAGCCCGTAGCCGATCAGCGTGCCGCACGGCAGCGACACCAGCACCAGAATCGCCAGCTCGCCGAGCAGGATCGACGAGATCTCGCCGCGCGTGAACCCGAGCACGCGCAGGCTGGCCAGCTCGCGCTCCCGTTCCGACAGCGAGATGCGGGCCGCGTTGTAGACGACGCCCACCGCGATGATGGCGGCGAAGATCACGTTGATGCCGATGGTCAGGTTCATGTTCTGCGCCATCACCTCGCGGAAGTTGCGCAGCGCCGTCTCGCGAATCGCGACCCCGGCCACCGCCGGCGTTAACTTCAGCTTTGCGTAGAGCGGCTCGAGCTGCGCCGGGTCAACCTGCAGATAGGCGCCCGACACCGTGCCGCCCTCGCGCATCAGCCGCCCGAGCGAGGCGATGTCCAGGTAGGCCTGCAGCCCCATGATGTCGTCGATGACGCCGGCCACCCGCACCTGCCGCACCGGCCGGCGTCCCTCGAGCACTTCCACCTGCACCAGGTCGCCGGGCGCGAGGTCCAGCACCGTCGCCAGCATCAGCGACAGCACCAGGCCTTCCGGAGGCAGCGTCCGCGGCCGCCCTCGCTGATCAACGACCCGGTTGAGGTCGGCGGCGGGGTCGAGGCCGGTCAGCGCGACCGTCCGCGAGCGCGTGCCGGCCCGCAGCCGCGCCGGCACCATCCGCAACGGTTCGACCGACATCACGCCGGGCATGCCCGCCACGGCATGCATCGCCGCTGACGACCGCGGCTCGACGAAGCTCACGGTCACGTCCTGCCGCATGCCGTCGTTGAACTGCCGCTCGATCAACACCTCGATGGCATCGATGAAGCCAAAGCCGATCAGCAGGATGGCGCCGCCGAACGCAATCCCGATCACCGACGCGAACGCGCGCATGGGCTGACGCTCGAGGGTGCGCAGCACCATGCGGGCGCCCTGCGGCAGCAGGCGCTGGACCCGCGGCGTCTCAAGCACGCTGGCGCGATAGCGGGCCGGCGACTCGGGCCGCATGGCCTCGGCCGGCGGGATCTTCACCGCACGCCTCACCGCCGACACCGAACCAATCACCGCCGAGACGAGCGCCAGGGCCAGGGCGGCCAGCGCCACTTCGGCCGACAGCCGGTAGTCGAGCGACGGGAAGCGGAAATACAGGTTGTACAACTCGATCATCTGCGCGCCCAGCCACGCGCCGACGACCACGCCGGTCACGGCCCCAAGCAGCGCGATGACGAGCGCCCATTTGAAGTAGTGCCACGCCAGCTGGCCGTTCGAGTAGCCGAGCGCCTTGAGCGCGGCCAGTTGCGGCCGCTGCAGCGCCAGCGCTCGCGCCAGCGCCACGTTGAGCACGAACGCCGCGACGGCCAGGAAGATCGCCGGGATGATGAACCCGAACGTGCTCAACTGCGCCAGCTCGTTGTCGAGCGTCCACGCCGATTGCTGCAGCCGCCGCGGCACCGCGCCGAGACCGCCGAACGGCTCGAGCGCACGGTCGAGGCCGGCAATGGCTTCGTCGGCCGAGGCGCCCGGCATCAGCCGCAGGCTGACGTCGTTGAAGCCGCCCTCCATGTCGAACGCGCTCGCCAGCGCGCGCCGCTCCATCCACAGCAGCGCGAAACGCCGGTTGTCGGGGATCATCTCGCCGGGACGGATGCTGAAGACGTACTCGGGCGACAGCGCCACGCCGACGATGGTCAGCCGGCGGCGGCGGCTGTTGATGATGGCGGTGATCTGGTCGCCCGGCAACATGCCGTTGGCCTCGGTGAAAACCTCGCTCGCCAGCACCTCGTCGGGCCGCCCGGGCTCGGGCCAGCGCCCCGACCGCAGGAACACATCGTTCAGCAGCGGCCGTCCGCGCGACGGCACCGAGATCAGCCGGCCGGTCGCCGGCTCGAGCAGGCCCGGCACGTCGAGCGTCACGTCCGCGACGACGCGGGTGTCGAGAACGGCGACGCCGGGGATCGCCCGCAGGTCCGACTCGAGGCTGGTCGGCGCCCGCTTCAGCATGGCGAAGACATCGGCAAACCGCTGCCGCTCGTAGTAAGTGTCAACCGTCCGTTGCAGGGAATCGAAGTTCGACAGGTAGGTGACGAACATCACCACGCCGGCGGCCATGACGGCGCCGATCGCGAGGGCCTGGCTGCGCATCTCCCACAGGTCGCGCAGCAGCTTGCGATCGAGCGCGGCGATTGGCAGGCGGCCTACCACTGGATGTCCTTCGCCGATCGCCGCGACTGGTTGCGGCTGACGCCGGCGATGTTGCCGTCGGCGAGCCGCACGACGCGGTGCGCCATGCCCGCAATAGCGGCGTTGTGGGTGATGACGACGGTGGCGGTGCCGAGCTCGCGGTTGACGCGCTCAATCGCCTCGAGCACGACGACGCCGGTCGTGATGTCGAGGGCCCCGGTCGGTTCATCGCACAACAGCACGTCGGGCCGCTTGGCGATGGCGCGGGCAATGGCCACGCGTTGCTGCTCGCCCCCAGACAGCTGCGCCGGAAAGTGATCCAGCCGGTGCCCGAGCCCGACGAGCGCCAGCGCTTCCTCGGGGGTCATCGGATGCTCGGTAATCTCGGTCACCAACGCGACGTTTTCGCGCGCAGTCAGGCTGGGAATGAGGTTGTAGAACTGGAACACGAAGCCGACGTGCTCGCGGCGATACTCCGTCAGCGCCGCCTCGCCCGCCTTCGTCAGGTCGTGATCCTTGTAGACCACGTGGCCGGCGGTCGGGATGTCGAGGCCGCCGAGAATGTTGAGCAGCGTGGACTTGCCGCTGCCCGAGGGACCGAGCAGGACCACGAACTCGGCCGGGAACAGGTCGAAGTCCACGCCGCGTAGCGCATGCACCTCGATCTCACCCATGGGATAGACCTTGGTGATGCCGCGGGCGGTGAAGACCGGCGCGGAAGCAAGGGTCTCGCCCATGGCAGCCGATTATTGCTTCTTTGTGTGCACGTGGTCCGATGCTTTTACGTCGCCGACCAGGACCGTCCCCATGAGCCCGCCCTCGGCGTGATCGAGGATGTGGCAGTGGATCATCCACTCCCCCGGCCGCTCGTCGAACGTGACCAGCAGCCGCACCGTCGTCTTCATCGGCACGTTGACCGTGTCCTTCAGCGCCAGCGGCCGCACCGGCTGGCCCTGGTCGTCGATGACCTGGAAGAAATATCCGTGAAGATGGTACGGGTGGTCCCAGTCGCTGTCGTTCTTGACGGTCCAGAGCTGCGTTTCCCCGAGCCTGGCCCGGAAGGGCTCCGCCTTCCAGAAGGGCACGCCGTTGATGCGGAACTCGGACTTGCCGTTTTCCATCGGCGGCAGCGTCAGCACCATCTCCACTGGCGTCGCGCCTTCGACCGTTGGCACCGGCAGCGCACGACTCACGCGCACCGGCGGCGCGGTCACGGCCGGCTCCTTCGTGAACTCGATCGTCAGCACGTCTTCGACGCCGCGATACTGCACGCTGCCGTAGCCGCGGTTGTAGAGCATCGCGCGCAAGGTCAGCGGCGTGCCGGCCGTGCCTTTCGGCGCGACGATCACGTCAACCCGTTCGCCGGGCGTGACCAGCAGGATGTCGGTCGTCACCGAGTGCTCCTGCAGCCCGCCGTCGGCGCCAATGACCGTGAACATCTGGCCGTCGAGATCGAGATAGAAGAACCGGCTCTTGGCGGCGTTGACGATGCGCCAGCGTTGCGGGGCGCCGGGACGGGCGCCGAGCACCGGGCGGGTGCGGCCGTTCACGAGCACGTAGTCGCCCTCGCGGCCGAACACCATGCCGGCCGAGCCGCCGCTGTCCCAGGGTTCGAGCTTGCCCTTGGCGTCGAAGCCGATGTCGCTCAGCACGATCGTCACCTGGTCGGCGACACCGACGCCATCATCGGGATCCTCGACGAGCAGCGCGCCATAGAGGCCGAAGCCGACCTGCGCCGCGGACATGACGTGCGGGTGATACCAGTACAGCCCCGCGTCGCGCACGATGAAGTCGTAGATGAACGACTCGCCCTGCTTGACCTCCGGCTGCGAGATGCCGGGGACGCCGTCCATCTCGATCGGCACACGCACGCCGTGCCAGTGCACCGTGGTCGGCTCCTGCAGTTCGTTCTTGAAGTGCACGATCAGCCGGTCGCCGACGCGCGTCTTGATGAGCGGCCCGGGTAACCCGCCGTCGTAGGTCCACGCCTGCACCCGTTTGCCCGGTGCCACCTCGACCTCGGCCAGCCGGGCCGTCAGGGTGATCTCCACCACCTTCGGGTCGGGATTGGTATCGATCGATTCCTTGAGCTTGAGGCCCGCGTCCCAGCCGGGAGGCGCCATGGGCTGCGCCGCCGACGACGAGGGCAGCAAGAGACACAAGACGAGCAAGCTCAGCATGACCATGGGCAGCGAAGACTGCAAAATACAGTCCCTTGATAATCGCCGGAAATGGGCGGATTCCGCGTGGAATTCTTCGCCGAGCGGGGGAATATCCCCGGCCCGTTCGAGGATCTTCTCGCCCGGCGCGCCGGTGGCACTGGCATGGTCTGTGCTCCCTGATCCGGGCAGGGAGTTCGACATGGCCACCATGACGCAATCCGCAAGCGGAACCACGACGCAGTTCGTCAGGCGCTTCATGGGCGCGTTGGCGCTGGATCCGGCGACATTTGAAGACGTCGAGGCAGACCGCACGGCGGGCGGCCAGGCCGCACTTGTGGTGTTGCTGACGTGCCTGGCGGGCGGCCTCGCGGTCGCCGGCAGCTCGCAGTTGAACGTCACCATGTTCATCGCCGGCCTGACCGCGACGCTCGGCGCGTGGGTGGTGTGGGCGCTCCTGATTACGACCATCGGCACGCTGGTCGTGCCGGAACCCACCACCAGCAGCCGGCCGGCGGAGTTGTTGCGCACCATGGGGTTTGCCGCCGCGCCAGGTGTCTTCCTGGCCTTTGGCGCCATGCGGGCGGTCGCGCCCTTTGTCGTGGCGCTGGCCACGCTCTGGATGGTGGCCGCGACCGTGCTCGCCGTGAGGCAGGCGCTTGATTATCGCAGCATGGGCAGGGCGGTGGCCGTGTGCGTGGCGGCCGGCCTGGTGGCATTTGGAATGGTCGCCGTCGCTGGCCTGCTGTTCGCGCGTCCGGTCAGCTAGGCCACAGATTAAATACCGATTAGCACAGATTTCTTGTGCGGTTGGTCGTCAGAAAAGGGCCGCCACATGCCATCGTCACAAGTCGTCTTCTGGCACCGCGACCTCCCGCCGCTTGACGCGGCGGTGATGGCCGAGCACACGGTGGCGGCGAACAGCGATCGCGTGCCTGGAACGCTGGCCCATCGCGACGACCTGTGGGATGTCTGCTACCGGCAACTGATGGCCAATGCCACCGACCGGGTGACGGCGGAGGTGACGCGGCTCGGCGGCTGCTACGCGCACGTGCATGGCGAATCAATCGTCACCAAGCACGACGACGCAGCGGGCGAAGCCTGGTTGCACGGCACGTTCACATACGTTTTGTATGGCAGCGATCAAGTGCCGGCCCTGGTGACCGGCCGAAAGTAGTTGGAGGCAAGTCTTGCAAAAAGTCACAGTCGTCATCGATCCAATCACGTCCGGCAAGAACGGCAGCACCATGAACGCCCTGGTCTACGGCGGACCAGGCCAGCGGGCGTGGCAGCCGGCGCCCCGGCCGGTCATTCACGAACCGGGCGATGCGATCGTTCGCATCACCACCTCAACCATCTGCGGCACCGACCTCCACATCTTGAAGGGCGATGTGCCGAGCGTGACGCCCGGGCGCATTCTCGGGCATGAAGGCGTCGGCATCGTCGACGAGGTCGGCGCCCAGGTGTCGGCGTTCAAGAAGGGCGATCGCGTCCTCGTCTCGTGCGTCAGCGCGTGCGGCATCTGCGAGTCGTGCCGCAAGGGCATGTACTCGCACTGCACGACCGGCGGGTGGGTGCTCGGCAATACCATCGACGGCACGCAGGCAGAGTACGTCCGCACGCCGCACGCCAACACCAGCCTCTATCACCTGCCGGCGGAGATCCCGGACGAAGCCGCGGTCATGCTGAGCGACATCCTGCCGACCGGCCTCGAGTGCGGCGTGTTGAACGGCCAGGTCAAACCGGGCGACACCGTCGCCATCGTCGGCGCGGGTCCGATTGGCCTGGCGGCGTTGTTGACGGCGCAGTTCTTCTCGCCGACAACGATCATGATGGTCGATGTGGACGACAACCGGCTGCAGGTGGCCAAGCAGTTCGGTGCCACCACGCTGATCAACAGCAGCGACGGGACGGCCGTCGCGCGCATCATGGCGCTGACCGAGGGCGCCGGCGTGGACGTCGCGATCGAGGCGGTGGGCATTCCGGCCACGTTCGACATCTGCCAGTCGATTCTGGCGGCCGGCGGACGCCTGGCCAACGTCGGCGTGCATGGCAAGCCGGTCGAGTTACATCTCGAGAAACTCTGGGATCGCAATATCGCGATTACCACGCGCCTGGTCGACACGGCGGCCATCCCGATGCTGCTAAAACTGGTGAAATCGGGCAAATTGCAGCCGGCCCAGCTGGTGACGCACCGGTTCGCGCTGGCCGACATCATGAAGGCTTACGACACGTTCGGAAACGCGGCGGCCGAGCGGGCGCTGAAGGTGATTCTCACCGCCTAGAGGATTGGGGTAGCATCGAGCAATGCGAATCAAATACACGGCGGCAGCCATGGTGGGACTGGTGGTGGCAGGCTTCAGCCTCGTCGCGCTAGCTCAGCAGAAGCCGTCCGCGACAGCGAAGACCGCCACGCCGACCTCGGTCGTGGTGTACAAGTCCCCGACTTGAGGGTGCTGCACCGCCTGGATGAAACATCTCCAGGCGCAAGGCTTCCAGGTGGAAGCCAAGGACGTCAGTGACCCCCAGGTGCAAGCGGTCGGCAAGCAGGCCGGCATGACCGACGAGTTGTCCTCGTGCCACGTGGCGACGATTGGTGGCTACGCCATCATCGGCCACGTCCCAGCCGAAGACATCAAGCGGTTGCTGAAAGAGAAGCCGGCCATTGCCGGCATCTCGGTGCCGGGCATGCCGATGGGATCGCCCGGTATGGAGCAGGGCGGCATGAAGGAGTCGTACAACGTGATGGCGTTCACGAAGGACGGCAAGAAGTACGTCTTCGCGAAACACTAGCAGCGGCTGGAGCGAGCCCGCCACCGTGGCGGGCTTCGCGACGGCATCTCCGAATCTCACGCTGATTGACTACGCCGCCGCCCGGCTGGGCGGCGCCCGTACGGCGCGCCTGCTCGACATTGGCTGCGGCGCGGGCCGTAACGCGGTGCCCTTGGCGCGCCTTGGGTGGCGCGTCGCCGGCACCGATTCTTCACAGCCGATGTTGCGCGCAGCAGCGGCACGCGAGGGCGGTCACCATCTTCACCTCGCCAACGCCGAGATGGCGGCGTTGCCCATCCAGGGCGCGTCGGTCGACTTCATCGTCGCGCACGGCATCTGGAATCTCGCGCGCTCGGGCGCCGAGTTCCGCGGCGCGGTGCGCGAAGCCGCTCGCGTCGCGCGGCCGGGCGCCGCGTTGTTCCTTTTCACCTTCTCGCGCCACACCCTGGCCGCCGACGCGGAGCCAGTGGCCGGCGAGACGTTCGTGTTCACCCAGTTCTCCGGCGCGCCCCAGTGCTTCCTGACCGAGGCGCAACTGGCGGATGAACTGGGCGCCGCCGGCTTCGAACCGGATCCGGCGCGGCCCGTTCGTGAACTCAATCGACCGGCGCCGGGCCTGCGAACGGGCGGCCCGGTCATCTACGAAGGCGCCTTCCGCCTTGCATAAGGAACTCAAATGACGACGACACCAGGCACTATTCCGGCTTCCGAAGCGCTGCCGCTCGAGAGCCTCATCGCGTTCACCGACGGCGGCATAGCCAGCCGCGTGCTGGCAAAAAACGGCGGCGGCAACCTGACGCTGTTTGCGTTTGATCGAGGACAGGGGCTGACCGAGCACACGACGCCGTACGATGCGCTCGTGATGGTGCTCGACGGCGAGCTGGCGCTCACCATTGGCGGCACGGCCGTCACCGCGACGCCCGGCACCATCGTCCGCATGCCCGCCAACGTGCCGCACGCGGTTGAGGCGGCCGTCGCCTCGCGCATGTTGCTGATCATGCTGCGGGAGCCGAAACCCACGACCTAGTCGGGCCTGTGGGTCGGCCTGGCATTTGCAGGCGGTGGTAGCGATGGATAACTGGATCGGCATGGCGGCGTTTCTCGTGATCTGGGTGGCCCTTCAAGTGTGGGTGTTGCCGAAATTTGGCGTGCCCACTTGAGCTGTGCCAGCACCGCGCCGGCCGGCGCGGGACGATGAGCGATCCGATCAGGAGTAACCTGCGGATCGAGCCGGACTGAGGGATACCCAGGCGCTGACTACGGTGAAGCCGGGGCGCGCAGCACCGTGATCCAGGCCACCTCGAGCGCGAACGGACCGGGTGTGTTCTCGGCCAGAAGGAACCCTACCGCGGTGACGCTTTGGGGATCGACCGGGCCCATCCCGCGCTGGACCTGGCCGAACGAGGTGGCCTCGAACGAGTCGAGCGGCGCGCGCACCTCGATCCATTCTGCCGCGCGGGTCTTCAGGGGCGCCCGGTATGAGAAGGCCTTCATCCGCCCGGACGTGTAGAGGTTGAAACGATACTCCCGTCCGTCGCCACGGACGCGGGCCACCAGCGTGTCGCCGGCCTGCAGTCCCAGCGCTGCCGGCTGGGAACGCACCGAGGCGAAGCCACCGTTATTCTCCAGTGACAGGGTGCCGTAGAACTCCAGCGTCTGGCGGTCGGTGATCCGGAATCGACCGTCTGACACGCCGCCCATCACACCGTCGTTGACGGTCTGCCATGCGGCGGCCGCGCCGGGCGCCGAAAACTCAAACAGCGCGGCAAGCGTCAGGTCCTCAGTTCTTCTCGGCGTGTCGCCTGTCATGCGTGATCCCGGCCCCAGTCCGTTACTACGCGCGAACGAACCGACTGTAATTGAAGTTCTGGATCGCACCAGTCGGCGTGCGGTGAGCCTCGGCCACCGTGTCGACCAGGGAGAACCCCGGGCCGAGTTCGGCGCTGATCCCGGCCGCGTCATAACGACACACCGGCAGACCGCTGCAGCGCTCCGGACCATCGGGCGCGAACGTGCCGATGATCACACTTCCCCCGGATTGCACCAGGTCGTGCACGTGAGCAACGTATCGGGCGCGGTCCCCGGCTTCAGTCAGGAAGTGAAAGACGGCACGGTCGTGCCAGATCTCGACCGGCGCCGCCGTCCACGGCGACGTGACGTCGGCCTCGATCCAGTTCACGTGATCGGCCAATCGGCCGAGCCTCGCCGCCGCTCGCGCGAGCGCGGCTCCGGAGACGTCGAGCACCGTGACGCAGCGCAGGCCACGGGCAACCAGCCGATCCACGAGGCAGGAATCCCCGCCCCCAATGTCGATGACTCACGTGCCGGCGGCCAACCCCGTTCGCTCCAACAACTGCAGCGCGATGGTCGGCTCAGGTTGATACCAGCTGACCTCGTCGGATTGCTTCGTGGTGTAGACGCGATCCCAATGTGCCTTGCGTTCCATGGTGATGCGTCCAGTTTATCGCGGGTGTGAGAACGACGAGGCGTTCGGGATCAACTGGAAGAACACGTGCTCGGGCGTGTTCCCGTGCCAGTGACCCGCGACCCTGGCGTAGCCGACCAGCGCCGGTGGCAGCTCGGTGGTGGCAGCGGCCGCGGGCGGCGGCGTTGGCGCCTTCTCCTGTTGTTCGACCCTGGACGGCGCCGTTCTCTGGGGGACGTCGGCGCAAGGCGCCGGGTCACGCTCAGAATTTCGGGGGCACGTGGCGGGTTCCTCGGGCGGCTCTGTCACCAAACCGGGAGGCGTCGCGGCGAGGTTCGGAACCTGTGACCCTATGGTTCCTAAAAGAATCCGCAGATTCGTGGATTTTGACTAACCACGAGAAGTAAGCGGATCTGCACTTTTCTGCAGCAGGACTGTCCGACGCAGTGAAATGCAGTAATCTCTCGGTTCTGTCCGTCTCATCGCCTATGAGTCGTTCACCGCTCTGCCGTCTTGCGATCGCCCTGCTTGTCGTGGCTGCCGTGCCCCATGCACAGTCGCCCGCGCTGCCCGGTACCGACATCCGCTTCTGGGCCACGGCCAACATCACCAGTCGCCTGACTTTCGCCGGGACCTGGGTACCGCTCGATACGACCGCCACCATCATCGGCCCATTCTGGAGCGCGATGAAACTCGGGTCGGACCAACGTGAAGGCCTGGTGCTGGCCGGGTGGGCCTACAACGGCTCCTTCGAGTCGACGCTCCCCGACGTGACCCCGACCCGCGCGATGATTTTCGAGCAGCAAGCCGACGGCACGCTGCAGGACGCCACCACCAGGCTGTTCGGCGACCCGACGACGTTCGGCGTCGGTGATGTGCTGGTGGCCGATTTCAACGGTGATGGACGAGACGATGTCCTACTGCCTGCCCACAACGAGAGCCCGTTCATTGCCAAGCCGAGCGTCGCCTACGTTTCGCAGGGCGACGGCCTGCGGAAGCTGACGCTGCCCGACTCCGTGATGGCCCATCACACGAGCCTTTACACCGTGGACGGCTCGACCCGTGCCGTGGCGCGCTCGTTCGGCGGCAGCGGCAACAACGGACGTGGCGCCGGCTACAACGTCGTCTACCACTGGACGGGATCGGGATTCTCTACCACGAACGTGGGCGACGTCGGCGGCATGGCGGTGCTGGTGGGACACTTCACCAATAACAGCGACCTGTGGATCGTCGCGGGCGATTCGAACTCCGGTATCGGACGCAGTTATTCAGTCACCAATCCAGGACTCAACTGGGCGTACAAGTTCAACAACCAGAACCCGACACTGCCCTATGTCGCGCTGCCGAAGCCGTACTTCAACGACAAGCCCGAATACGCGTCGTTCGCCAGCCAGTGGGACCCTTACTCGAAGACCCATACGCCCAGGCTGTTGAGCGCCGACCTCAATCAGGATGGCCTGCTCGACATCATCGCCCTCGCGTCCATTTGGCGGTCGGGCGTCGGTTTCCAGCGCGGCGCCCTGCAGTTGATGCTCAATCGCGGCAACATGCTGTTCGCGGACGACACCGATTCGCTCGCGCCCGAGTTCAGCAAGCTGTCAAACCTCGACTACAGTGCCAAGCTGATTGATGTCGACGGCAGCGGCATCGAGACCTTGTTCTTGGCGTCGGTCCAGGTGCCTCAGGTCGCCGACGACGAAGCCAAGCAGGGGCAATATATCCTCGTCAACGACGGTACCGGGCGCCTCTACACGGCAATGCATGATGAGTTTCGCGCGATGCGAACGCAAATCGCGCCGTTTGCGAGCGCCCGCGTGCCAGGATCCAGCATCGGCCCCGGATTCACCCCGCAGTACCTTCCCTATCGCACCCCGAACGGCGCGGTCAATTTCCTCGCGGTCCTCCGGACGACCATTGACGGAAAACCTGCCCGAGCGTTCGTGAACGTCCCGCTGCAGGTCAACCTGACGACCGATTTTCGGCGAGATCTCACCGTGGCGACCCGGAACAACAGCCGCCGCATCCGGACCTTCGCCGGCAACGATACGATTCATCGCGCAGTCACGGATCCGGACTGCGTGATCGACGGCGGACTTGGCAGCAACGTCGCGGTGTATCCGGGGCCGCAAGCGAACTGGACGATCGGTCGCGATGGCGACCACGCCACCATTCGGCCCGCCCAGGGAAGCGGCGGGACCGATCGGTTGATCCGCGTGCAGATCGCACGGTTTGCCGACGGCGACGTCAACCTCAGTCAATAGCTTCGCGTCATGAAACCGAGACCATTCCTCATCTCCGTGGCGGTCGGCACCGGCCTCGTTGCCTCGGTGCCGACGCCACTCTTGACACAGCAACAGCAAGCCGACTTCCGTTGGCCCACGCCGTACGCGCTGTGGAACGCCGTCACCGCCGACCTCGATCACGATGGTTCGTCCGAGCTCGTCGTCGCGACGATGGACGGGGCAAAGTTCAACCAGCTGACCTCAAAGACCCCATTGTTCGTCCTGGGCGTCGTGGACGAGCGCGTGGTCGATCGCTCCGCGGACTTCTTCGAGACGCCGCCGACCTCCTGGAACGCGACGCTGGCCACTGGCGACTTCGACGCCGACGGTGCCGCCGACATCATGATCTGCGACCGTGGCCGCAACGTGGGCCCCAACCCGCCCCAAGGGTCCGCGCTCACCGATGGCATGCGAGGGGCGCAGAACGAGGTGTTGCTCAATCGCGGCGGCAAGCTGCGTCTCACCGATGGGTTTCCACGCCTGGTCACCTCGAGCTGGGGCTGCAGCGCCGGCGACATCGATCGCTCGGGTCGCGCCTCGATTGCAATGATGTCGTGGTACAGCGACAAAGGGCATGACGCCGCGTTCGTATTGACGTGGGATATGAACTCGCGCTTCGTCCAGACGCACACGCTATCGCGCGCCGGGGACCGCGGCTTCGGTGCGACCGCGACCGCCGACTTCGACGGCAATGGCTACGCGGACATTGCCGGCGGGACGCAGTTCTTCCTGAGCGGTCCAAATGGGTTGGGGACGGCGCGGCCGCTCGCCGAAAGCGTCGTCGAGCTGGAAGGCTACCGGTTCTGGCGAACCACCGTCACGGCCGATTTCACCGGCGACGGTCTGGCGGACGTGGTCAAAGTGAACAGCAAGGGCGAGCCGACGCTGTCGGAGGCGCGCTTTGCGATGTACCGCGGCGACCGCAGTGGGGGACTGGTCGAGAAGCGCGACGCGTTTCCGGCCACGGCGGCCTACAACGGCAACGACTACAGCCAGCGCGTTGTGGCGATCGACCTGGACTTCGACGGCAGCCTCGACCTGGCGCCGCTGGGCAAGGTTTATACGTCCTTCTCTGACCCGGGCCGGCCGGCCGATGCGGTGTGGTTGAACGACGGGAGCGGCCGGTTCCGGCAAGCGCGGTGGACCGATGCGATTCAGTCGTTCCCGCGTTGCGACCTGACGGAAGCGTACTTTCTGCCGACCGCTGATCCGCTTACCTATCACCTCATCTACGGTGGTTGCAGCCAGGGGTACATCGCCCGCACCGTGAGCGACACGCGCCGGCTGACCTTCAACTAAAGCTACCGGCGCCAGGTGTGGGTGCTGCCGAAACTCGTCGTGCCCACTTGAGCGGTGCCAGCACCGCGCCGCCAGCGCGAGACGATCGGCAAGCCGAAGGTACGACGCCTCACGGACCAACCGAACCTGATTGAGTGGCGGTGAGCTCATCGCGGGTGTGCGAAGGAGGCGGCGTTCGGGATCAACTGGAAGAACACGTGCTCGGGCGTGTTCCCGTGCCAGTGACCCGCGACCCTGGCGTAGCCGACCAGCGCCAGGAAGATCGCCGCAACCCCAATGGCGATCCGCGGGGCGGTGACGCGGCGCCGGGTCACGAGCGTCCGCATCTCCAGGGCGTCCTTCACCGGGCACACGGACACACAGGTCAGGCAGCCGTTGCACTCGGGCGTGCGCACGGTCATCAGCTGATCCACCGGGATCAACGAGGGGCACGCCGTGGCGCACTTGCCGCAATCGATGCACGAGATCGGATCGCGCGTGATGCGCGTGGGGCTCAGCATCGACACCAGCCCCATCAGCGCGCCGTACGGGCACAGGTAGCGGCACCAGAAATTCTTGGTCACCACCGACAGCAGGACCAGGCCCAGGCAGACCTGGATGGTCAGCCGGCCGGCGTCGCGGAAGAAGTCGAGCATCTTCACGTCGGCGACCAGCCCGTACGGGCTGGAGAGAAACGCGCGCAGCTCGGGCACCGGCATGGTGACGACCGCATAGACGAAGAGGGCCAGCAGGATGTACTTCAGGCTGCGCAGCGGCAGGTCGGCCCAGCGCGGCAGCGCGAGGTTGCGGCCGAACATCTCGCGCCCACCTTGCCAGAGCCATTCGGAGATCGTGCCGATCGGGCAGAGCCAACTGCAGAACGCCTTGCGGAACACCAGCGACATCGCCAGAAACGCCAGCAGCAGGAACAAGCCGGCCGGATGCACCTCGGGAACGCTGGCGGTCAGCAGGAGGTACTTCAGGTTCATCAGGGAGGCCACCGGCAGCCAGCCCTCAACCCCAGGCGGGCGCGGGACGTAGACGGTGGCCCCGCCGGTTTCGTAGAAACGAACCCAGAAGTAGAACCGCACACCGATCCAGAGATTCAGGAGCAGAAACGCCATCTGCACCGCGCGCCGGATCAGCAGCGTCTGTTCAATTGGACGCTTGTCGTAGGCTCGGGCCATCCCGCCGCAACTCCACGACC
Organism: Acidobacteriota bacterium; assembly: GCA_030697165.1. Taxonomy (NCBI): domain Bacteria; kingdom Pseudomonadati; phylum Acidobacteriota; species Acidobacteriota bacterium. Next base: position 145,917 of record JAUYQQ010000010.1, read on the forward strand.
ACGATACCGGGGTCCTGGAGACGGGCGTATGACACCGGTCATATCGACGGCTAGCACCGCTTGCGACTGCACGTCCGGGGCCGGAAGGGGCCGGGGAGCTTTCTCTTTGGCATCTCGATTGCGTTGAAGTTCTTCGGTAGGGAGACTTCAATGCCAAGACGACCCCGTCACACTCTGCAAGGTGTGGCGTTCCACGTGATGAATCGAGCCGTGCGTGGGACCAACCTCTTCGAAACCCAAGGCGACTTCGACGCGTTCTCAAGAATTCTGCGAGAGGAACTCTATGGCTCCCAAGTAGAGATTCTTTCCTATGAGGTCATGCGAAATCATTGGCATTTCGTCATGACCTGCGATCGGATCGCAAATCTTTCCAGGCTGATGCATGACTTCGAGGGGAGACATGCCAATAACTGGGCGGGCGCTCACAACGCCCGCGGCAAGGGTTATGTGTATCAAGGTCGCTTCAAAGCCATTCCAATCCAGACCAGCCATTCATTGTTTCGGGTCTGCAGGTACGTTGAGCGCAACGCCTTGAGACAAAACCTGGTTAGGGCCGCGGAGGACTGGGAGTGGGGCAGCCTACATGCGCGCTGCAATAACTACTATCCGATTCCGCTAGCCAGGTGGCCAATTCTGCCACCGGCCAACTGGGTTGAGCTGGTAAACACCCCGCAGACAGAAGAGGAACTGGCGGATCTGCGTGTCCGAATCAAGCGCGATCAGCCAGTTGGGGATCCGAAGTGGGTCGAGGCTGTCGCTCCATTTGTCGGACTGACTTTAAGGCCCGTTGGCAGACCGAAGAAACGTTCCCCGGCCCCTTCTCCCTACCCTAGCTCTTGAACCGGCGCTCCACATGCCGGCGGATCGCGTCTTCGAACTCCGCGTCCTGGTCCGCCTGATAGACCATTGATGAACCGATTTCCGCCGCCAGAATCGCCGAGCGATACTTCGGCGACAGGTTCTGGTACCGGCTATTGAAGCGCGGGTCCTCACGCAGGAGCGCCGGCAGGTGGCTCAGGATGACCTTGTCGAAGATCGGCTGCGTGGCAACGCCCGGGTTGGCCTGGAAGAACTCGAACAGGCGCTGGTAATTCCGGTTGATCTCGACCGAGATGTCATCGGAGATCTCGGTCCAGGGCTTCTTGCTCGCGGCATGGCGCCGCACCAGCAAACGGGCCTCATCCTCGGCGCGCCGCTTCAGGATCGCGAGCACGTCGGCGACGTATTTCGGCTTGTTCTGGAGGAACTCCTCTTCGGTGAGCAGCAGGTTGGCGATGATCTCGTAGGACGAGGAGATCACGCCGCACTTGTTCGCCGAGGCGTCGCGCATGAGGAGGACGCCCTTCTTCTGCAGCTCCAGCCGAGCCGCCGGCGTGATGAACGAGTTGGCGCCTTCGATAATGACCTTCGATGACGGGCTGCCGTCGGGCAGCAGGAAGCGCTGCCAGTTCTCGTCGTTGATCGTCTCGGGGCGGCCGCCGCCGGGAATGAACAGGTCAGCCGGCACCGAGAACGGGAGTTCCCCGAACTGTCGCGACAGGTCGTCGATCGAGATCCACTCTTCGGCGAGCCCCGCCGCGGTGCGCGTGACCTTGCGGTACAGCAGGCGCATCCCGTCTTCCTTCGGCGAGCCCCGGAACAGCATGAACCCGCCGGGGTGCAGCGCCTCGGGACTAAATCCGTCAAGGTCCTGCTCGAGCAGGATGCGCCGCAGTTCCGTCGGATCGGCGCCCGCCGGATCGAACAGCGCCGCGGCGCCGTCCAGGATCAGCCGGATCTGCATCTTCGGGCAGAGCTCCAGCATGATCTGCATCGCGTTGCCGGCGACATCCCCGTTCGGCCCGCCGGTGAACTTCACCGAGAAGGCGTCGCGCGTGATGTCGATGCCGATCTCGCGCATCGCGATCTCGGCGAACTTGACCACCCCGGTCGAGGTCACGCCGTACTCTTTGTGATTGATGCCGATGGTCTTCGACGACATCACGCCGGTGCCGAGAATGTAGCCGCGGCGCTTCGAGGTCAGCGCGATCTGCTCGATCATGTCGTCGTGCATGTTCTCGTCGGGGCCGAGCTCGATCGGTTCGTCCTGCCGGTAGTAGTCCACGACCGCAGGGTTCTTCGCGACGCCCCCCTCGGTGACGAAAATGTCGAGGAAGGCGCTGAAGACATCACGCTGCTTCTTGCGCAACAGGCGATCGAGCACCGACCGCGGCTCCTTCGCAAACGCCGACGCATCCAGCAGCACCACCAGTTTCGAGCCGCCCTCGTAGATGTCCTTGTTCTTCAGGTGCTGCGTGTGCGCCAGCACGAAGTTCTCCTTGAACAAGGTCGCGGCGTTGGTGAGGAAATCATCCTGGGTGCGGCAGATCACCGTGCGCCAGCCGCCGCGCGCGATGTCAGAGAACCCGATGTGATAGCCGAACGCGTGGCCGCCGAAGAAGAACGTCACCCGGAACGGCATGCCGGACGGCAGGTCGGCGGTCGAGACCTGGCCGAGGTCGGCCAGGTAGACCGGGTCGAGCCGGAACGCGAGGGCCTGCTTCTCTTTCACGAAGAAATTGGTCTTCAGCGTGTGCTCGATGAAGGTCAGGCAGCAGTGAAACACGGTCCGGCGAATCGCATCGAGATGCGCGTGGCCGGTGTCGTAGTCGGCCACCGCCTTGACGACGGTCGCCCGCAGCGCGGCGTAGGCCGCGTCGCGCCCCTCGACCGCCGGATCGAAGCGCAGCCGGAACAGGGCGACGCACTGCGCCAGCAGTGGCGTGTTGGCGTAGATCGCGCTCTGCACTTCCTTCCAGTCGTAACGATCGGGCTGCGCGTGCGCCAACTGCGTGTGGCAGAACGCCACGAACGCGCGGGTCAGCGAGGCGTCGTCGCCGCTCATCTGCCCGGTCGTCACAAACTCGCGATATTCCGTGGAACTGGCGGTCAGGATCTGCGTGTTGTACAGTTCGCTCTGCAGCCGGTCGCGGAGGAACGCCGCGGTCTCTTGAATCTGCCCCTTGCGCTGCCGCACCGACATCGCAAACAGCGCATACGGCTGCGCGCCGGTCGACACGTCGAGGACGTCGGCGCTGCGGATGCCCACGTCGAACCGGTGCAGCACCTCCACCACTTGCGCGACGTAGCCGGTGTGGGGCGGATTCGCGATCGCAAACAGCAGACGCGCCTCGTTCGACCCGTCGGGGGCCGGCGTGAGATCGAAGTACAGGCCGTTCTGGGTCTCGCACAGGTGCAGCATCCGGAGCGCTTCGACCACGCAGGCGGCCGGCGACACGCGCAAGTAGTCGGCGTGATTGAGCCAGAGGATGGCCAGCAGCCGATCGAACTCGGCGAGGTCGAATGCCGGGTCGGACGCCAGCATCGCTTTCGCCGGTTCCCTCACGGCGTCGGGAATCGTCACGCCCGCGGCGAGCCCCGCATGAATCTCCGCATCGCTCTTGCATTCGAACGCGAACCGCTGGATTTCCAGCCTCTGCTCCAGGCCGGGCATGGGCCCCGATGAATGCGCAAACATCGCGTATGAGATCGGGCGCCCCACGCGCGCGCTCTTCGTCAGTCCCTCATACAGGGAACCTGGCAAACTCCGCGTGGCCAGAATCAAGGTGTCCGGACGGTCGGCCAGAATCAAACTCTGGTTGGTCCGAAGCGTCTCGACCTCGCGCTCGAGGATGGCGATCGCGTCCGGCTCACCGGCCATCGCCTTGAAGAATGAATCCGTCATCGAATCTCGAAGCCACGTCATGGCAGTGTCCGTTCGCTGAAAGACTGATTGGTATCGGTGTCCGCGCTGGCGACCGGCTAGCGCCGGTACGCCACCTTACCGCCGACGATGGTGTAGACCACCCGCGTCGAGGGGATCTCGTCCTCGGGCACGGTCATGATGTCTTTCGACAGCACCGTGATGTCGGCCAGCTTGCCGACTGCGAGCGAGCCCTTGAGCGATTCCTCCTTCGCGGCAAATGCGCCGTTCCAGGTGTAGGACTTGAGGGCCTCGGCGCGCGTCATCTTCTGATCGCCGTAGAACACCGAGCCGTCGGTGGTCTTGCGGCTGACCGAGGCGTAGAAACTCGCCATCGGGTCGATGCGTTCCACCGGGACGTCGGTGCCGTTGGCGATGATCGCGCCGCTCTTCATCAGCTTCTGCCACACGTAGGCACCTTCTTCCGCGCGCCCGGCGCCAAGCCGCGCCGGCACATAGGGCGCGTCCGAGGTGGCGTGAATGCCCTGCATCACCGGGATCACGCCAAGCTGGCCAAAGCGCGGGATGTCGGCGGCGCTGATGTGCTGGGCGTGCTCGACGCGCCAGCGCAGGTCCTTCTGGTTCGGCCGCGACTTGAAGGCGCGCTCGTAGACATTCAGCACTTCGCGATTGGCGCGATCGCCGATCGCATGCACGCACAGCTGCACATCATGTTCGAGGGCAATCTGCGTGGTCTCCGCGATGCTCTCGGGCGAGTGGGTCGGCAGCCCGACGCTCGACGGCGAATCGCTGTACGGAGCGAGCATCCAGGCGCCGCGCGAGCCGAGCGCGCCGTCGGCGGTGACCTTGATCGCGGCGATCGTCAGGTGGTGGTTGTTGAGACCAACGGCGCGGTACTGTCCGAGCTTCGCGCGCAGGTTGTCGTTGCTGTCGCGCACCATCACCCACAACCGGATGCCCAGTGCGCCCTCCGACGCGGCCCGCTTGAGGACATCGATGGTGCCAAAGTTCGAGCCGGCGTCCTGGAAGCTGGTGATGCCGTTCTCGAGACTGCCCTGCACCGCCAGCTCGATCTGGCGGCGCGCATCGGCATCGCGTTCGGCGACGGTCTTCGCCGCTCGCCATTGGTCGAGGGCGCGGCCGACGAGACCCGACGCGGTTTCACGCAGCAGTCCGGTCGGACGGCCGCTGGCATCCTTGAGGATCTCGCCGCCCGACGGGTTCACGGTCGTGCGCGTCAGGCCCGCGGCCTCCATGGCCTTTGCATTCACGAAGCTGGCGTGGCCGCTGGCGTGCGTCAGCATCACCGGGTTGTTCGGCGACACCTTGCTGAGCGCATCGTGCAGCGGAAAGCCCTCGACGTTCGGCTTCGGCACGCTCGCCCACTTCTCCTGGTGCCAGCCGCGGCCCAGAATCCACTCGCCGGGCTTCGCCTGCTTCGCGGCGTCGGCCACCATCGAGACGATCTGGTCCCAATCCTTGACGTCCATCAGGTCGAGCGTCATCTTCGACAGGCCAAAGCCCATGAAGTGGCCGTGGCTCTCGACCAGCCCGGGAATGGCCAGCTGGCCGCGCAAGTCGATGACCTGCGTGGCGGGGCCAATGTATGGCTGGATGGCCTGGTTGGTGCCGATCGCGGCGATGCGGTCGCCGCGGATGGCGATCGCCTGCGCCTCGGGCAGCGCGGCATCGACGGTCACGACCTTGCCGTTGTGCAGCACCAGGGTGGCCGGCGCAGGCTGACTCTGCCCGGAAATGACAACGGTCGACAGGACCAACAGGATGGCGAGATTTTTCACAACAGCTCCGAGTCTCAATCAGGGTGAGGGTGCGATCAGTTTCATGATAATTGAATAACCGCCGACCGGCGACCCGGGGGCAGGCCGGCGGGTCCGCCGCCGATCAGCCACGCCAGTTACGTCGATCCACGAACGTGCGGGGCTCCCGTACGCGCCCCGCGGGCGCCAGCCGCGCGTCGCGGCGGGCGCTCCACAGCATCAGCGGCCCGGCCAGGCGGTCGATCACCGGCGCCAACCCGCCGACCTCGCGCTCGACCTGCGACCGCAGATCGGCGATCCGGTCGCTCACCATCCGGTTCGACTCGCGCAAGTACTTCTCCATCGCCCACAAGGTCGCGCCCCAGCCCGAGCGCAGCTGCGCGGCCTCGCCGCGAACGCGCGCGCGGACGCGCTGGTCGGGGTCGTCGCGGTAGCGGCGCCAGCCGGTCAGCATGCTGGCCGTCAGCCGGAACAGGCTGGGACCGTTGACCTCGTAGTCGCGGCGAAACGCGCGGTCGAGCATGGTCTTCGACTGATCGCGCGAGATCGCCGCGTGCCGGAAGTTGAACTTGAACTGCCCGTGGATGTCGGCCAGGTCGACGCCGTCGAGCAGCCGGCCTTCCGACTCGACCTCGCGATAGAGCGGGGTCCCGGGCACCGGGGTATACAGCATGAACTGGTGGAACACTGTTTCGTGCGCGACCGCATGGTCGATCACCGCATCGATATTGCCGGGCGTGTGGTGCTCGAGCCCGATGATGGTCGAGCCGTGCACACGGATGCCGTGCGACTGGAGTTCACGCGCCAGCGCCTGGGTGTCGGCGCCCTTGAGTTTCTGGTACTGGTTGCCCGAGGATTCGAGCCCGAGCCAGATCCACTCGATCCCGAGCTCCACCAGTTGGCGCACGTCATACTTGCGGATGGCGTTGGCCGACGAGAAGACGTAGAGCGACCAGGCCTTGCCGTGCGCCTTCATCAGATCGAGCAGCTCGAGAGCCCGCTTCTTATAGAGCAGGAAGTTCTCGTCCATCATGAAGAACGCCCGGGCACCGAGGCCCTTCTCCGCCTCGCACATCACGCGAAACACGTCTTCGCCGCGTTCCAGGAAGGTCACCATCTTCCCCTTGCCGCCGAAGAACTCCGAAGTCGTGCAGAAGTTGCAGCCGATTGGGCATCCCACCGACGGGATGATGGTGGCCGCGGCGTTGCCGCCGCCCCGCGGCACCGGCAGGCCCATCAGCCGGAAGCCGAATGACGAAGGGATCAACGGATGGTCGATGCGGTGACCAGCGTCCTCGCCGAGATATGCCCGCAGCCACGCCACGCCCTCGCCCTTCACGATGTGATCGGCGTCGATCATCCCCTCGATGCCTGGAATCGCCGTCACGTGGCCGCCGACAACCAGCGTGGATCGCGGCGAGTGCTTTCGCACGAGCCGGCACATCTCGCGAATCTTGCCGACGTTGACGATGATGCCCGTCAGCCCGACGACGTCGTAGTCGTGGGACGTCAACTCGCGGACGAAGTGCTCCCGCGTGGGAAAATCGAGCACCGTGCACGGCGCCGAGATGTTCTGCTGCAACAGCATCAGGCTCCACGTGCGGTGGAACAGGCGCAGCGAGAACGGGCCCTGCGCCCGGGTCACCTGATTGTGGTACAGCTCCACCGGGTTGATCGCCCGGCTGCCAAACTCATCGTCTTGCGCGAAGGGTTTGAAGACCGACGCCAGGAGAACGCGGGCACGGGTCCCTTTCGGATGTGGCTGCATGAGCAAGCCTCCTGCTCCCATCATAGGAACCCGCGGCGACGGTGACTGTAAGGCTTTTGTACTAGTTCGGGCGTTACAATCGGCTTAGTGCGACTGCGTCAACGGCTGAACACGGTCCTGCTGCAATGGGTCGTGTCGCTGATCGTCATCACCGGCGCCGTCTGGTTGCTGGCGCTGCCGGGGATTCGCCGTAATCTGGTGGATGAGCGGCTGCTGCTGGCGCGTTCGGTGGCGCACGGTCTGGATACGAGCCTGTCTACCGCCATCCAGGGACTCGGCCGCCTGGCGCAGGATTTGCCTGGCGCCACCGACGCGGTCGCCGCCCGCCTCCATAGCTTCCGGTTCGAGTCTCCGTTCAGCGAAGCCATTTACCTGCTCGATGCGCACGGTCAGCTGATCGCGGCCGATCGCGCCGGGGTGCAACCCGTGCCGGCCTCCTGGCTGGGGTACCACGAGGCCGTGACGCCGATGGTGCGCAAGGCCGGGGCCGAGGCGGCGCCCGTGCTCGCGGTGATTCAGCCATTCAAGCGCACTGGCGTCGATCACTATCTCGTGGCAGAGATGCCGGTTCGCGGGTCGGCCCTGACGACGTTCCTGCAGGGCCTGGCGCCCAGTTCCACCATGCAGATGCTGGTGGTCGACGAACACGGAGTGGTCGTGGCGTCCCAGGACCCGGCGCAGTTACTGCGGGTGCTTCCTGACGCCGAGGCCCTCGGCGACCGGATCCGTGCCCATCGGCCGCTGGTGCTCGACGAGTCGGCGGGGACCCTGTCGGTGATGGCGCCACTACGGTTCGCGGCGTGGGGCGTGATTATCCAGCAGGCGGAGGGCAGCGCTTTCGCGAGCCTGAACATGACGAGCCGCGCGCTGGTGGTGACCGGCTTCGCGCTGGCCGTGCTCGGCGCGCTGTTGGTGCGAACGCTGACGCGATCGATCGTCTCGCCCATTCGACAACTGTCGCGGCAGGCCGAAGGGATGCGGGCCGGGGACCTGTCGAGCGTCATCGAAGTGTCGGGCGATCTGGAAATCGCGGTGCTGGCCCGGACGCTGGACGAGGCCCGGACCCGGCTGTCGTCCACGCTGGGCCGCCTGCAGGCGTTCAACGAGCAGCTCGAGGCGCAGGTGGCCGCCCGCACTCGCGTGATCGAGCAGCAGAGCGAACAGCGCAAGCTGCTGGTGCGGCGAATGCTGGGGGCCACCGAAGACGAGCGGCGCCGGCTCGCGCGTGAACTGCACGACGAGATCGCGCAGATGCTGACCGTCATCCAGATGTCGCTGCACCAGATCGCGCCGGAGACGCCAGAGTTGCAGCGGGCGAACGCGCTGCTCAACAAGACGCAGGTGGAGATCCACCGGATCATCCACGACCTGCGGCCCTCGCTGCTCGATGACCTCGGCCTGGCGGCCGCGATGCAATCGTACGCCGACGACCACCTGGTCAGTCACGGGCTGCAGGTCGGCCTGGAGATTGACAGCGGGCTGCAGGCCGGCACCGAGATCGAGACCGTGATCTTCCGCATCTACCAGGAACTGCTGACCAACATCCTGCGCCATGCCGATGCGGAACACGTGTCGGTGGAACTGTACCGGCGCGATGGCAAGTTGGTGCTCGCGGTGGAGGACGATGGCCGGGGGTTTGATCCAGAGGCGAAGGCTGAAGGCGCGGGCCTGATCGGCATGCGCGAACGGGCAGCGCTCGTGAACGGGACGATCACGTTTGACAGCGAGGCCGGACAGGGCACGCACGTGGTCGTGGAGATTCCCCTCCAATGATCCGCCTCGCCATTGTCGACGACCACGACCTGCTGCGCGCGGGCATCCGGGCGATTCTCGAGCAGGACCCGCTGTTCAAGATCGTGGCGGAAACCAGCGACGGACAGGAGGCCATTCGCCTCGCGGCCAGCCTCAAGCCCGATGTGATGCTCATGGACGTGCACCTGCCGGGCGGCCTGAGCGGACTCGACGCCACCGAGGCCATCGTCCGCGACACGCCCGAGGTGAAGGTGATCGTGCTCACGCATTACGAGAACCGCGAGTACATTCGCCGCGCGCTTCGCATTGGCGCGCGCGGCTATCTGCTGAAGCGCAGCGCCGCCGCCGACTTGAAGGATGCGATCAAGGCCGTCCACGCCGGCCAACGGTATCTACACCCGTCGGTCGCCGACAGCCTGGTCGACCTGGTGACCGCCGGCAAGTCGGTCGAGGATGCCGAAGACGAGTACGACCGGCTGACTCCACGGGAGCGGCAGGTCTTCACGCTGCTCGCCGAGGGCAAGACGAGCCGGGACATTTCCAAGTACCTGTCGATCAGCCTCAAGACCGCCATGACCCATCGCACGAACGTGATGGCGAAGCTCAACATGCACACCCGGTCCGAGTTGATCCGCTACGCGGTGCGCAAGGGCGTGATTTTCGTGAATGATGCCTAGCGAGGCGGCGCCTCAGACCGGCGAGCATGAGCGAGAGATCGGCGCGCCAATACATCACACGGAAATTCGGAAGCACGGAAAAGCCCTTTTGTTCTGACCCAAGAGAGAAGAATTTTCCGTGTTTCTGTGTTTCTGTGTGAGGCATTTCTGGGTCAGAAGGCGGTCAGCGTATCGGCGAACCGCCGCAGTTCACGCGGCGGCAGGCTCGTGTCCATCTCGATCCAGAATCCGTCCCGCTGCAGCACCAGGTGGCTGCGCTGTCCCGCCACCCACCACGTGGCATTGGGCACGCCGTCAAGCGGGCGGGCCAGCGGCGCGATGACGGGGCTCGGGCCACCTCGCCGCTGGCTGACCGAGAGGTCGTGTTCGAGGCCGCGCCACTGGATCTCGAAGGCCGGTATTGGACTGAGCCGAATGGTCATGCGGGGCGCCTGATCGCCGAGGACCGCCGGCCGGTACGCGGGCACCAGCGGCGCGAATCCCACTTGTGGCTGCACGTCCTCGAGGCGCGTTACGGTGATGACACCTTGCCGCGTCATCGGAAACACCAGCGGCACCGCGACGTGCAGCCCCCGGAGCGTCACGAACACGCCGGCGGTGATCAGGAGGAACGCCGGCAGGCCCTTCACACCAGCCATGGCAGCACCACCAGCATCACCGCTGAAATGGCGGGAAGGGTGAGGGACGGGAGGGTGGCATCGGGGCCGCCAGCCAGCAGCACGTCCACCCGTTTTCGCAGCGCGGCCCGGGCGGCCAGGTCGCGCCGGTCAGTGTCTTGATACACCCGCAGCAGCACACGTGCGAGCAGACGGGGATCGCGGCCGGCGACCGCGGCGGCGTCACACCCGATTTCCATTTCGATGCAGTACTCGCGGAAGGCCCACATCGCCACCGGGTTGTGGCTTTGCAGGAGGCGAACGGCGAACATGGCGTGGGTTTGCCACCAACGTCCGGCCTGCCAGTGGGCATGTTCGTGGGTGAGGACAGCCGCGAGCTCGTCGCGGTTGAGAATCTCGAGGGCGCCGCGTGACACGATCAGCCGCGGCCGCCCGGGGCGGCCGCTGGTGGCGACGGCCATCGCCGACTCCCCCGTGACGAGGACCTCGCATTGTTCCCATCCAGGGCGGGCGCGTGCGGACGCGACCAGTGCTTCGGGCGCCGGGCCGTCGCTTGGTGCCCGCCGTCCGAGCGCCGGCAGGATCTCCTGCCAGATCGTGAGCAGCACCATCAGCGCGCCACCCGCGGCGAGGACATGGCCGAGGTGAACTCCCTCGAGTCCGACCGGGAGTGGAATGGCGAGGAGCCGGGCGCTGTTGAGCCAGGCGACCCGCTCACCGAACTCGACCGAGGTGCGCCACGGTATCGCCGCCGTCACCATCGGCAACACCAGCAGGAGCGCGAGCAGCCGTTGTCGCGTCGGTCCCGCCGGCAGGCCGACCCGGTGCACCCACACGTACAGAATCAGGCCCATCGTGCCCGAATGGAGGGCGACCTGCCACAGGTACGAAATCACTGATCCTTGAAGAGTTCGTCGTACTCCAGCCGATGTTCGTGACGGAGCTTGTCCTTGCGAATCTTGCCCGTGAAGATGCTGGTGTCGAGGGGGAACGCTTCCGGCGACAAGTGCGCGCCGGCGATGTGCCAGACCAGCACGATCAAGAACGCGAACAGCGCCTCGTAGCTGTGCATCACCTTGGCGGCGGGGATCAGTTCGGCCGGCAGCACGCCGGCGACGGCGATGGGGAAATACAGGATGAAACCGGTGGCGACCATGACGAGGCTGCCGAAGATGAGGCCCCAGTATTCGAACTTCTGCCGGTAGTCGAACCGTCCGAACTGCGGTGCCGTGTCGGTGTAGCCGGCGTAGTACCGCAGGTTGTTGATGGCGTCCCTGAAGTCCCTCTGCCCGAGAAGCATCGTGCCCTTCATCCGGCCACTCAGCAGGCCGGTGATGGCGACGGCGAGGTGCGCCACCACCAGCACGGAAAAGACGATCCCGACCATGCGATGCAGCCAACGCGCAGCGAAGATCCCGCCCATGGCGTCCACCACCCACACACTGGCCGATGCCGCCGGCCACTTCTGCGGCATGCCCGTGACGAGCAGCAGGCCGAACAGCACGATGATGGCGGCGTGCTGAAAGCGTGCCCAGGGCGAGAACCGCACGACGTATTCGACGGGAGGGTCAGCAGTCATGATTCGTGGCTCCTCAGCGGCCCGCCGACATCCGGTACACGTGCAGCGACAGATTCAGGATCAGGCCGATGACGGCGAACGGAATGAAGAACCGGTAGAACGATTCCACCGCCCAGACCAACGGCGCGTTCCTGGGCGAGGGCGGGTAGTGCGAAAGCCACGCGGCAGGGAACGTCGGCGCCGCCTCGGCATGGCAGGTGCGGCACGCCTGTTGCACGGTGGCCTTCATCGCTTCCGCCCCAAGCAGCCGCGGCGAGGCAATGTCATGCACCCCGTGGCAGGCGTTGCAGGTCACGACGATCTGCTGCTGGTCATCGGGAAGGTTTCTCGACAACGAGGCCGTCACGCCGTGAAAGTCGGCGAGATACGTCTTCGCCACGTTGGTGGAGATGCCGTACTTGGCCATCAGCGCCTCGTCGCCATGGCAGCGGATGCACGTCTCCGGAGAGTTCAGTCGGAATCGGGTCGTACCCGGCTGCTGCACCTGGTGGTGCGTATGGCAATCCGCGCACGCCGGCACGTCCTGGTTGTCGTCTTCCACCAGCGCGCGGCCGTGCACGCTGCTGGCGTACATGGTGCTGACGTCGGCATGGCAGGCGGCGCAGCTGCGCGAGACCATGGCCCGCTTCGCGTGGGGGTTGGCAATGTCGTGCGCGCCGTGACAGTCGGTGCAAATCGGCGCCGACTCCACGCCGGCTTTCAGCAGGTCATAGTGCACGCTTTCCAGCGTGCGCGTGTAGGTGTCGAAGTGGCATTTCTTGCAGAGCTCGTACGAGTTGACGGTGTAGGCGCGACGGCTCGCGAACGACGTGCCCATGGGGTGGTCGGCGTCGTACTTGGCGTGGCAGTCGGTGCAGGTGAGCTGGGACGCGTGCACCGAACCCGTGAGGTGACCCGGGTCCACGAACAGGCTCATGGTCGAGCCGTCGGCAAACGTCATGGCCATCGACTTGTCCTGGTGGCATTCGAGGCAGGCCGCCACCGCCTCAGGGACCGGGGCCGACGCGGCCGGGGTCCCTGGAGGTTGAGGCGGTGGGGCTTGGGAGGTGATCGGCGGGGCCGGCGGCCCGGCGGTGACAGCGGTGGCGACAGTGGCGGCGAACACGGCCGCACAGAGTGTCAAGGCACCGGAGACTCCGAACACCCCCTGCGCTAGACGCCGCACCATCGTCGTCCTCCCGTCGGTTTCTCCCAGTCTATCGCACATGATCAGCGCTCGCGGGTCACGGCCTCGTCGAGCTTTTCCTCGGTGGCGTCGGCCCACGGGTCGGGCGGTGGTGCCGGTGCGCCTGGCTTTACGGGCTTCGTCCTGGCGAGGAACGCCAGTGCTGGGGCCCAGGCCGGACGGAGCACGCGAACGCCTTGCGTGGCAGCGCGCCCACCGACTTCGAGGGCCTTTTCGCCCGCCAGGCGGAACACCATGGCAAAGCCGATGAACGGCAGGAAGATGACAAATGCCAGACCGAGCAGCGGGGCCAATGCGAGCATCACCAGCATCGGGACTCGGTAGTACGTCCGGGTGTCGCCGCCAGGCAGCGGGCCGCGCTCGTCAACAGTCGTGAGTTTGAGTGGGGCAACAGCGTAGTAGAGCCCCGGTTCGACGATTTGGTTTCCGGTGTAGGTGGTCATGGTCATTCCCTCCGTTACTGTGACCATGGTGACTCGGGCCGGCACCCGCTGCCATACAGCACTTGTCCGATATTTCGGGTTCGAGTGCCTGATTTTTCGGTGCGCGGCAGGAGCTTCGAGGATGATCTCCTCGACGGACCGGCGCGGTGGTTTGCGGGATAATGTAGTCGGCCCCTGGGGGCCTGAACTTATGCCTTTCGACTGTGCGCACCGAGCACGCCACGGCGCCAATGCCTGCCTGACCGCGTGCCCCACCATGGCTGAGGTCGGCGGTTTCCAGTTCGCGCGCGTCGAACAGGACCGCGACGTGCCACCGGCCGATTCGCGCGTGATCGATGTGGCCATGTTGGACATGCACCACGGGTGGCCCAACCTCGGCCACGAGGCGCTGGTGCACGTCCTGCAGAACGCCGTCTGCGATCTGCGCGAGCCGCTGCTCCGGGCGCGGCTCAACGTGCGCGTGATCTCGTACGACGTGCGCCGGGGCCAGGCGCTGCCCGAAGCCCCTGGCGGCCGGCACACCATCTACATTGGCACGGGTGGCCCCGGCCATCTCGACCCCGCCGTCAACGACGGGCGAGACGGCTCACAGGGCATTGTCGAAAACCCGGCGTGGGAGCCACGCCTGTTCAAGTTGTTTGATGCGATCCGCGACGACCAGCGCAGCTCGTTGTTTGCCGTCTGCCACACCTTCGGCGTCATGTGCCGGTGGCTCGGTGTCGCCGATGCGGTGCTGCGCGGCCCGGAGAAGGGCGGCAAAAGCGTCGGCGTCCGGCACAACGTGCTCACTCCCGCGGGGCAAGGCCATCCGTGGTTCGCACCCTTTGCCCGGACCATCGGCAGCGCCGCGCGTTTTCCGGTACTCGACAACCGGCTCTACGATCTCATTCCCGGCGGTGCGGTGCCGGGCGGCGTCAGGCTGCTGGCCGTTGACTGTGACGAGGGCGGGGACCCGGGCGACGCCGTCACCATGATCGAGGTCGCGGATGACCCGGCCGCAAGCATCCCGCGCATCCTCGGCGTCAACCACCATCCCGAGATCGTGAACCGTCAGCGCCAGCTCGTGTTGCTGGAAAAGAAGCGCGCGCGCGGCGATGTCAACGAGCAGTGGGTGACCGAACGCATCGCCGCGCTCACCGAGCCGGTTGACGCCGACACCGACGATCACGCCCTGCACCTGACTTCGAGCTATACGCTGATGGGCCCGCTCCGCTTCGCGCTCTACCGCGCGATTCGGCTGCGCGCCGAGGCCCACGGCGTCGACCCCGGCTTTCACGAGCGCGACCTGCCGCTGGTCTACGGCCTCGATCACGCGGCGACGACCTAGCTACCCGTAACTTCTCCTCCTCACGGCTCGTACCGCATCATGGTCATGAAGCCCATGTCCATGTGGAACTGGTGGTGGCAGTGAAACAAGGACAGTCCGGGCTGGGTGGTCGGGACGTCAATCTCCACTTGTTGCCAGGCGGGCACGACCACCACGTCCTTCCAGATGCCCGAGACGCGTTGACCCGCGTACTTGACCAGCTCGAACGTGTGCCGATGCAGGTGGATCGGGTGCGCGTCGGCGCTCTGGTTGTCGAGCAGCCAGCGATACCGCCGGTTGGCGCGGACGACGATCGGGTCGATGCGGGGGTGTGACTGGCCGTTGATGGTCCAGCTGTGCCCGTCGCCCTTGGGCTTGAACACCAGCGTCAACCGGCCGTCTGGTTCGGCCACTTCGGCGGCCGCGCCGAACCGCAGGTAGCTCCAGCCGTCGGTCGCCGTCGGCGCCCATCGCGGCGGACCCGGCTGGCCGGCGTACTCGATGGCAATGCCCATCCCGGCCTCGCGCTGGGCGGATCTCGTTTCGCCGAGGATCCACACGCCGGGCCGGTTCATCTCGACGATCGCATCGACGCGTTCGCCCGGGCCAAGCTCCACCATCGGCGCGATCGCCGGCGTCGGCACGGCATTCCCATCGAGGGCGATTACGCGAAACAGGTGCCCGGGCAGCGCCAGGCTGTGATGCAGCGTGGCGCTCGCATTGACCATGCGGAACAGTACCCGTTGACCCTCGCGGACGCGGATCGGTTCGCCGCCGCCGAGCATTTTGCCGTTGATCGAGTGGTAGCGGTACGTGACGTCGGCCGGGCTGGCGTTGGTCACCCGCGGCTCCCATTCGTGAAGCAGGATCGGGACTTCCTGATCGTAGGCGCCCGGCTCGTCGCCGGTTTCGACCACGAGCATGCCGAACTGGCCGGTGTAGGTGCCCTTCTTGAAGTCACGGCCGGCCATGTGGTGGCTGTGGTACCAGCGGGTGCCGGCAGGGTCTGGCGTAAAGCGGTATCGCTGGCGGCCTTTTGGCGGGACGCCCGGCGTGCCCTGTTCATACACGCCATCGACCTCCGAGGGAATGTGCAGGCCGTGCCAATGGACGATGTCCATTTCGCGGGTGTCGTTCCAGACGTCGACGATCACCGGCCGTCCCCGGCGCGCGCGCAAGAGCGGGCCTGGCACCTGGCCGTTGTAGGCCAGGGTCTTCACCGTGCGCCCGGGTTTGAGCTCGAGCGACACCTCGCCGATGCGGAGGGTGATGTCCGCTGGTTCGGTGAACGACTGCGGCTGCGTGGGGGGCTTGGGGTGCGTCATCCCCATGTGCTGGGCACGCCCAACTGCGGCCAGCGACGACCAGCCACACGCGGCGGCAAGCAGTTCACGACGAGTCATCACGGGAAACCTAACACGGCCGCGAGGCGAGGGCGACCCCCGCCTCGCGATAGTGCTCGATCCGCCGACTAGGGTACCTGCATCCCCTTGATGTAGTCCGCCAGCGCCGCCACGCGCAGCTGGGCGGTGTCGCGATTCAACGAGTTGAACAGGCCGCCCCACATCGGCATGTCGCGCGAACCGTGGGCGGCCACTTCGTCCAGACCCTCGATGTAACGGCGGACCCTGACGTCAGGGAACTTGCCGCCGTTGCGCGCGTTGATCCGGGTCAAGTCGGCAGGAACCTTGGCCAAGGCCGACGCGGCCGGGCCATTGCCCTTGCCCTCTTTGCCGTGGCACACCGCACAGTAGCTGTCGAACATGCCCTTGGCGTCTGACGCGTTGACGTTCTTGATGGGCGCCTGCTCGATTTTCGCCTGGGCGAACGCCGAGCCGGCCGAGAGCGCGAGAGCGACGAGTGCGATGAAGACAAATCGGAACATCAGGCTCCTCCTTTTTGCTGAGAGTCAGCACCTGACGGCTCAAGCATCAGATGTGCCAAGCGAGCACGCGGTGGGATCGGCCCAAAAAGGGGTCTGCGGCGATGACTCCCTCGGCCGCGGACCCGAAGACGGGGAATATTCCGCAGTGCCTGGAGGCCCGGGCGGTGCCCTCTAGAGGGCCAGCATCGCGGCGCCGGCGGCCGCCATCGCCAGCAGCGACCCCGCCGTCTGCCACGCAAACCGGCGCTCGCCGATCACCATCGCGATACCGGCTTTCATCAGGCAGTTGGCGATCACGCCCATGAGGATCGCGCGGCAGGCGAGGTCCGCCGCGGTGCCGGTCGTGACGCTCCGGGTCATGGCGAGCGTCAGCGCATCGACGTCGGTCAGGCCCAGCAGGAAGCCGCCGGCCAGCAGGCCGCTCTCCCCCATCCACGAGCGCGCATAGTGCACGCCGTACAACACCACCTGGAAGAGCGCCGCCATTTCCAGCGCCGCGCGGAACTGGAGCGGGTTACGCAAGTCCGATGGCGCCGCCTTCGGACCATCCATCTGCCGCCAGGCCAGTCCCAGCGCGACGAGGCCGGCGACAAACGGCGCCCACAGGTACCACGCCAGCGTTTGCACCAACGCCGCATTGAGGACCGCCACTGCGACCACCACGCGCAGGAACAGGATGGTGCTGGCGGCAACCGCGCCAGTCGCCAGCGGCGCCGCCTGGGCGCGATGGGCGCGGCTCAGGCGCGCGAACGTCAGCGTCACGCTGGTCGATGACACCAACCCGCCAAGCAAGCCCGTGATCGGATAGCCCGCGGCGCCCGCGAGACGCTGGGCAATGAACCCGGCGAAACTGAGACCGGAGAACAGCAGCACGAGGAGCCACAGCTCGCGCGGACGGATGCCGGGCGCCGGACCGAACGGCCCCGCGGGCAACAGGGGCAGGATCACGACCGACATGACGGCGACGCGGGCAGCCGCGAGCAGCATGGTGTCGTCGAGGCGGTCGACGAACTTGTGCAGACCTTGCTTCTCCGCGAGCAGCAGCACGGTGAGGGTCGTGAGCGCCGCTGAAAAGCGCAACTCGCCGAGCCCGCCGAGCACGCCGGCGCCGAGTACTACGAGCGCGGCCACCTCCGTGGTCGCATCGATGTCGTGCTGGCTGGCGCGCACATAGCCGGCCACGACCAGGCTGAGCGCGCCGGCCACCAGCAGCCCGGCGGCCAGCGGATACCCGCCGGCGGTGAGCAGGCCGGCAATGCCGGCGAGCGCACCGAGCAGGGTGAACGTGCGCACGCCGCCCAGCCGCGCATCGGGACCGGTCGCATGTCCCGATTGCTGGCGCTCGACACCTACGGCAGCACCGCCGAGGATGGCGACGACGAGGCCGGCAATGGCGTCCAGGCCGGGATTCACACGGTCAGGATACCGCCGCCCGGCCTTAGACCGTGTATCAACACGCAAGCGTCGCGTACGGCGGTGCCCAAGGGCGCGTCGCAGCCACCGTGCAGTGCTACACTCAATGTCTTCAAGATGGCGCCATCCACCGAATTTTCGCTATGGAGTTTCCTCCAGGCGCGCTCCGAAGTACCGCTTCACCGCGTGATGGCGGTGGCGAGCCTCTCGGGCCTCGCCAACGCGACGTTGATCGCCGTGATCAATTCGGCTGCGCACGAGGTGGCGGCCGACGGGCTGAATACGCAGAAGTTCTTCCTGTTCCTGATCGCGATCACTATCTACGTGCTGACGCAGCGATACATCCTGCAGGTGTCGACGATCGAGGTCGAGAAGATCATCGCGAAGATCAGGATTTCGCTGTCGGACAGGATCCGCCGCGCCGATCTCCATGCCATGGAAACCCTGGGACGCGCCCAGCTGTACGCCAGCCTGAACAACGACACGCTGACGATTTCGCGGGCGACGGCGCCGATGATAATCGCGTCGCAGGGCGCGCTGCTGGTGGTGTTCAGCCTCGGCTATATCTGGTATCTCGAGCCGACCGCGTTCGCACTCACGTTGGCGATCGTCGCGATCGGGATCGCCCTTCATTTCAAGAACAAGAAGCAGCTGGCCTACGAGCTCGCCGAGTCGAGCGCCAAGGAGAACGAGCTGTTCGACGTGGTGACGCACCTGCTCGACGGGTTTAAGGAGGTCAAGCTCAACAGCGCCCGCAACCGCGACCTGTACGAGCACCTGCGTGGGATCGCCGTCGACGCCGCCGAACTGAAGACCCGCAGCGGCATTCGCTACGCGCACTATTACCTGTTCACGCAGGTGATGTTCCTGCTGCTGCTGGCGGCGATGGTGTTCATCCTGCCCGAACTCTCGGCCAACTTGGTGGAGCCGGACCAGGTCACCAGCATCACCGCCGCGGTCCTGTTCATCATCGGGCCGCTGACCACCGTGGTCGCCTCGGTGCCGGTGTTTCGCACTGCCACCCACGCGGTCCAGAACATGGCGAACCTCGAAGCGGCGCTCGACCGCGCCCAGCAACTGGCGAGGGATCCGGACAACGGCGAAGTCGTCACGCCGCCCGACTTCCACACCATCGAGGTACGCGGCGTGACGTTCAGCCACCGCGACAAGGCGGGCCGGCCGCTGTTCACACTCGGGCCGGTGAGTTGCACCATCACCAGGGGCGAGACCATCCTGACCGTCGGCGGCAACGGCAGCGGCAAGTCCACCTTCTTCAAGCTGCTGACCGGCTTGTACTATCCCGACACCGGCACGATCCTCATCGATGGGGTGGACGTCAAGACCATCGGCGATCGCCGGTATCGCGAACTGTTTTCCGCCGTCTTCACCGACTATCATCTATTCACACGGCTCTACGGCTTGAATCAGGTCGACGATCGCCGCGTGGACGAGCTGTTGCGGCTGATGCAGCTCGAAGGCAAGACCGCGTGGCGCGACGGCCGGTTCGTCAACCAGGAGTTGTCGACCGGGCAGAAGAAACGCCTGGCGCTGATCGTCAGCCTGCTCGAAGACAAGCCGATCTACGTGTTTGACGAATGGGCGGCGGATCAGGACCCGGCGTTCCGCAAGTTTTTCTACGACACCCTGCTGCCGGACTTGAAGGCCCAGGGCAAGACTGTGATTGCCGCGACCCATGATGACCGCTACTTCTACGCGGGCGACCGTGTGCTGAAAATGGAGATGGGGCAGTTTGTCGCTGGCGAGGGTTTGGAGAACGCATGACCATGGGACGATCGATGATGCGACAGGCGCGCGGCCGGCTGGCGGTGTGCCTGTGTCTCTCGCTGACGGTGATGGCCTGCCGCCAGCATGTCGAGCGAATCCCGTCCGGCCGCGGCTTCACGCCCGACCACACGATGTGGGTCGCTTCGCTCCCGCCGTCGTGCGGGTGCATCTCGCTGGAGAACAAAACCGGGAAGAAGGTCTACCTCGAATCGACGTTTTACGGCGTTGCCCGCGGCTTCATGCTGATCGAGGACCAGGCCGTCCACCGCGTGCTGTTCGATTGGGGGGGACCACTCAATTCCGACCGCTACGAGTTGGTGCCGTACGAGGCCGATGCGGCGGGGCGCCCGCAGCGTGACCGCCGGCTCGACGCGCAGGCGACGCTCGCCGAGTTCGCGCCGGTGGCCGCGACGGCGTGTAACGACAAGGACTGCGCGTTCGGCACGCTGGCGATGAATCGTATGCTGGCGGCCGAGGAAGAAGCGGAGCGCGACACGGCGCGGCGCGGCGTGAATTTCAGCAACGTCATCGAGGCCTCGGCACCACTCGGGCAATGCGGTTGCATGGTGCTTCGCAACTTCAGCACCAAGCGCGTGACCTTGAGGTCCACCCTGCACGGCGCCCAGACCGGTCAGATCACCATGGACCCGGGCTCGACCATCCCGGTTCCGTTCGATTGGTCCGGTAATCTCGACTCCGACGTCTACCTTGTCGAGGCGGTCGACGCGACCTCGCCGGACGAGGTCGCGCGGGCGCTCGCACCGAACATGCAAGCTCACAAGACGGCGATGACGATTCGCCTCAAGCAGTTTGTCGAGATCACCGGAACCTTTGTCGGCATGCAATGCACGGCGACCGAAAGCGAGTTCATCGTCGCGGGCCATATGCCGGTTGATGCCGCGCAGGTCAGCATCAAGTGCCCGTGGAGTCCGCCGGCCGGGGCCGGCCTCGGGATGCGCGTGGCGTTTGACGAGCGGACCAGGCGGTCGGCACCGACGCCGGCCGGCGAAACCGGAGCAGGACAGTGAAGGAGCAGACCATGAGCGACACCGCTGATCGGTCGTATCGAACGCGGGCCCGGCGTCTGCGCGTCAGGGTGCAGGCCTGGCTGACGCGGCACGCCTTCGGGTTATCCATCACCGGCTTGCTGGCGCTCTTCACGCTCGTGTTCTTCTGGAGCGCGATCGTCTATACGATTCACCCCGGTCAGGCCGGCGTGTACTGGAAGCGCTTTTCGGGGACGCAGATCAACGTGATCTATCGGGAAGGCACCCATTTCATTCCGCCCTGGAACAAGCTCTACATCTACGACCTGCGGGTCGCGAAAATCGACTACACGGTGGCGGTGCTGGCGACCGATGGCCTGGAGATTAGCGTCGACGTCACCATGCGCT
The DNA here is from genome assembly GCA_030697165.1 of Acidobacteriota bacterium. NCBI lineage: Bacteria > Pseudomonadati > Acidobacteriota > Acidobacteriota bacterium. The sequence continues at coordinate 167,203 of JAUYQQ010000010.1, forward strand.
ACCGCCCGGAGGCCCGGAGCCTGCCGCAGCTGCACCAGAACATCGGCCCTGACTACGCTGAGCGGATCATCGTGCCCGAGGTGGTGTCGGTGGTGCGTGAAGTGATCGGGCGATATCGCCCGGAGCAACTCTACACACTCCGTTCCGAAGACATCGCCCGGCAGCTCGTCGCCCGCGCCACGGTCGAGGCTCGCGCACACTTCCTCCAGATCGACGACGTGATCATCCGGCGGATCACGCTGCCGGTATCGGTACAGGCGGCCATTCAGCAGAAGCTTCAGCAGGAACAGGAAGCGCTGGAGTATGACTACCGAATCGAGAAGGAGAAGCGAGAGGCGGAACGCAAGAAGATCGAAGCGATTGGCATCTCCGACTTCCAGAACGCCATCTCCAGCGGTATTACACCCGCCTACCTGCAATGGAAAGGCATCGAAGCGACCCTCGCCCTGGCCCAGTCGGCCAACGCCAAGGTCGTGATCGTCGGTGGCAAGGATGGCTTGCCGCTGATCCTGAACACGCCACAATAGTGAGATCGACCCAGGCATCATGAGCGACACCGACGACGACACCACCGTCTACCGCGTGGTCATCAATCACGAGGAGCAGTACTCGATCTGGCCCGACTGGAAGGACCTGCCGCTCGGCTGGACCGCGGTGGGACCGACGGGGTCCAAAGACGTGTGCCTCGAGTACATCAAGGACACCTGGACCGACATGCGGCCGTTGAGCCTCCGCCAATCCATGGACGGCCGGAACGACAAGTCGTGATCGGCGGCGGGATGCCGGGGGATGGCCCGCCCCCCGCTGCCATGGGCAAGTCCTCGCGCGACTGGATCTCCGTCCTCAATCCTCGTCCCAATGCCCGTCTTCGCCTCTACTGTCTGCCCTTCGCCGGCGGTGGCGCGGCGATGTTTCGCTCGTGGCCCGGGGAGTTACCCGCCGATATCGAAGTCTGCCCGATCCAGCTGCCCGGCCGGGAAGCACGGTTTCATGAGCCGCGATTCACGCGCATTCCGCAACTGGTGCGAACGCTCGCACCGGTGATGCTCCCGCATTTGCAGAAGCCGTTCGCGATCCTGGGACACAGCATGGGCGGGCTGATTGCGTTCGAGCTGCTCCGGGAGTTGCGCCGGCTCGGTGCCCCACCGCCGCAGCGCCTGCTCGTCTCGGGCCGCCAGGCGCCGCAGATCGTCAACACCGATCCACCGCTCCACGGACTCCCGGCCGGCCAGTTCTTCGACGAATTGGACCGCCGCTATGGCGGTGTGCCGACCGAGGCCCTCAATAATCCGGAAATTCGTGAAGTGTTCGTGGCGCTGTTGCGGGCCGACATCGAGATGGTCGAGTCGTATCGTTACCTCGCCGACGCTCCACTCGACTGCCCGATCTCGGTGTTCGGAGGGCGGCACGATCTTGTTTCCGAGAGCGATTTGTCGGCCTGGCAGGAACACACGCGCCCCCCACTCACCGTGACGATGTTCGAGGGCTCGCACTTCTTTATTCAAACCGCGCGAGTTGAATTACTGCGGGTAATCGGCCAACACCTGGCCGCCGGCTGACCGTGGCCGCGACCTTCCTCAACCCGGTGGCTGCCGAGAACGCGCCGCGCCTGCTCGAGTACCTGTCTCGCGCGATCGGTGGCAGGATCGAGAAGCTGAACGAACCGCCACGGCGGCTGGTCGGCGGATCCGAGAATCGCAACTACCTGTGCTCGGTCCGCGTCGACGGTCACGACCACAGGTGGGTGCTGCGGTGCGAGCCTGACAGCATCCCGGAGTGGCGGCGGGACTGGGGACTCTACGATCTCGAGCGCGAATTCCGGGTGCTTCAGGAACTGCCGGCGCTCAATCTCGGGCTGCCCGCGCCGGCGGCGTTTGGGTTCAGCGACGCGTTGGGGGTGCCCAGTTTCGTCATGGAATACCTGCCCGGCACGCCCCTGGCGCACGAATACACGCCCTCGCACGAGAAGATCCTGCCGGCGTATGCCCGCGCCGTCGCGACCGTGTCGACGATAGCCGTCGCACCGGGTTCCTGGCTGTCAGCAAACCTCGTTCACCGAACCCTCGATCAGGACCTGGCGTGGTGCGCAGAGAAATCGCACAGCTTCCGAGCCGAGCCGCTGCACGATTACTCGTTGTCCTGGCTCCGCGAGCATCGCCCGCCATCGCGTCCGCTCGTGATGTCGCACGGCGATCCGAACCCGGGCAACTGCCTGGCCGACGAGGGCCGAATCACGGGAATCGTCGATTGGGAATTCGCGTGCCTGACCGATGACGCGCTTGGCTCGCTGCTTCGCGTCACCTGGCTGTACCAATCCGAGGCGCTGCGGCCGATCTTCTGCCAGGCCATGCAACGCGACGTCCGCGACTTGACCTGGCACCTCGCGCTCTCGCTGTTCCGGGCAGTCTATGTCTTCCCCAGCCCGCAACGGCCACACCACTCGGCGTTGCTCGCCTCGATGGTCGGCTATTGAGGCGGTTTCAGCAGCTGCGCCTCGTCGTGATGCAGTTGCCGGATCCGCGCCAGTAGCTCGGGGATATGGCTGATGTCGGGCTCTGCGGTCCACCGTGCCGCGATCTCCGGGTCCTCCCGGTCCACCGCCGCGAACACCGGCATGAACTGATCGACGATCGCTTGCGGCACTTCGCGCATCGTCATAAACAGCAGTCGAATCTCCTTGCGGCCAAACGCCGCTTTCAGCGCGCGACGTTCGGGAACCGTCAGGTCGGGGTGCCAGAAATCGGTCAGGAAGACGAGTCGGTGACGGTCGCTGTTGTTCACCGCCTCGTGCCAGAACGAATCGTCGAGGAGCAGGGCCTTGCCCTCCTGCCAGGTGCGCGCCTCGCCGGCGACCTTGAGATAGCAGTCGTCGGGAATGTCGAGCGCGAGCTGGCAGCGGACACGGAAGTTGTCTGCACTATGGTGGCCCCTGACGACGAACTTCGGGTCGAGCCACGAATAGAAAGCGTCGGCGAACGGGTAGTGGCTGAACCCGGCGTAGTCGTCCGCGTTAAGGCTCTCCAGCAGGGCGATGGCCGCCTCGGGGACGGTGCCGGCCGCGAACGCCTGGCGCGGGATCTGGGTGCCGAACGCTGATACGAAGCCCTGCCGCCATTTCGATTCCTGCTTGTCGTTCGAACTGGCATAGCTCATGGACATGAACGATTCGCGAAGGCGGAGCGCTTCGGCGCGCAGTGATTCAAATCCGTTTTCCATCGCGGCGACCCATGGGTAGTCAGCGGGATCGGGCCACGGCACATTGCGCAGGCCTGGAAACGGCGGCAAGACCCATGGATCGATGTCGTTCGGGCCGGGCGGGTTGGCATCGCGTGGATCGGGCTCGTGTCCTTGCAACATCGCCAGGAAATGGCGGAAGCGAGCCAACTCCGGTCCGCTGCCGGCGAACGACTTGAGAAAACCACCGGTGTCCATGATGCGGGTGATGGCCGCCCACACGATCTTGCGGGACTGAAGGTCTGCCTGGCTGCGGTTCATAAGTCTCCTGGTAATGCGTTTTACGAATGCTTGCCGGTCGCGGCCGTCGCGGCCAACTGCTCGTAGCGAGAAAGAATGGTGTTGATGCATCGAGCGACGACGTGGCAATGCGGTTTCGTCAGCATCGTCAAGTGGTCGCCCGGGACGACTTCCACGGCAACGCCGTCGCGGCCAAAATCGCGCCAGCCCCACGTGTCGTCGTGCTTCATGGCCACTGGGATGCCGTCGACGAAGTCGGCCAGCGTCTCGGTGGCGCGCACCAGGGTCAGATCAACAGGAACGGGCGGCAACTCGGGGCGGTAGCGCATTTGCGCCTGCGCCTTGTAGACGCCGACCAAGCCCCGGATCTCCCGGCGATCGGCATCCGGCGGAATGACGCCGGCGTCGATCAGGGCTTGCGCGAAGCGATCGAGCTTGTCCGACCAGTCGAGGCCTTCGAGCAAGTCGAGATTCAGATCCGCGGTCGTGCCAGAAAGCTGCCGCAGCATGGTGGCGATGGCGACCAGCCACTGCGTGTCGCTGCGTACGGCCATGGCAGACAGATCGCGATCGCCGGGCGCCGCGGCGTCCAGGATCACCACCACCACGTCGTGTCCCTGCCGCTTCAGCTGATGGGCCATCGCCAATGCTACCCAGCTGCCGAACGAGTGACCGCCGATGAAGTAAGGCCCGGTCGCCTGGAACGCCAGCAACGCGGCGATGTTTGCTTCGGCCAATTCCTCGACGCTGCCAAGCGGCGGTGTCCGCCCATCAAGGCCAGCAGCCTGGAAGCCATAGAACGGACGGCCGTGCTCGCCCAGTGCCCGCGCCAGCTCGCGCAAATAGACGACGCTGCCGCCGGTGCCTGGGACGCAGAAGAATGGCGCGTGCGAGCCGGCCGTCACGATCGGCACCAGCGGAGACCATGCCGCCAGACCGGCGTCGGCGGCGTCGAGGGCGGCCGCCAAGCTTCGGATCGTGGTGTCCTTGAGCAGCACATTCAACGAGAGCGTCTTGCCGACCGCCGACTTAATCATCGACATCAGGCGAACGCCGGTGAGCGAATCGCCGCCCAGGTCGAAGAAATCGTCGTCCACGCTCATCGATGCAAAGCCAAAAAGCTCGGTCCAGAGGTCGACGAGCAGGCGCTCGGACGCGCTGGTGGGAGCGACGATGTGGCCTGCCCCTGGCCGGCGGGGGCGAACCTTCGGGGCGACCTCGAGCGGCGTGTCCCACCCGGTGCGCCGGACCCATTGATCGAATCGCGCCGACAGGTCACTGGTCGAAATCAGCACGCGGCCCGGCGGCATCCGCGACAGCACGCGACGAAACGCCTCGGCACCCTGCAGCGGGGTCATCGACAGCTCGGCGGCGCCGGCGCGATCGGCAAACGACCACGCATCCCAATTGGTCGAGATCCAGGCGGTGCCATTCTGGCCGTTACGAGTTGCGGCAAAGGCGTCCATGTAGCGATTGGCTGCGCTGTACGCCGCAAAACCAAGTCCGCCCAGTTCGGCCGCGAGCGAAGAGACCAGCAGGCAGAAGTCGAGCGGCTGATCCTGCACGACGCGTTCGAGCACGCCCAGGCCATCGACCTTGGCCAGGAACTGTGTCGCCGAGGCCGCTTCGTCCAATGCCGAGACTGCGCACGTAAACGACGGGGCCGCGAGCGCACCAGCGGCGTGAAACACCCCATGCAGAGCGCCAAAGCGATGCCGGATGCTGTCGACGGCCGCGCGCATCTCCGACTCGATTGACACGTTGCCCGACACGACCAGGACCTCGGCGCCACGCTGTTGCAGGGCCTGGAGGCGGCGAATCCTGACGCTCGTGGCGTCGTCGTGGTTGTGCTGCTCCAGCCACGATGGCCACTGAGCCGGGTCAGGAAACGGCGATCGGGCCAGCAAGGCGATCCGGGCGTGGGCACTGGCGAACAGCTGCTCGGCGAGTTGCAACCCGACGTTCCCCAAGCCTCCGGTAATCAGGTAAACGCCGTGATCACGCAAAGCGGTTGGCGCGCCGGCATCCACGGTGACGTCGATGCGATTGAAACCCGGGACGAACCTTGTGCGACCGCGATACGCGACCTGGGGGTCGCTAGTGCCGCTCGCGATCTCGGCCAGCAAGACGGCTGGCGACGGGGTGCGCAGGTCGATGGTTCGCAGCGTCAGGCCGGGATGCTCTTGTGGAATGACCAGCGCCGGCCCCATCAGCAGCGCCGTGTCGGGACTGACGTCGCCAAGGCCGAAGACATCATGCAACCGGTCAGACACGACGATGATCTGGAGCGGCGCCTCGACCGGGCGTCGCGACAGCGCCTGCGACAGGCCGATCAAGCTGTCGTACCCCCACCGCCGCATCGTCACCGAATCGCCGGCGGGCTCGGCGTTCCACAGGTGCACAATCCTCTTGATTCCGTGCCGCGCGATCGTTGCGACGACCTCGTCATAGTCGGTGACGCCCTCGGCGGGCAGCGACAGCACCTGCTGACCCTGGCGTTCCACGAGGGCAATCAGGCCACGACCGAGCTCGCCGCCGTTGGTGAAGATCAGCCATGGCTCGGCTGAACGGTCGAGCGCGCCCCGACCGGCAGTGGGGGGCGACAGCGACGGGACCCAGGTCGGCAGGTAGAACCATTGGTCCAGCGGCAGCTTTTTGGTGCGGCTGCCCGCGGTGTCGGCGACGCGATCTGGGCCGGCGTCGGGAGGATTCACCCAGTGCCGCTCGCGCGCGAACGGGTAGAGCGGCATGGCCACCCGACGCCGACGCTCATGCGCAAAATACGCGGTCCAGTCCACCTCGCAGCCCGCCACCCACAGCTGAGCAAGGGCGTCGGCGACTTGATCGGCATCGCCCATTACCTGGAGGTCGGCCGCCTCACGCGCAACCGACATGGAGGTAACGGTCGTGGGTGCTCGCCCACCCGTCGCCTGCTGCCGAGCCAGCCTGGTCAAGGCCGCGCCCGGCCCGACTTCGAGCAACACGCGACCCTCGCCGGCCAGGTGACTGATGCCGTCGGCAAAGCGAACCGCCTGCCGCAGGTGCTTCACCCAGTAGGCCGGGCCGGTGACCTCGTCTCCTGCCCAGTCGCCAGTCACGTTGGAGATGAATGGGATGGCCGGTCGAGCGAAGGTGAACTGCCGCAGGACTTCTGCAAATGACGTCGCGACCGGGTCCATCATCGCTGAATGGAACGCGTGCGACGTGCGCAGCCGGCGGCATGCCAACCCCGTCGCAGCGAGCTGGCCGGCATATGCGTCGATGACCGGCGTCGGCCCGGACACGACGCACGATTGCGGCGCATTGATCGCTGCGATCGACACGCCCGCGGGCAGCCGTCCCTCCAGCAGGGCCGGCGCGGCGGCCACCGACAGCATCGCACCCTCGGGTTGCTGCCACATCAGGCGCCCGCGAGCGGCGACCAGCTTCAACGCGGCCGGCAGATCGAACACGCCACCCAGGCAGGCGGCGACATACTCGCCGATGCTGTGGCCGATCATCGCCACCGGCTGGATGCCCCACGACATCCACAATCGGGCCAGGGCGTACTCGGTCGCGAACAGCGCTGGCTGCGTCAGCCAGGTTTCGCCCAGCCGCAGTGATGCCGCGCCGCTCTGCGCCGCCGTGGGATAGAGGGCCTCGCGCAGGTCGATCGCCAGGTCCGGCGTCAGCAACTCCGCACAGCGGTCGATCGCGGCGCGATACACGGGCTCGTCGCGATACAGCTCACTACCCATGCCCGCGTACTGAGTGCCCTGCCCGGGGAACATAAACACGACTTCGGTGGCCGCGGCGACGCCCCGATGAACCCGGCGCGGATCGACCACGGCCGCCGCCGCATCGGCGCCGCTCCGGCAGGCGAACGCGCCCCGATAAGGCAGCGGGGCCCGGCCCACGGCCTGGGTGTAGGCCGCATCGGCAATCGCGGTCTCCGGATGGGCCGCGAAGAAGGCGGCCAGGTTGGCCTGCATCTCGCCGAGTGCGACTTCGCTGCGCGCCGAAAAGACGATTGCCTGCGCGCCACGCGACGGCAAAGCGGCCGGCGCGGAGGGCGCCTCTTCGAGAATGACATGCGCATTGGTGCCGCCGAGCCCGAACGAGCTGACGCCGGCGCGCCGCGGTCCGTCGGCCGATTCCCAGTCACGCAGCCGGTCGTTGACGAAGAACGCGCTGTCGGCGAAGGCGATGTCGCGATTGGGCGTCTCGAAATGGATGCTTGGCGGCAGCTGCCGATGCTGCAATGCCAAAGTGGTCTTGATCAGCCCGGCGATGCCGGCGGCGGTATCGAGGTGCCCGATGTTGGCCTTGACCGAACCGAGCGCGCAGTGCGGCGCGCCGTCCCGGCGGGGGCCGAACGCGCGGTTCAAGGCGGCCACTTCAGCCGGATCGCCCATCGGCGTGCCGGTGCCATGAGCCTCGACCGCGGTGATGCTCGCGGGATCGACCCCGGCCGCGGCATGGGCCGCTGCGATCACGCGCGCTTGCCCGTCCACACCCGGCGCGGTGAAGCCGACCTTCAACGAGCCGTCGTTGTTGATCGCCGACCCCTTGATGAGCGCGTAGATGGTGTCGCCGTCGGCGACCGCCCGGTCGGCGCGCTTCAACAGCACGATCCCGACGCCGCTGCCCCAGGTCGTGCCATTGGCGCGCGCGTCGAAAGGGCGGCAGTGGCCGTCGGGCGAGACGATCATTCCTTCCGAATAGAGATAGCCGGAACGCTGGGGAATCTTGACCGCCACGCCACCGGCCACCGCCATATCGGATTCGCCTGCGATAATGCTCCGGCACGCCATGTGTACGGCCACCAGTGACGATGAACAGGCGCTTTGGACGTTGACGCTGGGACCCCGCAGGTTGAGCAGGTACGAGGCGCGCGTCGCCAGGTAGTCACGGTCGTTGCCGATCAGCACCTGATAAATCGACAGCGGACTTTGCGTGTAGAGGTGCGGCAGCAGGTTGAAGATCAGGTAACGATCGTGACTGCAAGCCGCGAAGACGCCCACGTTGTCGTCGCCGACGCCGGCGCCGTAGCCGGCATGCTCCAACGCGTGCCAGGTGGTCTCGAGAAAAATGCGGTGCTGCGGATCCATCACTTCGGCTTCGGCGGGAGAAATCCCGAAGAAGGACGCGTCGAAGTGCGTCACGTCAGACAGGATGCCGTTGGCGCGCACGTAGTTCGGATCGGCAATCAGTTCAGGTTCGACGCCGGCGGCGAGGAGTTCCTCGTCCGTGAAGAACGTGATCGATTCACGGCCGTCGCGAAGGTTTCGCCAGAATGCGGCCAGGTCGTCGGCCCCGGGGAACCGGCCGGCCAGGCCGATGATGGCGATGTCGGTGCCCTCGGGTGACCCGGCCCTGGTGGGGCGCGGCACGACCGTGGCCGGGGCCGGGGCGATCCGGGCCGCCAACGTCCGCACCGTTGGATACTGAAACAGCTCGACGAGTGACAGGCGCGCGGCGACCGCCGTTTGCAGCCGCGCGTGCACACGGGTCATCAACAACGAATGGCCACCGAGGTCGAAAAAGTTGTCGTCGATGCCCACGCGATCGACGTGGAGAGCGGTCTTCCAGATCGCCGCAATCGCCTGTTCGGTACTGGTCCGCGGCGCCTGGTAGACCGCGTGCAGTTCACGTCGGCGCTCTTCGACGGCGGGCAGCGCCTGACGATCAACCTTGCCGTTGGCGGTGTGCGGCAGCGCCTCGAGAAAGACCACGGTTGCGGGAATCATGAACTCCGGCAGCCTGACCTTGAGAAACGCCCGCAACTCCTCGGCCCCGGGTCGCGCCGGACCTGCCGTCGCGATGTAGGCCACCAGTTGTTTGTCGCCAAGATGGTCGGGGCGCGCGACGACGACCGCCTGCCCGACGGCCTCGTGCCGGGACAACGCCGCCTCAATCTCGCCCAGCTCGATGCGGAACCCGCGGATCTTGACCTGGTTGTCGACCCGGCCAATGAACTCGATGTCGCCGGAGGAAAGTCTCCTGACAAGGTCACCCGTGCGGTAGAGCCGCGCGCCGCGTTGTCGTGACCACGGATCGGGGCGGTAGCGATCGGCCGTCAGGTCCGGCTGATTCAGGTAGCCTCGCGCCAGTCCCTCGCCACCAATGTAGAGCTCGCCGGGCACACCAATCGGCTGCGGCGAGAACTGCTCATCCAGGACATAAAGCTGCGTGTTGGCGATGGGCCGGCCGATCGGATCGAAGCCACCCGGCAACTCCTCGACGTCAGTCGGCGGCGCGCCACCAACGCGCCGGACGGCGGACCAGACGGTCGTCTCGGTTGGACCGTACAGGTTCCACAGTTCGTGACCCTGTCCGCGCAGTCGACGCGCGAGCTCGGCCGGCAGCGCCTCGCCGCCACAGGCGATGCGAATCGGCGTCTTCGGTTGCCAGCCGGCGTCCATCAACATGCGCCAGGTCGCCGGGGTGGCCTGCACGAAGGTCGCGCCATGGTCCTCAATTGCCCGGCCCAGTGCCTGCGGATCACCCGCCGTGGCGCGGTCAGCAATCACGACGCGGGCGCCGACGATCAACGGCAGGTACAGCTCGAGCGCCGCAATGTCGAACGAGATGGTGGTCAGCGCCAGCACCGTATCGGCCGCGCTCAGTCCCGGCTCGTCACGCATCGACCATAGGAAATTGACGAGGGCTCGATGCGAGATCTGCACGCCCTTCGGCTGCCCGGTCGATCCCGAGGTGTAGATGACATAGGCCAGGCCATCGGCCACGGGTTGGTCGGCCAACGGCTCGCCGGCCAGGCGATCGATCTCGGCCGCGGCGGCATCGATCGCAACGACCAGTGCGCGGCCCGCCGGCAGGTCGGCTGCCAGCGATTGCTGCGTGACGATCGCCACCGGTCCCGCGGCGTCGAGCATGCTGGCGATGCGACTCCTGGGATACGACGGGTCGATCGGCACGTAGGCGCCGCCAGCCTTCATGATGCCGAGCAGTCCGACCAGCAGATCGACGGAGCGGTCGAGCACCAGCGCCACCCGCGATTCCGGCGTGACGCCGCAGCCGCGGAGGTAGCGCGCCAGCCGATTGGCGCGCGTCACCAGTTCGCCGTAAGTCAGACTTTGATCGCCGGCTGTGACGGCAATTTTCTGCGGGTCGGCGGCCGCTTGCTCGTCAACCAACTCTGGAAGAGTCCGCGCGTCTGGCCATTCCCGGGGTACGGGGTTCCAGTGTACGAGCACCCGCTGGCGGGCGGCGTCGTCCATCAGCCGCAACCGCGACACCCGCGCGTCGGGCCTGGCAGCCAGGTCGCGCAACAGTTCCACGTAGTGCGTGGCGAGGCGCGCCACTGTCGCCGCGTCGAACAAATCGGCGTTGTAGAGCAGCACGCAAGAGAGCGTGTCGCCCGATTGGCCGATCGACAGGCTCAAATCGAACTTCGACGACACGGCCTCCTGGTCCATGGGCATCAGGGTGAGGCCGTGCATCCGCACGCCGTCGGCGGCATCGTCCTGCATGTCAAACGACACCTGGAACAGCGGGGCGTGACTCAGGTCGCGCGCCGGCTTGAGCGCGTCGACCACCTGCTCGAACGGCACATCCTGGTGGTCGTAGGCCGCCAGGCAGGTGTTTTTGACCCGACCGATCATCTCGCGGACACTCGGCTCGCAAGACAAGTCGACTCGCAGCACCAGCGTGTTGACGAACAGGCCAATCAGCGACTCCGTTTCGGGCCGCCGGTTGGCCACGGCTGTGCCCACCGACAGGTCGGTCTGCCCGCTGTAGCGGGACAGCACTGCTGCAAAACCCGCGAGCAGCGCCATGAACAGCGTCGCGTCACCCTCGCGACAGCAGGCCTGGAGCCGTCGGCTGAGCTCGGCGTCAATCACGAACGCATGGCCGCGGCCGCGGTACGTCTGCACCGCCGGACGAGGGTGATCAAGCGGTAGGCTCATCACCGCGGGCGCCCCACGCAGCGTGTGGCGCCAGAAATCGAGCTGCCGTTGCAATACGCCCGCCGACAGCCATTGGCGCTGCCAGTGTGCGTAGTCAGCGTATTGAATCGGCAGCTCAGCGAGCGGCGAGGGGCGGCCGGCGACATACGCCTCGTACAGCGCTGACAGCTCGCGGCTGAAGACCCCGAGCGACCAGCCGTCAGAGACGATGTGGTGCATCGTCACGAACAACACGTGGCTGGTGTCGCTGATTCGGTGCAGGCTGGCCCGAATCAGGACGTCGTTCTCGAGATCGAAGGACCGTTCGGCTTCTTCGCGCATCAGCCGCTGTTCGTGGCTCTGGCGGGCGGCGCCGGGGCCGGGCGGGGAATCGCGAAAGACAAACGGGCACCGCGCGTGCTCGCGAATCACGACCTGTGGTTCCTCGGCCGTCGCCACATAGTTGCTGCGGAGGACCGCGTGCCGGCGCACGATCTCGTCAAGGGCACGCCGGAGGGCTGGTTGGTCCAGGGGGCCTTCGAGTCGCGCGGACAGCGGCATGTTGTACGCCGGCGAGCGGCCTTCGAGCTGATCGAGAAACCACAACCGCTGCTGTGAAAAGGACAGGCGGAGGGGCTCATCCGCGGGCGACGGCGGGATGGGCTGGTGATCCGGCGACGCCGTGTTCTCAGCCGCGCGGCGGAGGTAATCGAGAATCTCGGCCTTTCGTTCCTGCACTTCGGCCGTCAACCCTGGTGTCAGGGTGCCTTTCGGCGCACGGAGCCGCAGCTGGTCGCCGTCGACGCGAATCTCCACGCGCAGGGCTCGCAGCTCCGCCAGCAGTTGGTCGATCACTCTCACAGCGCGACTTCCTCGACGTCGTGGCCGGCGGCCGCGTCGGGCCCACCCTGGCTCGCCGCCCACACCGTATTATCGACAAAGGCCGAGACCTGGCGAATGGTGGGCTGTCGAAACAGCAATGGCAGCGGCACGGATACGTTGAGCGCGGCGCGAATGCGGCCCACGACCTTCGCGGCCAGCAGCGAATGGCCGCCCAGCTCGAAGAAGCTGTCGTCGATGCCAACTTCGGGCAACTGGAAGACCTCCGACCAGATGCGGGCCATCCGTTCCTCGGTGGCCGTAACCGGGGGCACGTGTTGGTGCTGCGGTCTCGGGTCGGGCAGCGGCAACTGGCGACGCGCAACTTTGCCGTTGGGTGTCAGCGGAAACGCGGACATGACCGTCACGTGCGTCGGAATCATGTACGCCGGCAGCGACTGGCCCAACCACGTGCGTAACGCCTGGTCATCGATCTCGACGCCGCCGACGGTGACAAGGTAGCCGATCAGTTCGTTCTCGCCATGGCTGGCGGTCCGCGCGATGACCACGGCTTGCGCCACGTCGGGATGGCGGCTGAGCGCGGCCTCGACTTCGCCTAACTCGATCCGGAAGCCACGGACCTTGACCTGCGAGTCGAGGCGTCCCAGAAACACCAGGGAGCCGTCGGCTCGGAAGCGGACGAGGTCGCCGGTGCGGTAGAGCCGGCCGCCGGGCGTGGCGCCGAACGGGTCCGGCACGAACCGTTCTGCCGTCAGGTCGCCGCGGCCGACATAGCCGTTGGCGACCCCGTCTCCCCCGATTAACAGCTCGCCGCCCACGCCGATCGGCACCGGGTTCATCCGTCGGTCGACGACATATGTCTGCGTGTTCGCAATCGGTTTGCCAATCGGCTCGGTGGCTTCGAACGGCGCCTCGTTCGACACCTGGTGCACGGTCGACCAGATCGTCGTCTCGGTTGGACCGTAGACATTCCACAGTTCGACACCGGTCGCCAACAACTGCGCGGCCAAATCACGCGGCAGCGCTTCGCCGCCACAGAGGGCCCGGGTCAGCGGGGCGCCCGGCCACTGGGCCTCGAGCAGCAGGCGCCAGGTCACCGGCGTCGCCTGCATGATGGTCGCACCGGTCCGTTGCATCTCGCCGAGCAGGGCCGCGCCGTCACGCGCCATGTCCCGCGACGCGATCACGACCGTGGCGCCGGTCACCAGCGGCAGGAACAGTTCCAGTGCCGCGATGTCGAAGGAGATGGTCGTGACCGCCAGCATGACATCGTGTTCGGACAGCCCGGGCCGTTCCTGCATGGAGAGCAGCAGGTTCACGAGCGCCGCCCCCGAGACCGCCACGCCTTTCGGTGTGCCGGTGGAACCGGACGTGTAGATCACGTAGGCGGGACTGGTCGGGTGCGCCGGCCGTTCCAGGTTGTCGCCGCCCAACCCGGCGTGGCCGCCCTCATCGTCGATGCAGAGCACGCGCGCACCGGATTTCGGGACCGACTCGACCAGCGCCCGCTCTGTCAGCACGAGCGCTACCTGGGCGTCGCTCAGCATGTGACGAAGTCGTTCCGACGGAAACATCGGGTCCATCGGAACATATGCAGCCCCGGCCTTGGTGACGGCCAACAGGCCGATCAACATGTCGAGCGAACGCTCCATAAACAGTCCCACCGTGCTGCCGTCAGCAACGCCGGCCGCGCGCAACCGGCGGGCCAGCTGGTTGGCACGGTGGTTCAACTGTTCGTAGGTCAGGGTGGTGTCGCCGAAGATCGCGGCGACGCTGGCGGGCGTCGTCCGGACCTGCGTTTCGAACAGTGCGGCCAGCGTGTGAGCGCGACCGGCGGGCCGCGTCTGCGTGTTGTTCCACTCGTGCACAAGTCGATGCCGCTCGGCCGCCGCCATCATCTCCCAGTCGGCGACGCTGACGCGCGGATCAGCGACGAGCCTTTCGAGCAGGCGGCCCAGATGCGACAGCATGCCGTCGATCGACGGCCGATCAAAACGCGATTCGTCGTAGGCAATTCGCAGCGGCAGGCACTCCGCGGGAGCGACCATCAGCGTGATCGGCAAGTTGGTCTGCTCGCGCAGTTCGAAGTCGCGCACGGTGAAGGGACCACCGGCCTGACCCAGCGCTTCGTCCATCGGGTAGTTCTCGAACACCACCGCGCTCTCGAACAGCGGGTCGGGCGCCGGCACCTGGCTCCAGCGTTGAATGTCGGCCAGCGGCGCATACGCAAACGCGTCGCGGGCGACCTGCTCGTCCTGGAGCCTGGCGAGAAGCGCCACGACCGGCTCGCTGTCGGCCAGCGTGACGCGGACCGGCAGCGTGTTGATGAACAGGCCAATCATCGAATCGATATTGGCGATGTCGGGCGGCCGGCCGGACACGACCGCGCCAAACACGATGTCGGCGGCGCCGGCGTAGCGGCCGAGCAACACCGCCCACGCCGCCTGGATCAGCACGCTCAGCGTGACGCGGCGTTGTTGCGCCAGCTGGTGCAGCGCGCGCGTCGTCTCGGCCGACAGCGTCAGCGCGGCGGTGGGGAAACGGCGCGACTCGCCGGCGGCCGCACCGACGCGGTCGATGCCGAGGCGCGTCGGCGCCGTGAAACCAGCGAGGTTCGCGCGCCAGAACGACTCGGCCGCAACGTGGTCCTGCTGTGACAACCAGTGCAGGTAATCGCGGAAGGGCCGTCCGGCATGGGGAGCAATCGCCCGCCCGGAGAGCAGGCCTTGATAGATCGCGAGCGCTTCGGTGAGCAGGATTGGCAGGCACCAGCCGTCGGTTAACAGGTGGTGATGGGTCCAGACGAACTGCCAGCCCGTCGCCTCGATGCGAATCAGCGCGCACCGCATCAGTGGCGGCTGATCAATCGCAAATCCCCGCAGCCGGTCGGCCTCCAGCAGCTCGGCGAGTCGATCAGCGCGCTGCGACTCGGACACCCCACGCCAGTCGGACACCTGCCAGGGCAACTCGGCCCCCTCGAGCACGACTTGCAGGGGATCGTCGCCGTCGATGGCGATAAACGCCGTGCGCAACGCCGGGTGACGATCGAGGACCAGTTGCCACGAGCCTTGAAACAGATCCGGGCGCAGGTCGCCCTCGAGGCGGCACGACAACTGGATGACATCTACACCCGTGTGCTGCTCGAACTGGGCGTGGAACAGCATGCCGAGCTGCATTGGTGCGAGTGGATAGGCGTCCTCGACGCCGCGTCCCCAGCGCGCGAACAGCGTCTCGAGTGTGTCGTCGGCCAGCCGGCAGAGCGCGAAGTCGGAGGCGGTGTATCCGCCGTGCCGTGAATCGGCGCAGTGGTCGATCAGTTGTTCGAGCTCGCGAATGAAGTCGGCAGCGAGCGCGGCGATGGTCTCCCGGCGATGCAGATGGGTGCTGAAGCTCCAGCTCAACTCCAACGTCGAATCGTTCAGGACGCTGTTGATCTCGAGCGGGTAGCGACGCTGGCCGGCTTCGCTCTGGTTGGCGCCCGTCGATTCTGGCGCGAGCCCGGTAAAGACGTCATTGCGGCCCTGGCTGTCGAAACGGCCCAGGTAGTTGAAGACCACTTCAGCGACAGACTCGCAGCCGGCGATCCCGTCGGCCGGTTGCAGGTACTTGAGCAGCCCGAAGCGCATGCCGCGCAGCGGCACCGCGCGCAAGCGCTCCTTGACCCGCTTGAGCGTGTCGCCGGGGCCCTCGCCGGACGCGCGCGACAGCACCACCGGGAAGAACGACGTGAACACCCCGACCGTCCGCGAGACATCGACATCGTCGAACAGTTCCTCGCGGCCGTGCCCTTCGAGCATGATTCGGAGGTCGTCGCCGCCGGTCCAGTTCGCCATGCTGCGGGTCAGCGCGGTCAGCAGCACGTCGTTAATCTGCGTGCGGTAGGCGCCGGGAACACGGGTCAGCAGTGCCTGCGTCATCGCCGCCGGCAACTGGACGACCACCTCGTCGGCGGAGGCGCAGGTGTTGTCGGAGAGGTCGCGTCCGTAATCGCGCGGCAGCGGCGTGATGGGAGTGTCGATCACGTCGCGCCACCAGCTGGCTTCGGCAGACACCTCCGCGGTCGCGGCATACTCATGCAGTCGCTCGGCCCAGCGCCGGAACGAAGTGGTCTTCTCCGGCAACCGCACGGTGTCGCCGCAGCGCAACTGCCCGTAGACGAGTGCGAAATCCTCGATCAGGATCCGCCACGACACACCGTCTACGACCAGGTGATGGATCACCAGCAGCAGGCGATCGGGCTCGCCCGAGGCCATCCGGTAGAGCACGCTTCGGATCAACGGACCGGCGCTCAAATGGAGGCTGCGCTGCTGCCGGTCGGCGTCGGCAGTCAGCACCAGGCTCGCCTCCGGTGCCGCGACGCCGGACAGGTCGCACACGGTGAACGGCACCGCGACGCCACCTCCGTCGATGCGGGCGGTCGGTAGCCCGCCGTCGAGGTCAATGCGCGTTCGCAGGCCATCGTGATGCAGCATCAGGTGATGCAGTGATTGCTCGACCAGCCCGGGATCCAGGCGCGACTCGGTCATGAGCAAGACGGCCTGGTTGCAGTGGTGCGGGTCGGACGGCGAACCGTCGAAGAACCACCGCTGAATCGGCGTCAAGGGCACGGGCCCGGTCACGAGACCTTGTTCCGCCGGGGCCGTCCGCCGGTCGGGCGCGACCCGCGCCAGTTCCGCGATCGTCTGTTGCTCGAACAGCTGCTTGACGGTGAGCCCCAACCCGGCGCGGTTGGCCCGGCTGATGATCTGAATGCTGAGGATCGAGTCGCCGCCCAGTTCAAAGAAGTTGTCGTGGACGCCGACGGCGGCAACGCCCAGCACCTCGCGCCAGATCCCGGCCAACAGGTGCTCGGTCGGCGTACGCGGCGCCGTGAAGCTGCCGGCGACCTCTTGAATGCCCGCGGCCGCCAGCGCGCGGCGATCGACTTTTCCGTTGACCGTGAGCGGCAGCTCGTCGAGGAAGATGAAGGCCGCCGGCACCATGTAGGCGGGCAGCCTGGTCTTGAGGTGCGCTTGCAACTCGACACCAGAGGGCGCCGGCGCGCCGTCACCAACGCAGTACGCGGCCAGGCGCTTGGCGCCGGTCGCCGCGTCCAGATGAACGACGACCGCCGAGGCCCGAATGCCGGCGTGCTGGTCGAGCGCGGCCTCGATGTCACCCAACTCGATGCGGAAGCCGCGGATCTTGACCTGATGGTCCTGGCGACCGATGAACAGCAGATCGCCGTCGGCGCGCCGTGTGACGAGGTCGCCGGTCCGATACAGCCGCCGGCCTGGTTCCGCCGCGAACGGGTCCGGAACGAACTTCTCCGCCGTCGCGTCCGGGCGCCCGAGATATCCGCGCGCGACCTGGCCGCCGCCAATATAGAGCTCGCCGGTCACGCCCGGCGGCACCGGCTCAAGAGCGCGATCGAGCACGTATAGCCGGCAGCCGGGGACGGCCGTGCCAATCGTCGGTGCCTCGGCGGTATCGCAATCAACGCGCGACACCGAACTCCACCAGGTCGCTTCGGTCGGTCCGTACTCGTTGTGCAATGCTGCCTGCGGCGCCATCTCGGCATGACGTGCCACCAGCGGCCGGGCCAGCGTGTCACCACCCACCACCACGGTGCGCAAACCGGCCAGACGATCGCGGTCCGCCGCATCCAGGATCGCTCCGTAGATCGCCGGGGTCGTGATCAAGTGGGAGCAACGGCCGTCCGCCAGCTGACGCACAACCTCCTGTGGATGCAGTGCGGCATCGTCCCCGCCGAGGACCAGGCAGGCACCCTGGCAGAGCGCCCACCACACCGCACCATTGCCCGCATCAAATGAGAACGACAGCGTTGAACACAAGCGCGCCATCGGGTCGGCGTAGTATCCGGCCCTGGCGCTGACTGCCCGGGCCAGATTGTCGTGAGTGACGGCGACACCCTTGGGGCGGCCCGTCGACCCGGACGTGTAGATGATGTAGGCGGCGTGGTCGTGACCAATCGCCGGGGTGGGGTCCGCCAGCGCGTCGGCGCGTTCCCGAAGCTCATCGACGAACAGCGTCTGCGCCGTCGTCGCCGGCAGTTCAGGCCCAAGCGATCGGTTGGTGACGATGACCGGCATGCGCGTTTCGCCGATCATGTGCAGCAGCCGCGCCGGCGGCGCCGACACCTCCAATGGCACATAGCAGCCGCCGGCCTTGAGGACCGCGAGCAAGGCCGCCACCGCATCGACGCTGCGGTTCAAGTAGATGCCGACGGCGACTTCCGGCCCTACCCCACGTGATCCCAGCTCGGCAGCCAGCTGGTTGGCGCGGACGTTGAGTGCGGCGTAGGAGATGGTGGTCTCGCCCACCTGCAACGCCGGCGCGCCTGGGGTCCGTCGCACGTGTGCCTCGAAGTGGCGCGTCACGGTCGGCTGGGCCGCGGCCGGCGCTGTGGCGGTGTTGACAGCGGCCAGCACAAGACGACGCTCGTCGTCGCCGAGCATGCGGAGTTGTTGCACGCGTTTGTCCGGCTGGTCGACCATCGACGCCAGCACGTTGCGGAAGTGTCCCGTCATGCGGTCGATCGTCGAATCGTCGAAGAGGTCGGTGTCGTACTCGATCAGCCCCGCCAGGCCATCGGCGGTCGGTTCGACCGACATCGTGAAGTCGAACTTCGCGGCCACCGCGCGCGCCGGGATCGGCGAAATGGCGAGCGCCGTCTGCGTCAGGTCCGGAGCCGGCGCATTCTGCAGGACGAACATGACCTGGAAGATCGGCGCGTGGCCCAGGTGCCGCTCGGGCCGCAGGGCCTCGACCAGCTGGTCGAATGGCACATCCTGATGGGCATAGGCGGCAACCGCGGTCTGGCGCACCCGCGCAAGCAACTCGCGCACGGACGGATCGCCCGACAGGTCGATGCGAAGCGGCAGCGTGTTGACGAAGAAGCCGATCAACGACTCGAGTTCGGGTCGCACCCGGTTGGCCACCGGCGAACCGATCACGACGTCGGTCGCCCCGCTGTAGCGATGCAGGAATACCGAGTAACCGGCCAGCAGCGTCATGAACAACGTGGCCCCCGACTGGCGGCTGAGGGCCTCGAGCCGGTCGGAGAGGGCTCGTTCGATGTGGAACGGCCGCACGCGGCCGCGATGTCGTTGCAACGCCGGGCGAGGCCGATCGGTGGGCAGTTCGAGCAACGCCGGCGCTCCCGCCAGTGCGCCGCGCCAGAACTCCCGCTGGCTGTCGATTGCCGCATCGGCGAGCCAGGTTCGCTGCCAGGCTGCGTAATCGAGGTACTGGATCGTGAGCGCGGGCAACGGCGCCGCCTGGCCACCCTCATGGCCCGCGTAGATCGCAGACAATTCGTGGATCAACACACCCATCGACCACTCGTCAGAGACGATGTGGTGGATCGACATCAGCAGGACGTGGGTGTGGCGGTCCCGGCGTATCAGCGTCGCACGAAGCAAGCGGTCCCGAGCCAGGTCGAAGGGACGGCCGACCTCCGCCGTCATCCAGTTTTCGATCTCCAGCGCCTGACTATCGGGGTCGAGCGCTTCGAGATCGACGACGGCGATCGGGAAGTCGTCGGCCGTTGAGACCACGGCCACCGGGTTTCCGTCGCGTTCCACGAACGTGGTTCGCAGGACCTCGTGGCGGCGGATTACCTGGCGGAACGCCGCTTCCAGACTCGCGACGTTCAACTCACCGGCCAGCTGCACCGCACCAAACAGGTTGTAGGTGGTATCGCGCCCCTGGAGCCGGTCCAGGAACCACAATCGCCTCTGGGCGAACGACAGCGGCAGGGCCGGCGTGGTGCGGTCGATCGGCACGATCGGCCGCAGCAGCGGCCGGCGGTCGGTGGCGCCGGCCGCCACCCGCGCGGCCAGTTCGCCAAGCTGCGGAGCCTCGAACAGGGCGTGAATCGGCAGCTCGATGGCGCAGCGCTCGCGGATCCGCGAGATCAGCTGCATGGCCAGCAGCGAATGGCCTCCGAGCGCGAAGAAGTTGTCGGTCATGCCGACCCGCGGGACGTCGAGGACCTCGGTCCAGATGTCGGCCAATTGGCGCTCGAGGTCGGTTCGCGGCGCGACATACCGTTCCTCGGCCACGAGCGTCTCCGGCGCCGGCAGCGCGGCCCGATTGACCTTGCCGTTCGGCGTCAGTGGGAAGCTCTCCAGGCACATGAAGCTCGACGGCATCATGTAGGCCGGCAAGCGCGCGGCCAGCCTCTTGCGAACCTCAGAGACCACTTGCCGATCGCCGGCACTGCGCGCCGGGTCGTTGGCGTACTCGCGCCACGGCCGCGCGGCCGCCTCGCCGCTCGCCAGCAGGGAATGGACCCGCGCCGCGGTGTCCCCATCGGTGCCACGGTGAAACAGGACCTCGAGGCGGCCGTCCGACGCGGCGGCCGACCAGCGGATGGACACGTCATACCCGGCGGCTTCCCCAAGCTGCCACGCCTCCATCGGGTCGATGTCGCGGGACCTGGCCGAGGCGAGCCGCGATCGCAATTCGCCGACCGAACCGGTCGCCGACGGGTCAGACAGCCACTCGAGCAGCGCAAGTTCCGCGGCCAGACGCTGGTTCGCGAGGTGCTCGACGAGTATCGTGCCCGGCGCCGCAGGCGATGCCAGCAGCCGGCGCAGGCCTTCCGGGTCGAGGCCGGCGGCCTCGGCATTCGTGCGAACGACCGGGGGGCAACGCGTGTCAACGCGCGGGCCCACGGTCAGGACCACGTCGTAGCGAAACTTGCTCATCTCGGTGGCCGCGCGGTGGCGCTTGACCTGGATGGCGGCCTGGCTCAGGCGCGGCAGTTGCGAGGCCAGCGCGCTGAAGAACTCCGGACTGATCAGCAACTCCTCTTCGCGGCGGGTGGCCACGGCGACGCGCCGGCTCAGCTCATCGCGCGAGCAGTCGTCCGACGCGCGGTGGAACTCAACCGATGCCAGAAACAACGGTTCGAGCGGCAGCGAGCGAACGTCACCGACGAAAATCGTCCCCCCGTCCGCCAGCGCGTCGATTGCCACCTTCAGGACGTCGACGAGGTAGTCGACCGTCGGAAAGTATTGAATGACCGAGTTGAGGATGACGGTGTCGAAGGCTTCACGGTCGTCTTCGTCTCGCGCGGTGGCCTCGCGACAACTGAGTGCCACGTTCCGGAGGCCCTGCCGGGCTACCGCCTCCCGCAACCGTGCAATGACCAGCTCGGAGATGTCGGAGCCGAGGTACGACGCCACGTGCGGGGCTATGCGATGCAGCAGCATACCGGTGCCACACCCGATCTCCAGCACACGACGGGGCGCGAGCGAGAGAATGCGCGTCACCGTTTCGTCCAACCACGGCTGCATGTCGCTGGCCGGCAGCGGTTGCCCGGTGTAGCTGCTGATCCAGCCGGTCGGGTCGAACCGCTCGTCCCGGTTCTCTCCGCCATCCTGGTAGACCGCGTTCCAGGCCGAACGCCATCGTTCCACCTGTCCGGTCGACACCGGGTCGGTCGCGTCCTGACGGCTGTCGCTCGCCGGTTCCCGGTGCAGATACGCGACCAGTTGCGGCCGACCCGGCTGGTCTTCCCGGTACATGACAACGGAGCTCGTGACCGACGGATGCTCGTCGATCACGGCTTCGATCTCGCCCAATTCGATGCGGAAGCCGCGGAGCTTGATCTGGTTGTCGATGCGGCCAATGAACTCGATGGTGCCATCCGCGCGATAGCGGCAGAGGTCGCCGGTCTTGTACATCCGCTCGCCGTTGGCCGCGAACGGATTCGGCACGAACACCTCGGCCGTCAGGTCGGGGCGGCGGTTGTAGCCGCGCGCCAGGCCATCGCCCGCGAGATAAAACGCGCCGGCGACACCGACCGGCACCGGTTGCAGTCCCCGGTCCAGGATGTAGGCCTGCGTATTCGCGATCGGACGTCCGATCGACACCTTCGCGTCACGGGTGCGGTCCAGCGCATCCAGGGCCTCGACCTTCGACGCGGTGGACCAGACCGTGGTCTCGGTCGGGCCGTAGAGGTTCCACAGTTCCAGGCCCTTGTCGCGCAGTTGCAGCGCCAGTTCGTGAGACAGGGCTTCGCCGCCGCAGAATCCGCGCGTCAGCGGCGCCCCGTTCCAGTTGGTGGCAAGCAGCATCTGCCACGTGGCCGGGGTGGCCTGCATGACGGTGGCACCCGAGCGTTGCAGCGCCCCAAGCAGGCTGAATCCATCGGCCGCTGTCTCTTGCGAGATCACCTCGACGCGGGCGCCAGCGAGCAACGGCAGGAACAGCTCGAGCGCCGCGATATCGAAGGAGATCGTGGTCACGGCCAACAGCACATCGGTGCGCTGCAGGCCGGGTGCGCGCAGCATCGAGGTCAGGAAGTTCGCGAGCGCACCGTGCGTGATCTGGACACCCTTCGGGGTACCGGTCGAGCCCGAGGTGTAGATCACATACGCGAGATGATCCGGCCGCGCGATGGCGCGCTCAGCCGGCACCGGCGCTCCGGCGATCCGATCCCAATCGGCATCCAGGCAAACGCGGACCGCCGCGCTCTCAGGCAGCACGTCCGCCGTCGCCGTCGTCGTGACGATCACGGACAGGCCGGCGTTCTCGGCCATCAAGGCCAGCCGCTCGGCCGGGAACGCGGGATCCATTGGCACATAGGCGCCGCCCGCTTTGAGAATGCCCAGCAGGCCAACCACCGTGTCGGCGGATCGCGGCAGGCACAGCCCAACGAGCCGCTCCGGACCGATGCCGATCGACCTCAAGTACGCCGCCAGGTGGTTCGCGCGTGTGTTCAGCGTCTCGTAGGTCAGCTGCTCCTGTTCGCACGACAACGCGATTCGTGCCGGGTCGCGCGCGGCCTGTGCCTCGAACAACTGGACGATGGTGTCTGTCCCCGGTCCTTCTTGCCGCGTGTCGTTCCAACGCACCACCAGCAGATCGCGTTCGCGGTCCGACAGGATGGGCAGCCGCGACACCGCGCTGCCCGGGTTGGCGACCATGCCGTCGAGGACCGTTTGATAGTGGGCGACGACGCCGTCGATAGTGTCGGCGTCGAAGAGGTCGGTGTTGTATTCGAGCTCCCCTTCGAGGACGCCGGCCCGCTCGCGCAGCTTGAACGTCATGTCGAACATCGACGTGCCGGCGTCGACTTCAATCTCCTCGAGCGTCACCCCCGGCAGCCGCACCTCGTCCAACGGCGCGTTCTGCAGGATGAACATGACCTGGAAGATCGGCGAGAACCCGAGGTGCCGCGTCGGCTGAAGCACCTCCACCAGCCGTTCGAACGGCACGTCCTGATGGCGAAACGCGCCGATCGCCTCGACCTTGACGCGCTCAATCAATTCCCGCACCGACGGGTCGCCGGCAAACTCCATTCTGAGCGCCAGGGTGTTGACGAAGAAGCCGATCAACGGCTCCAGCTCTTTCCGGCCGCGGTTGGCGACCGGCGTGCCGACGACGAATGAATCCTGCTGGCTGTAGCGCCACAACACCGTGGCGAACGCGGCCGACAACACCATGAACAGGGTCGCGTCACAACTGCGGCCCAGTGCTTTCGCCGCGTGCAGGCGACTGCCATCGATCGTGAAATGGCGCGTAGTACCGCGGAAGGTCTGCACGGCCGGTCTCGGCCGGTCGGTCGGCAGCGCCAGCAGCGCCGGCACGTCGGCGAGGCGTTGGCGCCAGTAGTCCACCTGGGGGTCGAGCGACGCGCCGGAGGCCCGTAGCTGTTGCCAGTGCGCGAAGTCGGCGTACTGAATCGGCAGGTCAGCCAGCGCGCCGGCGACCCCACCCGCCCGCGCCGTGTAGAGCGCGAGCATCTCCTTCACGATCACGCCGAGCGACCAGCCGTCGGAGACGATGTGATGCATGTTGATCAGCATCACGTGGTCGCGCTGGTCGCAGCGGAGGATCTCGATTCGCAACAGGCGGTCTCGGCCGAGGTCGAAGGGCCGCTGCGCGTGCAACTGCGCCCGGCGAGCAATCTCGGCTTCGCGCCCAGCCGCATCCACGAATGACAAGTCGACGAACGACAGGTAACCCGCGGTGTCGTCGTGAACCACCGCCACTGGCCTGCCGGCGGCCTGGGTGAAGGTGGTCCGCAACGATTCATGGCGGCGCACGATTTCGGTGAGCGCCCATTCCAGAGAGTCGAGCTCCAGGTCGCCCCGCAACCGGAACGCGCTCGGCATGTTGTAGGTCGCGTTCGGTCCTTCCAGTTGGTTCAGGAACCACAACCGTTGCTGGGCGAACGATAGCGCCGGCGGAGCATCCGCCGGCCGGCGCGGAATCTGTTCCTCCGCGACCGGTGCCGTCGCGCCGAGAAGCTTCTGCAGCAGGGCCCGCTTGGCCGGCGACAGCGAACCCAACCGGGTGGGCAGGTCAGTCATGCTCACGGGCGGTTTCGTGGGGTGGGCGGGGTCTCGGCCAGTAACGCCTCGGCCTGCTCGTCGGTCATGCGGTCCAGGCGATCGAGCAACTGCGCGACGGCGCCGTGATCGTCGCCGTCAACAGCCTGGTCGAGCCAGGCGGCCGTGAGGCCGGCGATCGTCTGATTCTCGAACAAAGCGGTGAGCTCGAGATTGGCGCCGAGGTCTTGCCGCAGGCGCGCCAGGACTTGCGTGCCAAGCAGCGAGTGGCCACCCAGGTCGAAGAAGTTGTCGTGGATGCCGACTTGGCGGATGCCCAGGACCTCCTGCCAGATCTCGGCGACCGCCGATTCCTCGGCGTTGCGCGGGGCGGCGTATTCAGAGTCGAGGTTCGGACGATCGTGACGCTGCAGCGGGTCATGCGCCGAAGGCGCCATGTCGGGCTCGTGGGCGGCGATCGCAGCACCCGGCGATGAGGGCTCGGGCGAGAAGGCCGCGGCGTCAGGCTTGCGCGGCTCGATCCAGTAGCGTTGGCGCTGAAAGGGATACGTCGGCAGCGGCACCCGAAGGCGGCGCTCGTGCTCGTAGTACGCCGGCCAATCGATTGGCACACCGGACAGCCACAGTTCGGCCAGCGCCGCGAGCACGCTCTGTTGGGAGTCGCGCGCATCACTGGCGTGCGGAAGACTGGTAAGGCACCGAACCCGCGGTTCGGCGCCGATCTGCTTCGCCAACCCGGTCAAGGTGCCCCCCGGGCCGACCTCGAGCAGTGTCGCGGCATGGTCACGCAGCAGGCAGGCGAGTCCGTCGGCAAACCGGACGGTGTGCCGCAGTTGTCCAGCCCAGTACTCCGGCCGCACGGCGTCCTCCGCGCTCAGCCAGCCGCCGGTTCGATTCGAAATCACGGGCACGGTGGGAGTGCTCAGGCGGATTCGGCGTAGGGCGTCAACCAGGGGCGCCAGTACCGGCTCCATCATCGACGAATGAAAGGCATGCGACGTGTGGAGTCGATGGTGCGCCACGTGGCGTTCTGTCAGCAGCGCCTCGAACTGGGCGACCAGGTCGAGGGGACCCGAGACCACACACAGCGACGGTGCGTTCACGGCCGCAATTTCGAGCTCGGGCGCGAGTTGCGCCACCTCCGCTTCGGGCAACAGCACCGCGAGCATGGCGCCCTCGGGCATGCCCTGCATCAGCCGGCCACGCGTCGCGACCACCGTCAGCGCGTCCTTCAGCGTGAACACGCCTGCCAGGCAGGCGGCCACGTACTCGCCAATACTGTGCCCGATCATCGCCGACGGCTGGACGCCCCAGCGCATCCACAGTTTCGCGAGTGCGTACTCGATCACGAAGATCGCCGGCTGCGCGATGGCGGTCTGCCGCAGTTCGGCAGCGGCGGTCTCGGTGGCGCCGGCATCAGGGAACAACAGTCGACGCAGGTCAAGACCGATTGCCGGCTGCAGCTGTTCCGCACAGGTATCAACGTCCGCGCGGAAACTCGGTTCGTGGTCGTAGAGGTCGCGCGCCATCCCCGGGTGCTGACTGCCCTGTCCAGGAAACATGAACGCCACGCCGGCGCCGCCGGCGCTGCCCAAACGAACCCGACGGGGATCGGCAAGTGCGGCAATGGCGTCCTCCCGTGAGCTGACCGGCACCACGGCCCGGCGGTTGAACGCCCGCCGTCCCACCTGCAACGTGTAGGCGGCATCGGCCAGGTTCACATCGGGATGCGTGTCGAGATGACGCGCCAGGCCGGCGACCGCGTCCTGCAGCGCGGCCGGCGTCCTGGCCGACAGCATCAGCAACTGGTGGCGGCGTGAGCTCGAACCGACGGTGGGCTCCGGTGCCTCTTCAACAATGGCGTGCGCATTCGTGCCGCCGACGCCAAACGAACTGATCCCCGCGCGTCGCGGATGGCGGCTGTCGCGCGGCCAGTCGGTGAGCGCGCCGACAACGTAGAAGGGGCTGTCGTCGAGCTGCAGATCCGGGTTGGGCTTCTGAAAATGCAAGGTCGGTGCGAGTTGCCGGTGCTGCAACCCGAGCACCACCTTCAGCAGGCCGGCCAGTCCCGCCGCGGTATCGGCGTGACCGATATTCGATTTGACGGAGCCCAGCCCGCATCGGGCCTGGCGTGGCGTGACGGACCGAAGCGCCTGCGTCAGGGCGGCGACTTCAATCGGGTCACCGAGCGGCGTCGCGGTTCCGTGCGCTTCGACGTAGGAGATCGTGTCTGGCGCCACACCGGCCATGGCCAGTGCTTCGGCAATGACCGCGGCCTGGCCGGCCACGCTCGGCGCCGTGTAGCCCACCTTGTTGCGCCCATCGTTGTTCACCGCCGTGCCCTTGATCACGGCGCAGATGCGGTCGCCGGCGGCAATCGCCTCGTCCAGCCGCTTCAGCACGACCGCGGCGACGCCGCTGCCGTCGACCAGGCCGCTGGGGGTCGCGTCGAACGGGCGGCAATGGCCATCGGGTGAATAGGCCGCACCGGTTTCGTAGACATGCCCGGCCTTCTGCGGAAAGTGGACCGTCACGGCGCCGACCAACGCCGTGTCGCACTGATGGGCGAGCAGGCTCTGACACGCAAAATGCAGCGAGACGAGCGACGACGAACAGGCGGTGCTGACGTTGACGCTCGCGCCGGTCAGGTTCATCGCATAGGCGATGCGCGTCGCGACGAAGTCCTTGTCGTTGCAGATCGACAGGTGAAAGCCACCCACGCTGAACGCCAGCCCGGGGTGGGAACAGATGTTGAACGGCAAGTACGTGTTGAGGCCCGTGCTCGTGAATGCGGCGATGCGGCCCTGCTCACGTTCCGAGTCGTACCCGGCATCTTCGAGCGCCTGCCAGGCACACTCCATCAGCAGCCGATGCTGTGGATCCATCAACTCGGCTTCGCGCGGCGACAAACCGAAGAACGCGGCGTCGAACAGGTCCGCGCCCTCCAGAATGCCCTTGGCGGCCACGAAATCGGGGCGGCGGATCATCTCGGGCGGGAAGCCCGAATCAAGCAACTCCGCTTCGCTGAAGCGGCCGATCGACTCCACGCCGTCGCGCAGGTTGCGCCAGAACGTCTCCAGGTCAGCAGCGCCGGGAAACCGCCCGGCCATGCCGATGATTGCGATCTCGTCGCTCGCTTCGTGTGGGATGTGGGTGTTCATATTCAACTTGGTTGTGGAACCACGCGATTGCGCTGGCTCGCGCGCTTCCGGATCGAGGCCCGCTGCCGCGCCGCGCGCTGATCGACGTCGCTGCGCACCTCGGGCACCGCCGCTTCGTCACCGAGAAAGGCCGCCAGCGCGCGAATGGTTGGATACCTGAACAGATCGATGACCTGGCACTTGCCGTTGGCGATCGTGGCCATCTGCCGGTACGCCTCGACCGCCAGCAGCGAACTGCCGCCAAGATCGAAGAAGTTGTCTCGGGCGCCGACCTCGTTCAGGTTGAGCACCGTTCGCCAGATCCCGGCCAGGGCGCGTTCCATCTCGCCCTGCGGCGCCGCGAACTCGGCAGCTTGCTCCGGACGTTCGCGGTCCGGCGCCGGGAGCGCCCCGCGATCCACCTTGCCGTTCGCCGTCAACGGCATCGACGCCAGCCTCACGAAGGCCGACGGCACCATGTATTCGGGCAGTAGCTGCTTCAGCTCATCGCGCAGCGTGACGATCGACACGGTCTCGTTCGCGGCGGCGCACACATAGGCGACGATTCGGGGGTTGCCCGGCTCGTCTTCCCGCAGCATCACGGCGGCCTCGAGGACGCCGGGCCGCTGCGCAATCACCGCTTCAATTTCCGCGAGCTCGATGCGGAAGCCCCGCAACTTGACTTGCCCGTCGGCCCGGCCCAGGTACTCGAGCGTCCCGTCTGCCCGATAGCGCGCCCGGTCGCCAGTCCGATAGAGCCGATCGCCAGGCTGGCCGGCTCCACCACGTCCGGCGAATGGATCGGGAATGAACGAGGCCGCGGTCAGGTCGGGCCGCCCCAGGTAGCCGCGCGCGACGCCGCGGCCGCCAATGCAGAGCTCGCCCACCACGCCCGCGGGTACGAGCTCGAGATGATCGTCAAGGACGTGCAGCCGCGCGCCGCTGATGGGCCGGCCAATCGGCACCGACTCGCCCGGCGGGCCGCTGAACTCGTAGGTGCAGCAGCCGACCACCGCTTCGGTCGGGCCGTATTCATTGATGATGCGGAGCTGATCGTGCTGTGTCCAGGCCGCGAGCGCCGGCGGCGAGATGGCCTCGCCGCCGAGCACCAGGCGCCGCGTCGCCCCGGCGGCCGGTCCGTCGGCTAACAAGCGATTGAGCACTTCGAGATGCGCGGGGGTGATCTTGACAAACTGATAGTCGGCATCGCCGCCGAGCACCTCGGCCAGCGTTGCCAACTCGTCGCCTTCCGGCCACAGTTCCGCGAATCCGCCGGCCACGAGCGGTACGAACAAGCTCGTAATCGTGGCGTCGAAACCCACCGACCCAAGAACCGGCGCGCCGCCATCGGCGCTCGACAAATAGGACCGCGCCGCCCACTGCAGGTAATTCGTCAGGCCGCCATGCGGCACCACGACACCCTTCGGCCGGCCGGTCGATCCAGACGTGTAGATCACGTAGGCCGGGTGGTCGAGGCTGACGGTCACCGCCGGGGTCTCGATCGATTCGGCGTCCAGCGTGGCGCGGTCGCGGTCGAGACAGCACACTGCCGACGTGGGTGATCCCGCCAGCAGTTCCTGCTGCGTCAGCAGCATCGCAATCTGGGCATCATCCTGGATCTGCTGGCGGCGCGCGGCGGGATACTCCGGGTCGATCGGGACGTATGCGGCGCCGGCCTTCATGGTGCCAAGCAGTGCGACAAGTAAATCAGCCGAGCGCCGCAGATGGACGCCGACGCGCTGTTCCGGTCCGATGCCCGACCGTCGCAGGAAGTGCGCCAGCTGGTTCGCGCGCTCGTTCAGTTGCCGGTACGAAAGGCGTTCACCACCAGGACGTCGCTCGGAAACGGCCACGGCGTCGGGCCGCGTGGCTGCCTGCGCCTCGAACAGCTGATGGCAGCAGTGCTCGACCGATTGCGCAGGGCTGTCGTTCCAGATCGAGAGGTGCTGCAGCCGCGACGCTTCGTCCAGCAGCGGCAAGGCGTGGACGTCGGCATCGGGATCGGCCACCACGCTCTCGAGCAGGGTCCGATACTGCGCCAACAGGCGGTCGATCGTGGCGGCGTCGAACAGGTCGGTGTTGTAGTCGCACTCGAGCACGGCGCCGTGATCGAAGACGTTGGCCGTCAGCGTCAGGTCCATGCGCGCGAAGGAGACCTGTCGCTGGTACGGGGCCAGTGTCAGGCCGCCGTCAATCGCCCGATACGACGGCCGCTCGAGATTGAACACGGTCGAAACAAGCGGGGTACGGCTGATGTCGCGCTTGACGGCGAGCTTGTTCAGCAGCCGCGCGAACGGATAATCCTGGTGCTGAAAGGCATCGAGCAGCGTGCCGCGCAGGCGGCGCAGGTGGCCGGAGAATGACAACCGGCTGGACCCCGTGGCGGGAATAGTGCTGACGATCGGCAGCAGATGGGCGCAGTAGCCGACGACGGCTTCGCCTCGGTCGAGGCCGCGGCCGCTGCTCGGACAGCCCACCACCATGGCGTCCTGGCCGCTCACCCGGTGCAGCAGCACCTGGAACACTGCCAGCAGCAACATGAAGACCGTTGACCCCTGCGCGCCGGCACACCTGGCCGCGCGGCTGACGAGCGCCTCGTCAATTGCGAGGTGCCGCACGGCGCCGCGGAACGTCTTGACGGCCGGCCGCGGGCGATCGGTCGGCAGGTCGGCCGGCGGCGGCAGCGGCGTCATCTGCCCCACCCAAAAGGCCTCATGCGCCCGCATGGCGGCCGTCGATTCCTGTTCCTGGTGCCACCGGACGAAGTCGCGATACTGCGGCGGCGGTGCCAACGCCGGCGCGGTGCCGCGCCGCAATGCCGAATAGCTGTCGTTGAGCTCGTTGATCACATTCACCATCGACGCGCCGTCGGTGAGCAGGTGATGCGAACCGAGCACCAGGACGTGCCGGCGCCGAGCGGTCTTGATCACGGTCACCGTAAACACCGGGCCGTTCACCAGGTCGATCCGGGTCGCATTCGCCTGCTGCAGATGCGCCCGCACCTCGCGGTCAGGGTCACTGGCGGTCGAGAAGTCGAGTTCGCGGGGAGTCACCGGGGCCGGCGGATGAACGATCAGGCGGTCGGCATCGGGATCGACCGTGGTGCGCAGCGACTCGTGTCGAGCGACGACCATCGTGATGGCGCTGGCGAAAGCCTCGCGATCGATCTCGCCTTCGATCGCCAGCACCGCCGGATCGTTGTAGGCGTTCGCGCCATCGTCCGAGATCCGAGCCAGCAGCCACAGCTGCCGCTGCGCCTCACTCATCGGGAATGACCGCGGCCCGGCGACGCCGACCGGACCCAACCAGCGCTTTCGCAGGTCGTTCAGAGACGACAACCCGCGCAGCGCCAGCTCGGTCGGCACGCCGAAGTCGACGAAGCAGGCGACCTCGTCAGCACCCGCCGCGATCAGTTTCTCGACGATCGGCTGGCAGGTTTCGGGCGAACCGATCAGGGCGCTGTGCGCGACGTAGTTGTCGAACGCGGTCTGCACGATGAACTCGCGATCGGCGGCCGACAACGCGTCGAGATCGATCGCCAGGCCCTGGCTCTTGACGAGCTGCTTGAACAGGGTCATCGACGACAGCAGGTAGTCGCACAGCGGCCGGCGCGCCTCGCTGATCGCCTGCGCCGAATCATCGCGGACATAGGTATGCAGGAGCACGGTGACGTTGCCCGCCTCCGGATCGTGTCCGTGTGCGGCCAGCGTCTCGCGGTAGAGCGCCACGTTGGCCGCGAGTTCGTCCAACGTCTGCCCCATCAGGTTGGTCAGCACGCCCACGCCCAGCTCCCCGGCTTTCCGGTACGTCTCGGGGTTATTGACAATCGTCAGCCAGCACGGGAGCTCGGCCTGGCTCGGCAGTGGGTGCAATGTGGTGGCGATATCCTGGCCGGCGCCGTTGCGATACGAGACGGCTTCGCCCCGCCAGATCCGGCGCACGGTTTCCATGGTGTCGAACGTGATCTCGCGCTGCCGGCCGAAGTTCTGCGGCGCGAACACGAAGTCGTTCGGGTGCCAGCCGGATGCGAACGCGACGCCGACGCGGCCGCCGGCCAGGTTGTCGACCAGCGACCACTCCTCGGCGATGCGCATCGGATGATGCAGTGGCGCCACGACACTTCCCGCGCGAAGGTGCACGCGCCTGGTTTCCCGGGCCAGGGCGGCAGCGAGCACCGAGGGGTTGGGCGACAGGCCGCCGAACTCGTGGAAGTGCCGCTCTGGAATCCAGATCGCCGCGAAGCCTTCGGCATCGGCGAAGCGCGCGCCTTCAATCAGCAGGTCGTACTTGTCGGGCGAGTAGGCCGGCTCGTAGCTGCCGAAGTACGACAGGCTGAAGCTGAGCGTTTGCTCGCGCTTGCGCGCCGACGCCGCACCGCGAGCCGGCGAGCCGGTCTTTTCGCGTTGACCGAGCTTCGACTTGCCGCGGTCCCAGAACCCGGTCGCAAGGGCCTTCCCGGACGGATCCGAGGTGCCAGGTGAGGGGGAAAGGGCGGCGTCACCGGCGTTCCCGGCGGCCGGCAGGAAGCCCGCCGCCCGCAGGTCCGCGATGCTGTCCTTGACGGCGCGGATCACCCGATCGAGTTGCTCATCGGTGTGCGCGGTCGACAGGAAGCAGTTGCGCCATTCCCAGATGTAGACGCCCTTCTCGAGCATGTAATAGAAGAACAACTCGAGGTTGCCGGAGAACTCGAAGCGGAAGATCGAAGCGAAGTGCGAGACGCGAATCGGTACGCCCGCGTCGACAAAGAAAGCGTTGAGCGTCTCGGCAAAGGCGGTGGTGCGCTGGCTCAGCCGGGCCTGCAGTGCCGGCCCTTCGGCCTTGAGGTGGCGAAGAACGGCAAGCGCCGCCGCCATCGCCAGCGGATGCTGGCAGAAGGTGCCGCCAAAGTAGGTCCGCGCCGCGCCCGGGTACGAGTGGTCGCCGTAACGCCAGGTACCGCCGTCAATTCCGTCGAGGAACCTGGGGATGCCGGCCACCGCGCCGATCGGCATGCCGCCGCCGATGATCTTGCCGTAAGTCGCGATGTCGGCCTCAATGCCGAACAGGCCCTGGCAGCCGGCCGGATGGGCCCGGAAGCCGGTGATCATCTCGTCGAAGATCAAGGCCGTGCCCGACGCCGCGGTGATCGCCCGCAACTCGCGGAGGAACTCGACTGGTTGAAAGTCCGGCCGGCGACTCTGCACCGGCTCGACCAGGACCGCCGCCAGTTCGTGGGCCCGGCTGCGAATGATTGCCAGCGACTCCGGCGTGCCGTACTCGAGGACGATCACGTCGCGCGCGACGTTGGCGGGAATGCCGGGCGCCACCGGCTCTGATGCCAGCGGCGTGTCGCCGACCGCCCGCTGCGCCAGCGTGCCATCGGAGTGGCCGTGATACGCGCCTTCAAAGATGACCACGGTCGACCGGCCCGTGGCGGCCCGCGCCAGACGCAACGCGGTCATCACCGCTTCGGTGCCGGAGTTGGTGAACACGACGCGCGCCTTCCCTGTCACCTCGCAGAACAGGCGCGTGAGTTCATCCATCAGGTCAGAGCGCATGCCCAGCTGAATGCCACGCTGAAGTTCAGCGGCAATCGCCTGCACCACGAAATCGGGACGACTCCCGAACAACAACGACCCAAACCCCATCGTCAGGTCGATGTAGTGATTGCCATCGACGTCCTCGAGCGAGGAACCGAGCGCCGCCGCGCCGGTAATCGGGTAGAGGATCTCCTTGGTCGAAAAACGAAACCCGACAGTCGCGCGGCTGTCTGCCAGGCGATCGCGACACGCCTCGGCCAGCGCCTTCGATCGCTGCGTCCGCGCGGTGAACCGCTGGATGAACTCGTCCAGGCTGCGCTGTTGCCGCTCGGTCAATCCGCTCGGCTTGGCGGTGACCGGATGCTTGAGATCGTTGAGCGGAGATGACCGCGCCGGTGACACAGGCAACGGACTCGCCGACGGCGGGGTCGACGCCGCCGGCGAAGGCAGACTCATCGCCAGCGTCGGGTGAGCCGGCACCTGGGCACGCGCCAGCAGTTCCAGTTGGCGCGCCATCAGCTCCATCTGCGCCTGGACGACGCGCATGACCTCCCCACTCGACGCGTCGGTCAACGTCGGCATGGCGGGCAGGACCGCCGCGGCAGGGGCCGCGATGGCGACGGCCACCGGGGCCACGGG
Organism: Acidobacteriota bacterium; assembly: GCA_030697165.1. Classification (NCBI taxonomy): domain Bacteria; kingdom Pseudomonadati; phylum Acidobacteriota; species Acidobacteriota bacterium. Next base: position 201,015 of record JAUYQQ010000010.1, read on the forward strand.
CGCCGGGGACGGCGCCGGCAGCGGCACCCGCTCGGCGACGTAATCGGCCAACGCTGCCACGGAGCTAATCTCCTCGAAGAACTGGCGAATCTCGACCTTGACCCCAAAACGCTCGTCGATGCGACGGGCGGCAAACACCAGGACCAACGAGTCGGCGCCCATTTCGAGAAACGGCACGTCGCGCGGCACGTCGGCGGGCTGTTCACGCAAAACTTCAGCGACCAGCGCAATCAGATCGGTCCGCACCGCGTCGCGATGGCGTTGCAGCGCGTCGGCAGGTGCGGCGATCGGTGGGGTCGGCGTCAGCGGCATGATCTCTTCTCTTTCCGCGATCCAAAAGCGTTTGCGTTGAAACGGATAAGTCGGCAGGTGCACCCGGGCGTGTGGGATCGAGCCGTCGAGAGCGCTCCAGTCGACGTCGACACCATGGACGTACGCGTCGGCCAGGCTTTGCAGCCACGCCGACCACTCGGCCGGGGTGGCGTCGGGCGAGAGCGCGGCCGGGCCCGGCCACGGTGGCTGATGGCCGCGCGCCGGTTCGCCGCCCAGAAACAGCCCAGGAGCCGGCTCGCCACCGTGAATACCGGCGAGTCCGGCGCGGAACTGGTCGACCGACGAGGCACAGATCGCCGCCCGATGCTTGAAATGGCTGCGTCCGCGATTCGCGCTACTGCAGATCGCACCCAGTTCATCGTCGTGCCGGCCGGCCAGGAATGCGTCGTAGGCGGCAGCCAGCTCGGCCAGCGCGATCGGCGATTTGGCCGAGAGGGCCAACACGTGGAGCGGCCGGTCGCGCTCCGGCCGCACCATGACGATGGCCGGCGCATCTTCAAGGACCAGGTGTGCATTCGAGCCACTGACGCCGAACGCACTGAGCGCCGCCAGCCGGCGCCGGTCGCCGCCCGGCCACGCCACCGATTCCGAGACCGGCGTGAGATTCAGTCCGTCCCAATCGATTTTGGGATTGGGCTGGTGCACGTGCAGCGTCTGTGGAATCCGGCCGTGACCCATCGCCAGCACCAGCTTGATGAGTCCGATCACGCCGGCCGCCGACTCCAGGTGGCCGATGTTCGATTTGACCGAACCGATCAAGAGCGGCCGATCGCGCCCGCCGGCGCGGCCCAAAACGGCCCCGAGCGCGCCGGCCTCGATCGGATCGCCGAGCGCCGTGCCGGTGCCGTGCGACTCGACGTAGTCGATCGCCGCGGGTGCCACGCCGGCCGCGTCCAGGGTCCGCCGGATCAACGCCTGCTGAGCGACACCGTTCGGCACGGTGAAACCGCTGCTGGCACCATCCTGATTGACGGCGGTCCCGCGGATCAGGGCGAGAATGCGATCGCCGTCCCTCGCGGCATCAGAAAGCCGCTTGAGCACGACCATCCCGCAGCCTTCGCCGCGCACGTAGCCGTCGGCCGAGGCGTCGAAGGTCTTGCAACGGCCGTCCGCGGCGACCATTTGAGCGGCGGCCAGGGTGACATGCGGCCAGGTCGCGAGCATCAGGTTCACGCCGCCGGCCAGCGCCGTGTCACATTCACGATTTCTGAGCGCCGAACACGCGAGATGAATGGCGGTCAGGGACGACGAACAGGCCGTGTCGACGGCCATGCACGGTCCCTGCAGGCCAAGCACGTATGAGAGCCGCCCGGCACACGCATTCAGCGCCGCGCCTGAACTGAAATACGGATCGTTGGGCAGGCGGTTCTGCTCCAGCTGCAGGCAGGCGTAGTCGGCGGACGTGACGCCGACGAAGACACCGGTCGGGGTGGCTTTGAGCGACGACGGCGCGATGCCCGCATGCTCGAGCGCGTGCCACGCAACCTCGAGCAGCACGCGCTGCTGCGGATCGATGGACGCGGCTTCACGCGATGAGATGCCGAAGAACGACGCGTCGAACAGGTCGACATGCTCGATGAAGCCGCCGAAGCGGCTGTAGACCTTGCCGGGGGTGCCGGGTCGCGGGTCGTAAAGCGCGTCCACATCCCACCGGCTGCGCGGCACTTCGGTGATGGCATCGCGGCCCTGCGACAGCAGTTCCCAAAACGCCACGGGACCGTCGGCGCCAGGCACGCGACAGCCGAGGCCGACGATCGCAATCGGCTCGGACCGGTCGGCGTGCGCCGCGTCCAGTTCCTTGCGCAGCGTCCGGATGGTAAGCAACGCCTTCTGCAGCGGCGTCAACTCACCGGCGTTGGGGTTCGCGGGTTTGTCGGTCATTCCAGCTTGAGCGCCTTCATCTCGTCTTCGATCAGTGCGGCAATGGCCTCGTCTGACAAGCCGTGAATCGCGGCCTCCTCGGCTGCCGCATCCGGCACGGCGCGGCCGGCGCGTGACGGCGGGCCGGCAGCCTGCCCTGCGTGCTCCGGAAACAACTCGGCGAGCAGGTGCCCGACGAGCGCCACGACGGTCGGGTAGTCAAAACACAGCGACGCCGGGAAGTCGCGCCCGACCATCTGGCGAATGCGGTCCTTGATCTGGACGGCCATCAGTGAATCAACGCCCATGTCGAAGAAGCCAAGTTCGCGATCGATCGCGTGGTCGCCGGCAAGGCGTAACACGTCGGCAATCAGCGTCTCCACGGGACGGGCCAGCCGCTCGAAGCGCTCGCCCGGCGCAGTGGCGGCCAGGTCAGCGACCAGGGCCACCGCTGCGCCGCTGTCGGCACTCGCGGCTGGCGCACCCACATGGTCGAACAGCGGCTGACGGCCGTGCACCTGGTAGAGGTCCTTCAGGCGTGTCCAATCGACATCAACCACCGCAATGCGGCTCTCACGGGAGGCCATCAGGCGGCCGAGCATCTGCAACGCCAGCTCAGGCTCGAGCAGCCGCAGGCCAGCGTCGGCGACCGGTGCGCCCGCGCCGAGCGCCATGCCCGGTCCACTCCACGGTCCCCAGTTGATGGCGAGCCCCGCCAGGCCGTGCCCGTGTCGATACTCGGCCAGGCCATCAAGAAAAGCGTTGGCCGCCGCGTAGTGAGCCTGGTCGGCGCTGCCCCATACCGACGCAATCGACGAACAGCAGATGAAGAAGTCGAGCGCCACGTCCCTGGTCAACCGATGCAGGTTCAGCGCGCCCGCGATCTTGGGTGCCAGCGTCGCCCGCAGGTGGACGGGTTCGAGTGCCGTGGTGGCACGCCGATCGTTCACGCCGGCGGCGTGGACGATGCCCTTGAGGGTGAACGAACTGGCGGCAATCGTCGCCAGCGCCGCCGTCACGGCCGTTTCGTCCGAGACGTCGCCCTGGATGACCAGCACCCGGCTGCCCTTTTCCTCCAGGCGGCGCACCGCCTGGAGCGCAGGCGCCGACGCCGGGTTACGACCCATCAACACCAGGCAGCCAGCGCGATGGTCGGCCAGGTGGCGCGCCATCTCGAGACCGATGGCCCCGAGGCCCCCGGTGATCAGGTACGCGCCGTCACGGGCGAACGGCGGCATCGGCGTGTCACCCGGACGATACGCTTCGAGCCGGCTCACATAGCGCCGGCCATCGCGCACCGCCACGCAGTCTTCGCGGCGCCCATCGAGAAGCGAGTCCCTCAGCAGGTTCGCATCGCCGTCGTGTTCGACGTCATCAAAATCGAACAACCCACCGGCCAGTTCGGGATGGTCGAGGAACAAACAACGGGCCATGCCAAGAAGCGTGGTCGCAAACGGCGCGGTCAGCGGTGCCGCGCCGGCCGAGGTGGCGCCACGCGTCGTGACCCACAACCGCGGCGGCGCCGCCAGCGAGGCGAGGCTTCGCGCCAGCGCGGCGAGCCGCGACAATCCGCAGTCGCCAATGTCGGCCGCGGCGGTGTTCAGATCGGCCGTCGGCTGCCAGGCGTAGACGACACCTTCCAGCGCGCCGGTTTCCGCGAGTAGCCGGCCGTAGCTCTCCGGCGTCGCAGCGTCGATCCGCCAGTGCCCGTCACTGTCGCGAGCGAACTCGCGTCCCGGCGACACAAACAGGGCGCGGCGGCCGGCCGACTCCAGCGCACGAGCCAACGCCGGCCATGGGCGGTCCGCACAGATCAGCCACTGCCCTGCGCCGGCGGTGATCGCCGGGCGATCGAGTGGGCGCTCGTGCCACACCGTGCGATAGCACAGCTCCGCGGCGTCGTACCAATGACGATGACGCTGGAACGGATACGTCGGCAGTGCGAGGTGGCGCACGAATTGGCCGCGGTAGTACGCGGCCCAGTCGACCGCAACACCCCGCACGAACTGCCGGCCCAGGTGTTCAATTTCGGAGTCTCGCCTGCCTGGTTCGGCCGTGGCCGGGCCGTTGGCTTGAGGGGCCCCGGTCTTGGCGCGACCGGACACGCTCGGCGCCCGGCATGGCTGGCCCGCGGCGAACGACTGGAGCGCGACTCGCATTTCGTCGGAAGAATCGGCAATCACGCACACGCGATGATCGAATCGCTCTTTGTAAATCGCCGCGGATCCGCAGACGTCACCAAGCGACGCTTCGGGCTGATCAGCGAGAAACGCCGCGTAGCGTCCGGCCAGATCGCGCAGGGCGGGCTCGCTGCGCGCCGACAACGCCAGGCCGTATCGGCTGCGCGCCACCGCGGGCCCTGGGGACTCGAGCCGAGCCGGCACCGGCGGCGGCTCTTCCACGATTACGTGCGCGTTAGTGCCGCTGAAGCTGAAGGAGCTGATGCCAGCGAGGCGACGTTGCGGTGCATGCCAGGGCATGCGTTGCGCGGCCACCCTGATCGGCAGCTGGGCCCAGTCGACGAGGGGATTCGGGGTGTCGCAGTGGACGCTCGGCACGAGCTCGCGGTGTTGCAGGCAGAGAATCGTCTTGATCAGGCTCGCCACGCCCGCAGCCGATTCTAGGTGACCGACGTTGCTCTTGACCGATCCAATCCAGAGCGGCTGGTCGCTGGCTCGTTCACCGAACACGGCGTTCAACGCGTGGACTTCGATGGGATCACCGAGCGAGGTGCCGGTGCCATGCGTCTCAACGTAGCTGACCTCGGCTGGCGCGACACCGGCCATCGCCAACGCGCGGTGAATGACGGCCGACTGCGCGGGACCGTTCGGCACGGTCAACCCGCCCGACTGGCCGTCCTGGTTCACAGCCGATCCGCGAATGACGGCCAGGATCGGATCACCCGCGGCCATCGCGCTCGACAGTCGCTTCAGCACCACCACGCCGCAGCCCTCGGAGCGAACGTAGCCGTCGGCCCTGGCGTCGAAGGCCTTGCATCGGCCGTCGGGCGCCAGCATGTGCGCCTTGGCGAAGTTGACGGACATCTCGGGCAGCAACAGGTGATTCACGCCGCCGGCGAGCGCCATGTCGCTTTCGCCGGTGCGCAGGCTCTGGCAGGCCGAGTGCACGGCGACCAGCGCCGAGGAGCACGCGGTGTCCATCGACACACACGGGCCCCGGAAGCCGAAGAAGTACGAGAGCCGACCCGACGCGGCGCTGTGCGCGTTGCCGGTGCCCAGGTAGGCATCGATCCGTCGCGGATCGCCGCCGGCCACGAGGCGGTAATAGTCGTTGCCGGTTATCCCGACGAACACGCCGGTGTTGGTGCCGGCATGTTCGCTCGGCACCAGGCCGGCGTTCTCCATCGCCTCCCAGCTGACCTCGAGCAACATGCGGTGCTGCGGGTCGACGCTCCTGGCCTCGCGTGGCGCGATCTCGAAGAAGGCGGGGTCGAAGTACTCGCAACCCGGAACGAAGCCTCCGTGCCGGGAATTGGTCTTGCCCGGCATGTCCGGATCGGGGTCGTACCACTCATCGACATCCCACCGGTCGGCCGGCACTTCGCTGATCGCGTCGCGGCCTTCGCGCAACAGGGCGAGGAACGCCGCTGGAGTGTCGGCGCCGCCGGGAAAGCGGCACGCCATGCCAATCACGGCGATCGGTTCGGCCGCAGCGGCCGCACCAGTGATCGGCGCAGCGGGCAGACGGGTGGCCGTCCCGTGATCGGTGGTGCGCTCGATCGCACGCGCGGCGACTCCGGCTGCACCCGGTCGGTGAGCGGCGATCCGATCGTGAAGGGGCTTCGCCAGGAACCCGGCCATCGCCGGTACGCTCGGGTAGTCGAAGGCGACCGTCACGGGCAAGGCATGCTCGAGACCTTGCTGTAACCGGCTGCGAAGTTCGATCGCCGTCAACGAATCCATGCCCATCTGGAAGAAGTGCCGGCCGGTCGAGACGTCATCCGCGGAGGCGAGGCCGAGGACCGCGGCGACTTGCGAGGCCACGTACTGCAGCAACCACGTATGGACATCGTCGAGGGACCGTCCGCCGATCGTCTCCAGCAGAGCCGGCAGGGCCTGGCCTCGCGCGCCCTCGGCGAACGCGGCAAACATCGGCGACGGCGACACCTGTGCGGCGAAGAACCGTGGCCAGTCGACGCGCACGACACCAAGTTGTGCGTGCTGACTGTCGCACGCGCGATCGAGCGCCGCGGCGCCTTGCGCCGGTGTCAGGGAGCCGATGCCTCGATTCCGCAGTGCGCGATCCGCACCGGTCCGCGCGGCATGGCCGATGGCCTGCCAGCCGCCCCAGTTGATGCTCACCGCCGGCAAGCGCTCGGCGCGCCGCGCCGCCGCGAGGGCATCGAGAAAGGCATTCGCGCTGACGTAATTCGCCTGGCCGGCCGAACCGAACAGCGACGCCGCCGATGAGTACAGCACGAACAGATCGAGCGGCAGCTCTCGCGAGTGTTGGTGGAGCGCCCACGCACCGGCGACTTTGGGGCTCAGCACCGCCGCCAACCGCGCCCCCGTCAACTCGCGAAGCGTGCCGTCGTCGAAGACACCGGCGGCGTGGATGATCCCGCGAAGCGGTGGCAGCGACGCCTCGAACAGCGCGAACAGCGCACCAACCTGCAGAGGGTCGGACACGTCGGCCAGGTGGATGGCTACGCGCGCTCCCGCCTGTCTCAGGCGCTCGATCCGCTCCTCGGCCTCACGCCGGGCGCGACTGCGCCCGACCAGCGTCACATGCTGCGCGCCCCGGCTCACCAGCCACTCAGCCGCATGCAGGCCAAGGTCGCCCAGGCCGCCCGAGATCAAATAGGTCGCGTCCGGCCGGCACGTGAACGTGCTTCCGCCGGTGGCGTCGCTCCGGACAATTCGAGCGGTGTGACGATCCTCGCCGCGATAGGCGACCTGGTCGTCGGTCGAGTAATGGAGGTCGTCGCGCACGCAGCTGGCGTCGTCGGAGCGTGGCGTCGGGGGCAGATCGATGCACAGGCAATGAAGCTCCGGATGCTCCAGCGCAATGCTCTTGCCCATCCCCCACAGTGGCGACGCGACCAGCCCGGGCAGCGCTTCGCCGGTCACCGACACGGCACCTCTCGTCACGATCGCAAGCCGCGGCGCCACCGCTTGCGTGGCGAGCGCCTGCGTCAGGTAGAGCGTGGATTCGCAGAGCCGCTGGGCCGCCTCGGGCAGGGTCCGGTCGGCCGTCAATGTCACATTCGCCGGCCATAGGTACACGCAGTGGCTGATGCTGCCGGCATCCGGGCCGATGAGCAGGCGGTCGTAATCGGCGCGCCCCGTCGGGTCGATCGTCACCGTCTGGTCATCGACGCGCGAGAACCCGCTCCCCGGTATGACCAGCGTCCACGTCGCACCGGAGAGCGACAACAGCTGCGCGACCTCGACGCCCAGGCCCTGCTGGTCATCGAAGATCAGCCAATGCTCGAGACGGGCCGGGGGTGCAGCCGGGGTGTCAGCGGCGCTGGCAATAATCAGTGCCTGATGCGCGGGTGCACACTCAAAGGTCTGCGGATCGGCGAATCCGGAAGCGGCCAGCACTGCGCTCCACCGTGACGGTGCGATTACCGGGTGATTCGGGCGGACCTCGATATCGCTGAAGCTCCACCACGGCGCCGTCATGCCGTAAACCAGGTCGACCCACGGCTGCGGCGCGGTTCCTTCGACGATCAGGAACAAACCGCCCGGCGCCAGCAGGCGCCTCAGGTTCGTCACGCTTCGCCCGAGGTCCCGCGTGGCGTGCAGGATGTTGGGGGCAATGACGATGTCGTAGGCACCGGCGGCGAAACCCTGTTCGGCGGGATCCCGCTCGAGATCGAGCCGATGAAAGGTGACGAACGGGAAGTCCGCAAGTTTCGCCCGCGTGCGTTCGGTCGCCGCCTCGGCGATGGCCGTGAACGCTCCGCCTGAGACGTCGGCCAGGTGATATTCGACCCTCGCTCCGTCGAGCCGCGGCGCCAAGGCCAGGACCGTGCCGTCCATGCCGGCACCGACCTCCAGAATCCGAACGCCGCGCCGGCCGGGAACCTGCCGCGCCACCATATCGAGAGCCGCGGTCATCACGCGATTGAGGGCTTGTGACGCTCGCGCCTCGCCGAAGAATGCCGCGGCGGTCACCGTCTCGTTCGGCGGAAACAGCAACTCGGTGAGCGGATCGCGGCTGCCCGCGAGCACTTCGGCCAGGGCCGACCCGCAGCGGTCGACCAGCGTCAACTCGGTGAGGATCTCCGGATACCGCTCGCGCAGCGCCTGGTTGGCTTCGCTGGGATTGGCGGCGTCGGGCGTGCGCGCGACGAGCCACTGATCGCGATCGCCGTCGCGCTGAAGTACGCCCGCTTCTTCAAGGATCGCAACCAGCCGCTGCAGGAACACCTGGTGGCGGGTGACGACGTGAATGGTCGCCGGGGAGAATTGTTCGCCGGCCTGCAGCGCACAGCCCAACTGGCGAAACGCCGACGCAATGTAGTGGACGGTAAGTGCGTTGACCGCTGCGAGGCCCTCTCCACAGCGCTCGAGATCGAGCGCGTCCGCGGCATTGTTCAGTTCGCCCTGCAACGTGTCTGTCAGATCGGCCGGGGCCGGCAGATACGAGGCGCCAGACGCCGGGTGAATCAGCCCGCGTCGCACCCAGGACGGCCGATAGAGACACTGTTCCAGGCCCGCGCCAGCCGACGACACATCCGGGCTCGACGCCTGGCGCGCCTCGAGGCCCTCGACGACCGCGATGACTTGACCACTGTCATCAATGAGGCGCAGATCCGCGGACAGTTGGTTCGCATCGGAGGGCTGCAGGATCGCATGGCACCAGAATGACGCCGGTGGCGGCCGCAGCACGCGCAGTCGCCTCACGCCCACCGGTAGCCAGGTCGTGCCGGCCCCATGCGCGGCGGGCAGCAGCGACATCAACGCCTGGAAGCACGAGTCGAGCGTACAGGTGTCGAGCACGTCGGCGCGGACCATCAGCGACGCCCGCTCCGACCGCTGGATGCGCGCCAGCGCTTCGCCGTCCCGAGTCAGGAGTTGCGTGATGAGCTGAAACCCGGTGCCGTAGTCGAAGCCAAGGGCGCGGCATCGCGCGTAGAACTCTGGCACCGGCGTTTCGGCCGCGAAGCGCGCGCGCAGGCTGTCGACTGCCACGGCCGGCGGCGGATCCGGCGTACGATTCGGCGTGATTCGCACGCTGGCGTACGTTGACCAGTCGCCGCCAGGCTCCTGATCGTCCCGGCCATGGAACTCATGGCGATCATCACCGGCGCCGGCAGCCGCGACGAGCCGGACCTGCGTGGTGCAGTCGGCGGCGATCGGCATCGCGCGATGAATGCGAAACTCTTCCAGAAGAGAAGGCGCAGCCGGCGACTGGTGCGCCGCCGCGAGTGCCATCTCGATCAGCGCCGCGGCCGGAACGACGACCTCGCCGAACACGCGATGGCCGGCAACGAAGTCATCCGAGCGAAACTGCCGGTGACCGGCGGCCACACCGGTGGCGCGCGGGTCTTCGACCAGCGCGCCCGCCTCGCCCGCCCGTGACCGCGCGGGCGTAAACCAGTGGCGCCTGCGCTCGAATGGATAGGTGGGCAGCGCGAGGCGCCGCGACTGGCGACCGCGGTAGTAGGCGGCCCAGTTGACCGGCACCCCGTGCGCGTACAGTTCTCCGAGGGTCTCGAGCGCCTGGGCGTGATCGTCGCGATTGCGACGCATGCTTGGCAGACACCATCGCGGCCGATCGCCGCGGTCCTGCTCGGCGAGCCCGCACAGCACCGGCTGCGGCCCGACCTCGACGAGAAGTCCGCAGTTCAAGGCCGCCAGCTCGCGGAGGGCGTCGTGGAACAGCACCGGCTGGCGGATGTGCCGCACCCAGTACTCCGCCGTGGACACCTCGCCCGAGGCCAGCCGCCCCGTCAACGCCGAGACGAAGTCGAGGTGCGGTTCGTGAAAGGCTATCGCCGCGGCGCTGCGCCTGAAGTCGTCGAGGATCGGGTCGGTCAGCGGCGAGTGAAACGCGTGCGAGACATTGAGTGCCCTGGTCTGCACCCCCTGCGCACGGAACGAGTCCGTGACCCTCGCCAGCACGTCGAGCGTGCCCGAGATCACGACATGGTCGGCGCCGTTGACCGCGGCAATTGCGACCTCTTTGGAAAGACCCGCGATCGCCCGGGACACCGTGGCCTGGTTGGCAAAGACCGAGACCATGCCGCCGCCGGCCGGCAGTTGGGAGAGCAATCGCGCCCGCTGTGCGATTAGCCTCAAGCCATCTTCGGCGCTGAACACGCCGGCGACCGCCGCGGCGACATATTCGCCGACGCTGTGCCCGGCGACGGCATCGGGTTCGATGCCCCACGATCGCCAGAGCTCCGACAGCGCGTACTCGACCACGAACAGCGCCGGTTGCGTGAACGCGGTGTCGTCCAACGCGCTTGGCCCGAGCCGCGAGGAATCGGCGGGCGGATAGAGCACCTCGAGCAGTCGCACGCCATACTCGTGGTCGAGCACGCCGGCCAGCCGCTGAACGGTGTCCCGAAATACAGGTTCCGATTCATACAGCCCACGACCCATGTTCGGGTATTGCGAACCCTGCCCGGTAAACATGAAGCCGATCGCTGATCGCTCGCCTTCGACCACTTTCGTTTCAGCACTCGTGGCAAATTCCGCGAGCGACGCACGGATCGCCTCTGTCGACTGACCGACGAACAGCCGACGGCACTCGAGATGGGTGCGCGAGAGCGCCGCGGTAGCGCAGGCGTCAGGCAAGTCGGCCTCGGTGAGGCCGGCGAATCGGTCGGCGTACCGCCCGGCCAGGTCGCGCAACGCCGCGTCGGTGCGGGCCGACAGCGCCAGACCGTGCATCGATCGCGGCGGCTCCAGCTCGCGACGCCCGGTCGCCGCGACGTGGGGGGCGGACTCTTCGAGCACGACATGTGCATTGGTGCCGCTGAAGCTGAACGAGCTGACACCGGCCACGCGGGTGGCCTGGTCCGGGTTCCAGGGAATGCGCGTGCCGACTACTTGAATCGGCAACGTGGGCCACGAGATGTGCGGACTCGGCGTCTCGAAGTGAAGGCTTCGCGGCAGTTCTTTGTGCTGCAGGCACAGCACGGCCTTGATCAGGCTCGCGATTCCGGCGGCCGATTCGAGGTGGCCGATATTGCTCTTGACCGAACCGATCCAGAGTGGATGGTCGTGCGGGCGTTCGCCGAACACGGCGCCGAGGGCGTCGGCCTCGATCGGGTCGCCGAGCGCCGTGCCAGTGCCATGGGCCTCGACGTAGCTCACGGCAGACGGCGGCAGGCCGGCACTCTTCAGCGCGTCGCGAATCACCATCTGCTGGGCCGGCCCATTGGGAACCGTCAGGCCGCTGGACCGGCCGTCCTGGTTCACGGCAGACCCGCGGATCACCGCCAGAATCGGGTCGCCAGCCGCCAACGCCGCCGACAGTCGCTTGAGCACGACGATCCCGCCGCCTTCCGCACGCACGTAGCCGTTGGCGCGGGCGTCGAAGCTCTTGCAACGGCCGTCGGGGGCCAGCATCTGCGCGCGAGAGAAGTTGATCGACATGTCCGGCATCAGCAGGTGATTGACGCCGCCCGCCAGCGCGAGGTCACTTTCGCCCGAGCGCAAGCTGTGACATGCCTGGTGGACCGCCACCAGGGATGAGGAACATGCGGTGTCGAGCGACACGCACGGCCCCTTGAAGCCGAAGAAGTACGACAGCCGCCCCGACGCGGAACTGTGAGCGTTGCCGGTGCCCAGGTACGCGTCGATGCGCCGGGCATCGTCCTGGCTGATGAAGCGGAGGTAGTCAGACCCGGAAATGCCGATGAACACGCCGGTCCGGCTGTCGAACTGGCCGAGCGGTGCCAGTCCCGCGCGCTCCATGGCCTGCCAGCTCAGCTCGAGCAGCATTCGCTGCTGTGGATCGAGACTCTCGGCTTCCCGCGGCGAGATGTCGAATAACGCCGCGTCGAAGTTCTCGCAACCAGGCACGAAGCCCCCGAAGCGGCTGCGGATCTTGCCGGGCGCGCCGGCTTCGGGATCGTAATACGCGTCAACATCCCAGCGATCCGGCGGCACCGTCGAGATCGCGTCGCGCCCCTCGCGCAGCACTTCGTAGAACGACTCCGGATCCGACGCGCCGCCGGGAAAGCGGCAGGCCATGCCGATCACGGCGATCGGCTCGCGTCGTTCGCGTTCGAGCGCCTGGATCTTCTCGTCGGCGCGCTCGAGAAGCACCAACGCGTCGTACAGCGCCTGGTGGTCGTTCTGCGAATCACTCATGGTCAATCGTTCGACCGGTTCAACGTGTCCTTGAGCGACGCCATCCGGTCGGCCAGCAGACTGTCCAGCTCTGAACGCGACCGGGCTCCGACCAGAGGACGCTCAGGGGCGGACCCCACTGTCCCCGGCGTCGCGTCCGACTCGCGGACCAGGCCGGTCGCCAGGAAGTCCGTGAGGGTTTCGAGGCTGGGATAGTGAAACGCCAGCGCCGCCGGCAGCGATTCGCGCAAGCCGGTCTGCAGGCGATTGCGCAGGTCCAGCGTCGACAACGAGTCCATGCCGAGCGACGAGAATCCGGCGCGACGATCGGTCAGTTCGCGCGTCTCGACACCGAGCACCGCCGCGACACTCTCTCGGACAAACGACTCGAGCATGGCCCGGCGGCGGCCGGCCGGCGCGGCGTTCAGTCGATCGCGGAACGTGCGCTGTTCGAACCGATCGGCCGCGGCCGGCGCCAGCGACCGGAACAAGGGCAGCCGCCTGAACACTTCCGCCAGCCTCGACACCTCGATTGGCGAGACGCTGACCTGGGCATGGTTCGACCGCATCAGGCTGTCGAGATGCGCGAACGCCTCGTCATTGGTGAGCGCGCCAAACCCCTCGAGGTGCCAGCCGCCGACGGCCTCAACGCCCGCAGCCAGACCCACGTCCGCCCAGCGTCCCCAGTTGATGCTCAGTGCCGGCAGATTCCGTTCGCGGCGATACCAGGCCAGGCCGTCGAGAAACGCATTGGCCGCGGCATAGTTGGCCTGGCCCGGCGAGCCGGTGACCGAGGCCAGCGAGCTGTACAACACGAAAAAGTCGAGGGCCAGATTCTGCGTGTGCACGTGGAGATTCCACGCGCCACGCGTCTTCGGTGCCAGCACCCGAGAGAACTGATCGGCCTGCTGGTTGATCAGAATCCCGTCCTCGAGCAGACCGGCGGCGTGGATCACGCCCTTGAGCGGCGCGATCTCGGCGTTGATGCGAGCGATGAGCGCGGCCACCTGGGCTTCGTCCGTCACGTCGAGCTGGACGACCACGACGCGCGCACCGCGTTGCTTCAGCGTTTCCAGGGCCAGCTCGGACGATGCCGGCAGGGCTCGCCGGCCGGCCAGCACAATCGTGCCAGCGCCGCGCGCCGCGAGCCACCCGGCAGTCTCGAGGCCGAGCGCCCCGAGTCCGCCGGTGATCAAGTAGGCGGCATCGCCGCGAACCACCGCGCGATCGTGCCCGGAACCCGCCGGCAGCGGCATCAGCCGCGCGACATGCCGCTGGCCGCCCCGATAGGCGACCCGGTCCTCACCGCCGCCGGGCGACGGACTCGCGGCCAACAGGACATCGTCAACCACGCCGGCCAGATCGTCTCGCCACGATCGCGGATCGACATCGACGAGCACCGGACGCCACTCGGAATGTTCGAGCGCAATCACAGTGGCCATTCCCCACAGCGCGGTCCTGGCCGGGTCCACCGCCACCGGCGAGTCGCCGATCGGCTGGGCGCCGCATGTGACCACGCACAGCGACGGCCCATTGACGACGTCGAATTGCGCCGCCGCCTGCACAAAGTTCAGCAGCCGCCGGCAATCGCGTTCCGCGGCATCGGGCGCGCCGGTCGCATCGCCACTGCCGCCCGAGAGAGACAGGTAGACCACGCCATCGAGCCGGTCGGGCGCGGCGACCACGGCGGTCAGCATGCGCCGGACGTCCTCAGGCTGATCCAGGTTGAGCGTAAGCCGATCGTCGGCCGGGCGGTCAAAGGCTGGCGCGTGCACGCCGACCGTGGACAGCGCACCGCGGGTGCGAAGCTGCTCGACGACGCGAGCCGCCGCCTCCTCTGAATCCGACACGATGAGATAGCGGCGAATCTCATCCGATACCGCCACCGTCGGTGGCGACGCATCGCGGGTCCAGCTGACCCGGTAGCGGCCGGCGGCGGCCGTCACGGGCCGGATGGCTTCGCGGCGGGCCGGCCGCAACGTCAGCCCGGTGATGCGCGCGAGCAGCGCGCCGCGGTCGTCGAACATCTCGATGTCAACTTGACCCAGGCTCGAGCCGCTGCGTTCGTGCCGTCGCACGTGGCAGATGGCACGACGGCACTGCGACGATCGGATCTCACAGCGATCGAACGACAGCGGCAAGTGCACTCCGCCGTCTGGCAGCGAGGCGACCGCGGTTTGCAGCGCGCCGTCCAGCAGGATCGGATGGATGCCGTATCCCGGCTGGTCGGCCAGATGCTCCGGGACCACGATCGCGGACGAGGTCGTGCCCGGTCCGCGATGCAACCACTCGAGCGACAAAAAGGCCGGACCGAAGGCCGCGCCCCACTCCTGGCACTGCTGATACCACGCGCGTCCGGACACGGCATCGGCAGGACGGTCCAGAGAGACGGGTCCCGCTGATGATGGCGGCGACGTTCGCGCCGAGATCTCACCGGCGAAGTGAAGCTGCCACGTGTCATCGCCGGTCGCATCGTCGAGTGCCATCAGGCGGAAGGCGGCCGAGTCGCCGACGCGCGGCTCGACCACCAGCTGCACCGTACGGCGCCCCGTGGGCGGCAGCACCAGCGCTTGATGAATGGCGCTGTTGTCGATCGAGATCGCGCTCGTCTTGAAATGCCCGATGGCGGCGGCCCGCACCATTTCGAGCATGGCCGCGGCCGGGGTGACGACGGTGTCGAACACGCGATGGTCGCCGAGCCACGCGGGCGTGTCGGTGCCCAGCTCGGATTCATAAAGCGTCACGGCCGATCGAATCTTGCGACCGAGCAGCGGATGCGTGGTCGCCTGTGACGTACGCGCTACCGGCGGCGGGATCTCCGCTGCCACCTGTGGCGCCGGCGCGTTCATCCAGCATTGACGCCGCTGGAAGGGATAGGTCGGCAGCCTCAGGCGCCGCCGTTCGTAGTCGTGATCGAAGGCGTGCCAGTCCACGTCGCAGCCGAGCATGTACAGCTCAGCGACGCTGGCCAGCAGGCCGTCCCAGTCGGAGTGGTTGCGGCGGCAGCTCTGCAGCCATCGGGCGTCGGCGCCGGTCCAGGTCTCGCGCGCCAGCCGCAGCAACGCCGGGTGAGGACCAACCTCCAGGAATACCGAATGCCCCTGCCGTTCGAGGTGCGTGATGCCGGCCATGAACGCCACCGGCTCGCGCGCGTGCCGGCGCCAATACCCGGGCGTGGTGATCTCGTCGCCGGCCGGCAGGCCGTCGCGATTGGCAATGACCGGAATCCGCGGAGGCGAAAACGTGACGGTGGCGGCGCGCGCCTCGAAGGCGTCGAGCATCGGCTCCACCAGCGGCGAATGGAACGCGTGCGAGGTCGTCAGCCTCTGCCACGTCACACCGGCCTTGTCGAGCTGCGCCAACAGCTGGTCGAGCGCGAGGCGCGAGCCGGAAACCACCGTGTTGGCCGGTGCGTTGACCGCCGCGACGCTGAGGTCGTTTGGGTGGGCCGCGAGAAACTGGTCGAGGGCGCCCGCCCCGGCGTGGATCATCGCCATCGCACCGTCATTCGGCAGTTGCTGCATGAGCCGCCCGCGCTCGGCCACCAACCGCAGTGCGTCCTCCAGGCTGAAGACGCCGGCGACGCACGCGGCCACATACTCGCCAACGCTGTGCCCGAGACAGGCGTCTGGACGAATGCCCCACGACTGCCACAACTCAGCAAGGGCGTATTCGATGGCAAACAGCGCCGGCTGCGTGTGGGCAGTCTCGTCAATCCGGCTCGCGCCGCCTGCGCTCTCGGCGGCATACAGCAGATCCAGCAGCGGCACATCGAGGATGTCGCGCAGAATTTCCTGGCAGCGCTCGAGGGTGCGGCGGAAGGTCGGCTGGGTCTCGAACAGCTCGCGGCACATGCCGGCGTACTGAGCGCCCTGTCCAGTGAACAGGAACACCACCCGCGGTCTGGCCCCGGCAACCGCCGGCACCGGCGCGCGGCCGGCCTGCTGTTGGCGCCGCTGCTCGGCCAGCGCGGCGCGCAGGTCGCTCGTGGTGGCGCCGGTCACGGCGATTCGATAATCGAAATGATGGCGACCGGCGTTGGCCGTGAAGCAGAGATCGCCGATCACGGCGTCAGGATGGGTGTCGAGATGGTCGATGTAGCGCGACACTTGCTGCCACAGTGCCGCCTCGGTCTTGCCCGACACCGTGAGCACATGCGCGCGGCGTTCCACCGCGTTGGTCGCGGCCAGTCGCGGTGGCGCCTCTTCGAGAATGACGTGCGCGTTGGTGCCGCCGATGCCCAACGAGTTGACGCCGGCGAGGCGCGTGCCCGTGGCGACCGTCCAGTCGGTCAGGCTGGTATTCACGTAGAACGGAGTGCTGGCGAAATCGATGGCCGGATTCGGCCGCTCGTAATGCAGCGAGGCGGGGATCTTCGCATGGTGCAGCGCCAGGGCTGTCTTGATGAACCCGGCGGCGCCCGACACGATTTGCAGGTGACCGACGTTGGTCTTTACTGAGCCGACGGCACACGAATGCGGCCGCAGCTCGGCGCCGCGAAACGCCTGCGTCAGCCCGGCAATTTCGATCGGGTCGCCGAGCTCCGTGGCCGTGCCGTGCGCCTCGACATAGGTAATCGATTCGGCCGCGACCTCGGCCACCGCCAGTGCTTCGGCGGCCACCGACGCCTGGCCATCGCCGCTCGGCGACATGTAGCCCACCTTGGTGCCGCCGTCGTTGTTGACCGCGGTGCCCTTGATGACCGCGTAGATGTGATCGCCGTCGGCCACCGCGTCGGCGGCGCGCTTCAGGGCGACAATGCCGACGCCGCTGCCGAAAATGGTGCCCTGTGCCTTGGCATCGAAGGCGCGGCAGTGCCCGTCCGGCGAGACGATCATGCCGTCCTGGTACAGGTGCCCCGCGGCTTGCGGCACCTTGATCGACGCCCCGCCGGCCAGGCAGATGTCACATTCACCGTCGAGCAGGCTGCGGACGGCGAGATGAATGGCAACCAGGGTGGTGGAACACGCCGTCTGCACGTTGACCGCCGGACCGCGCAGGTTCAAGCGATAGGCGGCCTGGGTCGGCAGGTAGTCCTTGTCGCTGCCGATCATCAATTGAAAGCCGCCCATCGAGTCGAGCGTCGTCACGCCGAGGTCGTCGCGGCTGTCGAGCGTGCCGCGATTGGGCAAGACCTGGTTCAGCAGGTAGGTGTTCATGCTGGCGCCGGCATACACGCCAATCGGGCCGGGATAGGTCAGCGGGTCGTAGCCGGCGTCCTCCAGTACCTCCCACGCGCACTCGAGGAACACGCGCTGTTGCGGGTCCATCAGCACGGCTTCGCGGGTGCTCATGCCGAAGAAGTCGGGATCGAAGCCCGCGACGTCCGACAGGATCGAACTCGCCTTGACGTAGTTGGGGTCGCGTGCCGAACGCGAATCGATGCCCGAGCGCGCCACCTCTTCGTCGCTGAAGAACGTGATCGACTCGACGCCGCCCGCGAGGTTGTTCCAGAAGGTGTCGAGGTCGTCGGCGCCGGGAAACCGGCACGACATGCCGATCACTGCCACGTCGGTGTCGGCGGTCGACATCGACCGCCGTGACCGGCGCCGTGCGGCCTGGTCGCGGCCCTGGGCCGCCGCCGGCGACCCCGCCGCGTGGCCGTCATCGAGAAATTGCGCCAGGCTCGCGACCGTCGGGTACTTGAACAACTCGACCAGCGTGAACGGAGTGGTGAACTCGTCCCTCAGCCGCTCGTGCATCTGCACCAGCAACAGCGAATGGCCCCCCAGTTCGAAGAAGTTGCTGAACAGGCCGACCTGGCCGACCTCGAGCACGTCCTGCCAGATGGCGGCAATCTTCTGTTCGGTCGCAGTCGCCGGCGCGACGTCGGCCTCGCGGCCGGCAGCGCCGCGGCCGGGCACCGGAAGCAGCTGGCGGTCGATCGCGCCGTCTGCGCCGACCGGCATTTCCGGCAACCTCCGGTACAGATCGCGGCGGTAACCGTCGAGGTACAACCCATTGGGCTCGCGGCCGAACAGCCGGTCGTACAGCGGCGTGCCGCGGTAGGCGCCCTCGTGATGCAGCGAGTCGTGCGTAAACGCCAGCTGCTCGCCGGACGCCCGAATCAGGCGGCCACGGACGCGGAAGTCGGGATTGAGCCGGTTCTCGCACAATCGGCGCTCGATGCTGGCGACAATGCGGTCGCCGGCCGTCACCTCGACACCAGGATCGAACACCGGCAGGAATACCGGCAACCAGCAGTATTCGTACTGCAGGGTATTGATGACCTCGCCGTCGATGGTGTGCAGATTGAGCCAGACGAGAAACCCATCGAGGCGGGCGTCGCGATCGATCACGAGCTCGATGTCGTGTGACTCTTCGAGCGGGATTGGCCGATTGAAGTCGAGGTCCTCGAAGGTCGCGATGCTGGAGACGAGCCGCGTCTCGTCGACGTTCTTGACACACAATCGGACATCGAACGGCCGGCCGATTTCGTCGAAGATCTTCGGCACGTACGAGCCGGGGACATCGTTGAAGCCGGGATTGCGCAACACCGCGGCCGGCAACGTCGCCGCGGCGATGGTGGTGACGCTTCGCGCCGGGATCATGATGCCGCCGGGCTTGAGGAACCGGCGCGCATCGTTGATCAGGACGGCGGCACCTTCGCAACCGCCAATGGGGCCGACAATCTCGGAGACACAGACGTCGGCGAGCTCCGGCAGCTCGACCTGCGCCGCGTCGCCATGAATCAGCTCAATCGTGTCCTGCAGTCCGAGCTTCGCGACGAGCGCGGTGGCATCGCGAAACGCCTCGTCACCGATCTCGATCGCATACACCTTCCGCGCGCCGGCGTCGACGCAGAACCGGGCGAGGATGGCTTCCTTGCCGGTGCCGATCTCGACGACGACCTTGTCCTTGACCGACCGCTCGATCGCGACCTTGTAGCTGTGATTGCGGCGTTCATCATGCGCAAGCACGTGATACAGCAGGTCGTCGTAGACGAAGTACTCCGCAACCGAGGGCCACAACTCGACCTGCGCCCGGCGCACCGA
Source organism: Acidobacteriota bacterium (assembly GCA_030697165.1). Classification (NCBI taxonomy): domain Bacteria; kingdom Pseudomonadati; phylum Acidobacteriota; species Acidobacteriota bacterium. The sequence goes on from JAUYQQ010000010.1 coordinate 220,480, forward strand.
CTCGGGCTCCTGGAGCTGCTGGAACCTCGCCAGGCTGGCGCTCCCGTGGTGGTCGCGGACGGTGAGTCCGGCCAGGGCGTCCACGTCGACTAGCGAAGGCGCGCTGAAACACACCACCGGCTGCAGCAGCGGCATCGGCCGGGTGGCCATTCTCGATCGAACCCTGGGATGCTGCGCATCGAGGCCGATCACGTAGGAATCCGGGCCACATTGCAGTCCCGCCAGCAAGCTGAACAGGCCCTGCCGGATCGACACGGGCTGAAAACCGGACGCGCGGGCCAGCTGCGAGGAATCGCCGGCGGCGCTCTCGGCCTGATGGCTCCACAGCGACCAGGCAAAGGTGTAACACGGCTGCCCGGTGTGGACCCGAAGGTCGTCGGTCATCGCTGTGACTTCGGCGGCCGCCGCCGAAGTCGCGCCCGCGGTGGCGCCGCCAAAGAAGCCCGCGGCCGAGGTGAAGGAGATGAACAACGACGAGGGACGGTTGCGGGCCACCTCACACAGGTGCCGGCAGCTGTCGACCTCGCGAGCAAGCTCGCGCCCGAGGTCGTCCGCCGCCTCGTCCAGCAGGGCGCGCTCGCGATGCAGGCCGGACACGTGGATGATGCCGTCAAGCACGCCGCCGCTGCGCAGCTCGAAGCCGGCGATGCATTGCGGCAACTCGGCCGGCTCTCGATACTGTTCGACGGTGACGCCGGAAGGGACGCTGCTCACGGGCACCTGGTTGCTTCGTGGATCGCCGAGCAACAGCACCTGGGCGCCGTGGCGCGTGGCGAGGTACCGCGCCACCTCGGGACCGACGCCATCGAGGCCGCCGTGAATGACATATCGGCCGCCGTTCGTGAATGGAACCGATCCGCCCAGGCCGTCGATTTGCACCTGCTCGAGGCGCGGCACGAAACGCCCACCGGCGCGCAGGGCGACTTCCTTGTCGGCCGGAGGGAGGCTGAGCTCGTCCGCCACCAGGGCAGCCGTCGACTCGTTGTCAGGAGCATCGACATGGCGGCACACCAGCCATGGGTGCTCGGCGGCAATCGTCTTCACGAGACCGGCGATCGCCGCGCGTCCGGCGACAAAGGCATCGCCGGTCGCGAGCACGCGGGCGCCCGACGTGAGCACGTCCAGTTGGATGATTTCGCCGGGCGCTTTCAACTCTGCCAGCGCGCCGATCAGCGCCAGAAATTCCGTGCTGGCGGCGCTGTCATCGCCACCGCCATGATTCCAGCAGTGAACGATCCGATCGGGAAAGGCCTGCAGGCCGCGTAACCGGGTCAACAGCTGTCGATAGCAGTCGACGTCGGCCGGCGGTAGCGAATAGCGTCCCGGCGACGTTGCACTGAAGGTGTCGGCGCGCTCGACGCGAACCACGGCCGTGCCGGTTGTCGCCATTGCCGCCCCGGCCAACTCGCCGGCGTGGGACCCGCCGGCAAAGAGCAGGGTGTTGGCAAACGCGGGACGGCCGTCGGCCGCCGGCGACTGCTTCGGCCGCCAGGTGGCACGGAAGAACCAGTTCGGCATCGTGTGCTCGTTGGCCATCAGCACGTCGACGCGACGAAGGACGCCGGCAAATTCGTCACGCTCGAACCGCGCGGCCAACTGCGACCGCAGGAGCTTCCCGATTGGCGACTTCGGAATGTCTTCCCTGCTCACCGGCAGCAGGAAATCGGGCTTCAAACCGAGCCGTCGCGCCAGCGTCGCGCGGATTTGGCCAATCAGCTCACGGACGTCGGCATCATCAGTGGCGGGAGTATGAAAGAAGATCGCGACGGCTTCGGCGGCCGCCGGGCTCGGCCGCACCGCGCACGCCGCGCAGAAACTGACGCTGACGCCGGGCACCTCTTCGACCGCGGCCTCGATCTCGCTGTTGTAGAAGTTTGCGCCGTTGACGATCAGGCTTTCCTTGGCACGGCCGGTGATGACGAGTTCGCCGCCAGACAGGAAAGCAAGGTCGCCGCTGTCGAACCAGCCATCGTCCCGAAACACGGCCCGGGTCGCGGCATCGTCCCTGAAGTACCCCGCCGAGACCGCGTCACCGGCAATGTAGAGCTGGCCGATTCGCTGTTCGGGTAACGTGTCGCCGTTCGCGTCGACGATCTTGATCGTGACACCGGGAATCGGCGGTCCCAGGCTGACGAACGGTATGGCGTCCGGGTGGCCGGGCTCGCGCATCACCAGCCCGCCAGACAGCGAATGACGGTCAACGTTGAAGATTCGGCCGGGGATGTCGGCGGTGGGCTGGAAGTACGTGATGCCGGATCCGGTTTCCGCCATCCCGAACGCCGGCCGGATCACGGTCGGCGTCAATCCGTGAGGCGCCAGCAGTTCCCGGAATCTGTCGACGATACTAAGCGAGACGGATTCGCCGGCCGAGAGCAGGGTCGTCAGGCACGACAAGTCCCAGGTCCGATCGTGGGGCTTCTCCAGCGCGCGGTTGACCAGGGAGTACGCAAAATTCGGCGACCAGCTGTGGGTGGCGCGAAAGCGATCGATCAGGTCGAGCCATCGCAGCGGTTTGGCCAGGACGTACTCTTTGGGCGCATACACGAGCGTGCTGCCGGTTGCGACGCAGCGCAGGTGCCAGTCAGAGATGCTGCCGATGTGATCCAGCGGCAGCCAGTTGACCACGACGTCGTCGGAGCCCCAGCCGCACAGCTGGTCGACGCCGGCGGCGCGTTGCAGCACCGAATGGTGGGTGAGCATTACCGACTTGGGCGTGCCGGTGCTTCCGGACGTGAGGCTGAAGAACGCGACGTCGTGAGGCTGAGCGGCGTGGTGCCGATGGTCGGGTTGATGGCGGCGCAGCGACTCGAGCGTGATCAGCCTGGCCGGATCGAGATCGCGTTCCAGTGCGGACGCCGCCTGGCCGGCGGGCACGATCAGCCACGGTCGCCCGATCGCCTCCCACACGCGGCACAGCTGCTGGAACTCGCGGTCGGAGCTGAGGTACGCCTTCGGCACGGCGGCAATGACCGGCACGAAACCGCCGAGGACACATCCCCAGAAGGCCTCGAGAATGTCGTCGTTGCCAACCAATTGCAGGATGACCTTGTCGCCGGGCAAGAGCCCGTGGTCGCGCAGCCCGCCCAGAACCCGCTCGGCGCGCTGTAGCAGGTCCGCGTAACTCAGGGCGCGCGAGCCGGATGCGTCGACGAAGAAGATGCGGTCGCCGGCGACGCGCTGCGCCGTCTGAACCAAGGAGTCGACCAGCGTCGGCGGGACGGCGTAAGCGGGATCGCGCGCGTCACCCGCGCGGAGGGCCAGCGGGAGCGGGCCGCTCCTGGCGGTGGCGGCCGGCTCGTCGAGCCGCCGCATCTGCGTTTGAACGGCCGGCGCCAGCACCGTCTTCCAGTCGGGAAGCACATCCGCCAGGTGCCACCGTTGTTCGGTCGCTTCCCGTGACCCGGCCACGACCGCTGCGCGGCTGACTTCGGGCAGTCGCGACACCGCCGATTCCCACGCCGCCAGCACTGCCTGGCCGACAACTTCAACCTGGTGGAGCGCGTCCCAATCGACCCCGCCCTGATCGGTGAAGGGGATCGTGGATACCGGGATCAGTTCGACGGCGAACGGCACGAGCCTGGTCATCTCGTCCTGAAGCCTGGCGAGCCGATCGAGGTGCAGAGGTCCGCTCGGCACGAGCCACGCTGACAGAACCTGCCCAGCCGACGCGTTGTCGCGTACCGCCACTTCGCAGAGGTCCACGCTGGGATCGCGGAGCAGCGCCGCCCGAACGGCGGCGGCCGCGGTCACGGCTGCCGCGCCCGCATCGGCCTGCGGAAGGTGGAACGGCGGAAGGATCATCGGACGGAAACCCCCAAGTGACGCCAGTGGCTTGCTGGCCACCGGGCGTCGACAGACGTCTGAGAAAGTTGCAGTAGTCGCAGCCCGGGCAAAAAGGCTCGCGTCGCGCTGGTGTTAAATGCGCGCCTTCACGGAGGCGGGCGAAATTACGACTTCACAAACACTACTTCACGGCCCGCGCCGTCAGGAGGCAGTCTGCTGCCCGCTGGCCGGTGCGAGGTACTTGTCGATAATCAGGCGCGAGACCATGACCGCGAACAACGCGAGGCACACGCCGATCGTACCACCCACCAGAACCTGGATGGGTGAATGCTCACGGAGGATCGGCCGCGAATAGCAGATGGCGATGCCCCATGCGAATACCAGGTAGGCAAACCACCATCGTTTGCGTGACAGGTAGCTGAAGGCCATCGCCAGTGCGAACATCGCGTTCATCATGGCGCCGACTGAATGGCCCGACGGGAATCCGTAGTCCGTCATACCCTGCCAGTGGTTGCGAATTCTCGGGTCCATCGCAGTCGCGTTGAACTCAGGCCCAAGGACCTTCTCGAGGTGGGCGCGACGGTCATTGGGGTTGTAGGCGCGCAGCTCGTAGAAGGCGTCAATCGGCATCTGCAGCGACGGGGCGACGGCCGGCTGCGTCGCGAGTTCGACAATCACCGGGCGCGGCTGCCGCGCGAGATCCTTCAGGAGGGACTCCGCGAACATCCAACCTTGCATGGTCCCAAACACCACGACAAAGACGGCGACGAATTCCTTCAGGCGACGGCCCCAGCTGATGCCGGGACGCGCGACCAGGAACAGGATGATGACGGTGGCGGTAAGGGGCGCGACATTGCCGGCGCCACTGAGCGTCAGGTAATAGGCGGCGATCGCGACCGACCCCGTGAGGTCCATCAACGGGGGTCGGTAGGGATTGACGCCGGGCACGACAAACGTCAGGGCGAGCAGCGTCAGCGCGGCGGCAATATAAGGCGCCAGCTGCCGAATCACGACAGACATAGATGAGCTTCCGTGTTTTTGCACCATGGATGAGTTTCTCGGTAACCGGCGGCCGCTGCGGACCGTGTGGTTCGAAGTCGGGCCACGATGAACAGGCGCACGCTAACCGCCCGATTGGATCAAACTCTCATTTTACCGGCAATTACCGGACGGGGCGCGGTCAGGAGCAAGACCGCACCGACCAAGATCGGGGTCAAGAGCAACGAGAACAATAACGTCCCAAAGAATCCCATGGCGCGACGCCTGCCGAAGAACGCTGCGATGAGGCAAAGCACCAGATAGATCGGGATGAGGACGTTCATAGTTCGCTCCGGTCACCTGAACTGGACGGCGATCATGGCCATCGTGTCGGTCGACTGCACTTGCACCACTGGTTGCGCATCGTAACGGATCTTCGCGGCCGGGCCGATCGAGATGTGCGGCGTCAGCTGATAACTGAGGCTGACGTCCCAATTCACCCGGACATCGTTGTTGTTCTCGAGATCGTAAAACAACTCGAGGTTGTGCGAGAGCAGGCCTTTCCTGGCGACTGGTGTCGCGAAGATGTTCCGCAGGTAGATCACCGGGCTTTGCTGATCCACCTCGCCGTTTTCGTTCTCCAAGTCTTCCCATTCGTACCCGATGGCGGCCGACAGGCCGAGCGAGCGCCCGTCGCCCGGCGTGAAGTAACGAGTCAGACCTTGGAGAACTGTCCGGCGGTGGAGCACATGCTTCGGTTCATCCTTCTCCCAGATCGCGGCCGTGACCAGATCCCACGACCTGGCGATGTTGACCATGACCATGTCTGAGACCTTGGCCGTTGTCTGCTTGAAGTTGCCGTCTTGAGATCGCGATTCCTGGAGGACGAAGGACACGCCGACCTGGTTGGTGACCAGGCCCTTTCGCTGCGCAGAGAGAGTGTCAAGCGTGTATTCAAAGCCCGAGATCGAACCGGTCTGGTTCGCGAACGACCCTTGTCCTTCGATGTGGAACAGCCATCCGGGAGGCTGTGGGGTCACTTCGCGTGCATGCTTGAGCCACCACTGGCCGTAGCCGGGCGGCTTGGCGGCGGAATCGGCGGGGGCCCCGGCAGGCTGCCCTTGAGCCGGCGGCGGCGCCGGTTGCTGCGCCGACAGGCCAGCCGACATGGCGGCACAAAGCGCGAGTGCAGACAGAACTCGTCGGGCCACGAGGCGATCGAACCTTCTCTTCATTAATTAACTTCGCTGACGGTACAGAAGACGGGCCCGCATCGCATTGTGCGACGCGGGCCCTGCGATTCTCGAATCGGTCAGGCTCGGGCGACAGCCTTGCCCTTTTCGTACTCGCGCGTAAACACGCTCTTGACCTTGGATGCGTCGAAGTCCAGTAGCGTGCCGCCGCCGGCAAAGTGCATGTCGAACACGCGACCCACCGCGTAGGTGGCCGCGCCGCCCGAGACACCCATCGCCAACACTCCGCCGGCCTGGCCGATGACCGGGATGGCCTTCAGCAAGCTTCCGGCAATTGGCGCCAGCTGCCGCGACACGGCCGTGCCGGTCAACGCGCCGAGCGCAGCCTTGCCCTGGTTCTTGCTGAATGGGATCTCGTAGTGCGACGACAAATCCGCAACCATCTTCAGCTGGATGGCGGCGATGGCGGCAAGGTCAACCAGAGGCACCGGAATGAGTCCAGCACCCGCCGCAGCCAGGGTCCACTTGCGAATGATGGGGTCGGTCGCCGATGCGACGCTTTCGGTCGTCATGCTGTCCTCCAGAGAATTCTTATGATCTTGATCGATGGCGGCGGGCGATTGCCCGCGCGGGGTGTGTCCCGCAGGATTCGCTGGACGCTTCGCCGTAACAACCTTTTCGCGGCGAGACATCTCGGATGCATAGTGGAGTGAATAGCCCAGCAATGTCAAGGTTTTGGTGCACTTCCACCTCGACAATAGAGGGACCTACAGCTCTCAAGCCTTGGTCGAGTTTACCTCCAAGTGTGCTGGAGCTCCACAACCTGGTGCTTGATCAGGGCCGCGGCGGATACAGCCACGCGAGCATGGCGCCCGCGCGTGCCGCCCAGGCGGCTTCGCTGTGCGTCGCGCCCTCGAACTCGGCGTAGTGCAAGTCCACGCCTTCGGCGTATCCCGCCCCCACGAGCGCCGCCTTCAATAACCGCGCATCGTCCAGGCCGCGGCGCCCTTCGGCGGTACCCATGTCCACCCACAGCCGCAACGCGGGCCTGGGCCGGGCCTGGCGCACCGTCTTCAGGACCGCGCGCCGGTCCCACCACACCGACGGCGACAGCACGGCCAGGCGGCTGAACACCTCGGGATGCGTGAAGCCCAGATGCAGCGTCACCAGCCCGCCAAGCGACGAGCCCCCAAGGCCGGTATGGGCGGCATCCGGCAGCGTGCGATAGGTGCGATCGATGAGGGGCTTCACTTCTTCGACGATCAGGCGGCCGTACGCGCCGGCCAGCCCGCCGCCGAGCCGCGCATCCTTCGTGGGGGTGTACTCGTGAATCCGCTCGTCACCGGTGTTGTAGATACCGACGATGATCAACGGGTGGAGCTCGCCGGCCGCGATCAGCCCGGCCGCGGTTTCGCCGACCCGCCAGTGCTCGCCCGGCTGAAAGGCGGTCTCGGGATCGAACAGGTTCTGCCCGTCGTGCATATAAAGCACGGGGTAGCGGCGGCCTGGGTCGCCGGCATAGCCGGGGGGCAGCCAGACCAGCAGGTCGCGGTCGTCGGGCAGGAAGGCGGAATGGAACTGCTCGTGCCGTTGGAGCGTGGCGTTCGGAGGGTGCATCGGGCCGCACGATCAGTATAGGCTTCAGGGTGCATGACCCGCGACCACCATAAGTGGTTTTCCCGCTCGCTGAACCGCGACATGGAGCTGCTGATCTTCGGGCACGATGGCCCGCCGGTCATCGTGTTTCCTTCGTCGCAGGGGGCGTTTTTCGAGTACGAGGACCGGGGGATGGTCGGCGCCCTGGCCGACAAGCTGGAGCACGGCCGGCTACGGTTGTTTTGCGTGTCGTCGGTCGACAGCGAAAGCTGGTACTGCAAGAAGATTCACCCGCGCCACCGGGTCGAGCGGCACCTGCACTACGAGGACTACCTCCTGAACGAGGTCGTGCCGCTCGTGCGTCACCTCACCCGCCACGACAACATCGGCGTGACCGGCTGCAGCTTTGGCGCCTATCACGCCATGGCGCTGGCGCTGCGGCACCCGTATACGTTCACGTCGTGCATCACCATGGGCGGCGCCTTCGACATCACCCAGTTTCTCGACGGCTACCACGACGAGGACTGCTACTTCCTCAACCCGCCGGCCTTCCTGCCGGGGCTGTCGGATCCGTACTACCTGGATCAGTTCCGGCGCAACAAGTGGGTGATCGTCACCGGCGACCACGACATCTGCCGGGCCCCCAACGAACAGTTCGCGGCGATCCTGCGCGCCAAGGGCATCCCGCACGCCCTGCACGTGTGGAACGATTCCAAACACGACTGGCCGTACTGGCGCCCGATGGCCGCGGCGTATGTTCCTTGACGGGAGTCGGGAGTCGGGAGTCGGGGGTCGGGGGTCGGGAGACGGGAGTCGGGAGTCGGGAGTCGGGAGTCGGGCCCGCCTCCGCTCGGCTCAAGACGACGAGCTACGGCGAGGTCTCGCCGAAGCGGCCCTTGGCCGCGGAGGCGGAAGTCGGGAGTAAGCTAGTGCCCATGGTCGTCAGATTTCGACTCCCGGTTACCGGTTCCCGACTCCCGGCAGGTCTTTTATGAAGAAGATTGGCATCCTGTTCGGAATGGAGAACACGTTCCCCGCGGCGCTCGTCGAGCGCATCACGGCCATGAACGTGGCCGGCGTGTCGGCGGAGTTCGTGCAGATCGCCGACGTGCGCATGGCCGAGCCCTGCGGCTACGACGTCATTGTCGATCGCATCTCGCACGACATCCCGTACTACCGCTCGTACCTGAAGAACGCGGCGCTTTGTGGCGCGCGGATTATCAACAACCCGTTCTGGTGGAGCGCCGACGACAAGTTCTTCAACTACGCGCTGGCCACCAAGCTCGGGGTCGCCATTCCGCCGACCATCCTGTTGCCGCACAAGGAGCACCCGACCGGCACCACCGAGCGGTCGATGCGCAACCTCAAGTACCCGCTCGACTGGGACGCGATCTTCGACTACGTCGGGTTTCCGGCGTTCCTGAAGCCGTTTGACGGCGGCGGCTGGCGCGACGTCTACAAGATCAACAACCGCGAGGAGTTCTTCGCGGCCTACGACCAGACCAGAACCCTGTGCATGACGCTGCAGCGCGGCGTTGACTTCAAGGAGTACTTCCGCTGTTACGTGGTCGGTCAGGAACACGTCCGCATCATGCCCTACGACCCGCGGCTGCCCTTCCACGAGCGCTACGTGAAGAACCCGCCGGAGTACCCGAAGGCGCTAATCGAGCGGGTCGAGCGCGATGCCCGCACGCTGTGCCGGGCACTCGGCTACGATCTCAACACCGTCGAGTTCGCCGTCGAGGACGGCGTGCCCTACGCCATCGACTTCATGAACCCGGCGCCCGATGCGGATCTGCACTCGGTGGGCCAGGCCAACTTCGACTGGATTGTGAACGCGGTGGCCGACCTGGCCGTGAAGCAGGCCGCCGAACCCGCACCCCCGGCGAGCTACCGGTGGGATGCACTCCTGAAAGGTTCAGGGGGGTTCTGAATGGTTCAGGACTGTTCCTTCCCCGAACCACCCCGAACCTCACGAACCTCCCCGAACCTCCCTGAACCTCTATGAAGCCGTCCTTTTCCATCGGCATCGAAGAGGAATACCAGACCATCGATCCGGTCACCTACGACCTGCGATCGCACATCAACGCCGAGATCATCGCCAAGGGCAAGCGGCAGCTCGACGAGCGGATCAAGGCCGAGATGCACCAGTCGGTGGTCGAAGTCGGCACCGGGGTCTGCCGCAACATGCAGGAGGCGCGCGCCGACATCGTCAACCTGCGGCGCGCCATGGTGAACCTGGCCCGGGACAACGGCCTGCTGCTGTGCGCCGGCGCCACGCATCCGTTCGCCGACTGGCGCGCCCAGGACATCTATCCGGACGAGCGCTACCGCCAGGTCGTTGAAGACATGCAGCTCGTCGCCCGCTCGAACCTGATCTTCGGGCTGCACGTGCACATCGGCATCGAAGACCGCGAGGTGGCCATCCACCTGATGAACCAGGTCCGCTACTTCCTGCCCCATTTGCTGGCGCTCTCGGCCAACTCGCCGTTCTGGATCGGCGACAACACCGGCCTCAAGTCGTATCGCTGCAAGGTGTTCGACAAGTTCCCGCGCACCAACATCCCCGACACCTACACGAGCTGGGCCGACTACGAAAGCTTCGTCAACCTGTTGATCAAGACCAACAGCATGGACAACGCCAAGAAGATCTGGTGGGACGTGCGGCCGCACCCGTTCTTCTCGACCGTCGAAGTGCGCATCTGCGACATCCCCATGCGCGTGGACGAGACGCTGGCGCTCGCCGCCCTGATCCAGGCGACCATGGCCAAGCTCTACAAGCTGCACTCGCGCAACCAGGGTTTCCGCATGTATAGCCGCGCGTTGATCATGGAGAACAAGTGGCGGGCGGCGCGCTACGGGCTCGAGGGCAAGCTGATCGACTTCGGCCAGGAGACCGAGGTCCCGGCCAAGGACCTGATGCTCGAATACCTCGATTTCGTGGACGATGTAGTGGACGAGCTGGGCAGCCGCAACGAGATCGACTACATCAGGACCATGCTCGAACACGGCAACGGCGCCGAACGCCAGCTCGCCGTCTTCGCCGAGACTCAAGATCTCAACAAAGTGGTCGAGTACATGGTCGCCGAGACTCAGGCGGGACTCTAAAAAGGGACCTGCTCCCATTTTAGAGGACTTACGTAAACCGTAAAATGGGAGCAGGTCCCTTTTGATTCCACAGTTACGCCGGTCGTTCAACGAGTCGTGGTCAGAGCGCTCGTACCGCGGCCTCCTCGCTCGGCTCGAAACGCGCACCGTCGCCTCGATCGGCTTTCCGATCAGCGAAACGCCCTGCTTCTTCCCGCGCTCGCTGATGGACGAACTGTCGGCGACCGGCCTCGAGCTGGCCAGCCAGATTCTCGATCGCCCCGACGCCCGCGCCGCCGCGCTCGCCGCGGTGCCCGACCGGTTCAGGGGGCCGAACGCCGAGACGCATCCCACGTTCCTGCAGGTGGACTTCGGCCTGGTGCTCGGGCCATCGGGCGCGATCGAGCCGAAGCTCGTCGAACTCCAGGCGTTCGCTTCGCTGTACGGGTTTCAACTGGCGGTGGCCGAGGCCTATCGCGACGCGTTTGCGCTGGACCCGTCGCTCGGCATGTTCCTGGCGGGCCTGCAGGCGGCGCAGTACCACGACCTCGTCGGCCAGGCGTTGCTGAACGGCCACGATCCGAAACACGTGGTGCTGATGGAGATCGAGCCGCGCAAGCAGAAGACCTGGCCCGACTTCGTCGTCTCCGAGGACATGTGGGGCGTGCGCGCGGTGGACACGTCGGAGATCGAACGCGACGGCCGGCGCCTGTTCTACCAGCGCGATGGCCAGCGGACTCCGATCGCGCGGATCTACAACCGCGTCATCCCCGACGAGCTCGAACGCAAGAACGTGCCGCTGCCGTTCGACTACCGCGACGACCTCGAGGTGGAGTGGGCCGGCCATCCGTCGTGGTACTTCCAGATCAGCAAGTTCTCCATTCCGTGGCTGAAGCACCGCGCGGTCCCCGAGACGACGTTCTTGCACCAGCTCGATCGACTGCCGGCCGACCGGGAGCGCTACCTGCTGAAGCCGCTGTTCTCGTTCGCCGGCGGCGGCATCATCTTCGCGCCAACCGATGCGCAGGTCGCCGCCATTCCCGCTGACGAGCGGGCGAACTACATCCTGCAGGAACGCATCCGGTTCGAGCCCGTGATCGACACGCCCGAGGGCCCGACCCAGGCCGAGATCCGGATCATGTATGTACGATCTGCCAAGGGGTTTCAGCCGGTGCTGCCGTTGATCCGCATGGGGCGCGGCAAGATGATGGGCGTCGATCACAACAAGGGGTTGCGATGGGTGGGCGCCTCGGCCGGGCTGATCGCCGACGGTCAGTAGCGTGAGTTCGTACGGCATCGCCGGGATCTCGGTCGCGGTGACCATTGTCGTGGGCCTGGCGATTCAACAGTTCACGCCCACCAACCCGATTGCGTTCCTGCTGTTCGTGCCGCCGATCCTGGTGACGGCGATGTGGACCGACCTGCGCGCCAGCCTGGTGGCGACGTTGATGGGTGGGTTGGCCGCCGAGTTTTTCTTTCGGTTGCCGTACCTGGCCTTTCCCCGGGCATCGGACGAGGTCGTGCCGCTGTCGCTGTATCTCGTGATCGGCGCCGGCATCTCGGTGCTGGCGCACCGGCTGGCCAAGGCGCGCGCCGATGCGCAGGCGGCCAATCACCTCAAGGACGAGTTCCTCGCCTCGTTGTCACACGAACTGCGAACACCCCTCAACGCATTGCTGGGCTGGATCCAGCTGCTGCGGTCGGGCCAGCTGTCGGAGGTCAAGCGGGCCCGCGCGCTCGATGCGATTGAACGCAGCGCCGAGCTCCAATTCCGCCTGATTGCCGACCTGCTGGACGAGTCGGCGGCCATGACCGGCAAGCTGCGGCTCACCCGAGAGACCGTGGACGTGGCGCCGTTGATCGAGGGGGTCGTGGAGTCGATGCGGGCCGCCGCCGAGGACAAGGGCCTGGAACTTCACGCCACGATCAGCCAGGTCGGCACCAGGAACCTGGACCCCTCGCGGCTGCAGCAGATCGTGGCCAACCTGCTGTCGAACGCCGTCAAGTTCACGCCGTCGGGCGGCCGCGTCGACACCGTCGTCAGCGACGTCGCCGGCGACCTGTGCATTGTCGTGGCCAACACCGGCCCGGGGATCCCGCCCGACTTCCTGCCGTTCGTGTTCGATCGGTTCCGGCAGGCCGATGCCAGCCCGACGCGCGAGCAGGCCGGACTTGGCCTGGGGCTGGCGATCGTGCGCCACCTCGTCGAACTGCATGGCGGCACCGTCGAGGCCAGCAGCACGCCCGGCGAGGGCGCCACGTTCACCGTGCGGCTTCCGGCGAGCGCACCGTCACGTTCGTGACCTGTCCGGCCTCGAGGTGCAGAACGCGATCGGCAATCGCGGTGAGCTCGGCTTCGTCGTGCGTCACGTAGACAAGGGGCACGTGCAGGTCGCGGCGAATGCGCAGCACATACGGCAGGATGCGATCGCGGCGCGCGCGATCGACGCCGGCCAGCGGTTCGTCCAGTAACAGCACCGCCGGCTGCGTCATCAGGGCGCGGGCAATGGCGACCCTCTGTTTTTCGCCTCCCGACAGCTTCTGCACCCGGCGCCTCAGTAACGGCTCCAGATCGAGGATCTCGACGAGTGCCGAGCGCAAGCGTGACTCGTCGTCGCCCGCCAGGTTACGACGGCTGTGGTGGACGCCGTAGTTGATGTTGCCGTCGACGTCGAGGTGGGGAAACAGCAGCGCGTCCTGGGGCACGTAGCCGATCTGGCGATCGCGAGGCGGCAGGTTGATGCCGGCGGACGACGAGAACAGCACGCGATCGCCAACGCGAATCTCTCCGGCATCGGGCGTGCGAATGCCGGCAATGACCTCGAGCAGGGTCGTCTTGCCGCTGCCCGACGGCCCGAACAGGCCGAGCACTTCGACCGACGAGGCGTCGCGAACGCGCAGCTCGAAGGCCTGCTGGCGCAGCGTGACGTCAAGAGTCAGCTGGATCACGGGCCCGCCGCCACGAGCCGGTTGGAGAGATAGATGGCACCAAACGCCAGCAGCGCCGACAGCAGCAACAACCCCCACGCCGCCTCTTCGCGACCGGTCTCGACAAAGGTGTAGATGCCCACCGCCAGCGTTTGGGTCTGCCCGGGAATGGCGCCGGCGACCATGATGGTGGCGCCGAACTCGCCGAGCGCGCGCGAGAAGCCCAGCACCGCGCCGGCGATGATCCCCTTCGAGGCGAGCGGCAGCGTGATGGTCCGCAGAATGCGGAAGCGGCCCGCGCCAAGCGTCGCCGCAAGGTCTTCGTAGCGGCGATCCACCTGCTCGATACCCGAGCGCACGCTGCGGGCGAACAGCGGGAAGCTCACGACCATCATCGCGATCACTACCGCCTTCCACGTGAAGATCACCTCGATGCCCATGGCATCGAGCGCCTGGCCCACGGGGCTGCGGCGGCTGAACAGCCACAACAGCAGCAGGCCCGTCGCCACCGGTGGCAGGACCAAAGGCAACGACACCACCGTTTCGACCAGCGCCTTGCCGCAAAACGTGCCACGCGCCAACAGCCAGCCCGCGGCAACGGCAAAGGGCAGCGTCAGCGCCGTGGCGACAACCGCCATCAGCACCGTGAACTGCGCGATCTGCCAGGTCTCAGCGCTCAATCGTGCGGAATCCTCTCCGCTCAAACACGGCGCGGGCGGCAGGCCCTTGCAGGAATTGCAGGAAGCGGCGGCCGTCGGCTTCATTGGGCCCGGCAATCACCGCCGCCGGCTGCACGATGTTCAGGTACGCGTGCTCCCTGGCCGAGACACGGCCGACCACCCGCACCGCCGCTTCGCGCGCGTCGGTGGCGTAAACAATGCCGGCATCCACCCGGCCCGCTTCGACCGCCGCCAGCACGGCTCGTACGGTTGGGAACGGAATCACCTTCGTCTGCAGCCGCGCCCACGCGCCTTCATGCTCGAGCCAGCGGCGCCCGTAAACACCCGCGGGGACGCTGGCGGTCTCACCCATCGCGAGCCGCGCCACACCGCCCTGGAGCAGCTCGGCGAGACCGGCCGGGGCCGGGCGATCGTTCGGGGCCACGACGGCGAGTTCGTTGGTCACCAGGGGCGTGCGGGTGCCGGCGACGACGCGGCCGGCCGTTTCGACCACGTCCATCTGCACCTCGTCTGCGCTGACGAACACCGCCGCCCGCGCACCCGCGACAATCTGCCGGGCCAGCGTGTTGGAACCGCCGGTGTTGAGGGAAACAGACACGCCCGTCGCCGCACGGTACAAGCCGGCGATCTCGGCGAGCGCCGCATGCAGGCTCACGGCGACTGACACGACCAGGCCGGGGGGCTGTGCGGCAACGGGCGCGCCTCGCGCCACAAGCGACGCGCTGAGGCCGAGAACTGTAATCCCGGCCACCAGCCAGTTCACGAACTTTGTGGTCCGGCTGGATCTCGTCATCGAATAGGTAATTTAGTATGATTTACTACGATTTAGATAACGATTTAGAGTGAGTTTGCGGTGTTGGGAAGAACTGAGAAGACGGTGAGGGATGTGACATGAGCGATCTGCTCACGGTGCGGGCGGCGGCCGATCGGCTGGGGGTCGCGTACTCGACGCTCAAACAGTGGATCTACGACGGCTCGGTCCGCACCACCCGAACCAACGGCGGTCACCATCGCATTGCCGAGTCCGAAGTGCTGCGGTTGCAGATGGCCCCGGCTGGCGGCAAGGCCGTCAGCCGCGCGCCGCGTCGCGCGCCCGCCACGCGCGGTGTGCTGGTCGCGCTCAGCGGCCGCAACCAACTGCGCGGCATTGTCGACGAGGTCCGCAGCGACGGCTTGTTGTCGCAGGTACGGCTGCGCATCGGCGATCAGATCCTGACGGCGGTGATCACGCGCGATGCGGTGAACGAGTTGAAGCTGAAGAAGGGCGACGAGGCCGTCGCTATCATCAAATCCACCGAAGTGATGATCGGCCGGCTGCGGTGATCCCGTTGAGGTGCCTCAACGAAGCGACGCATCTCAGATTGACGCTTCGGGGCATGGGGCGTGACAATGGCCCTATGGATGCGCCAGTGGAGCCCACGCGCAAGAGCGATCAGGAGGTGCTGGCAACGGCCCTCGCGGATGCCGGTGACCTGCTCCGGGAGGTCGCGGCGGCACTTCAGCGCAGTCCGGGGCTCGACCCCGACACCGTCCGCCACACGCTCGCACTCCTTCGCCTGGACCCGCTGACCCGCCTCAATCGAAGCCTGCTCCGTGGCCGAGCTGCCGCCGCTTACCGAACGTGAGCTCCGCTTTGTGCGGGAGCTCGTCAATCAGCAGGTCCGCTTCCTGATTGTCGGTCTCTCAGCCGCGGCGTTGCAGGGCGCGCCGGTCGTCACTCAGGACGTGGACCTGTGGTTTGGCAGTCTTGATGATCCCAAGCTGGCCGCTGTCCTCCGGCAGGTCGGTGGCGCCTACGTCGCGCCCACGCTCCATACGCCACCGATGCTCGCCGGCGAGGGGCTCGAGTTGTTCGATGTCGTGCTCAGCATGAGCGGGCTCAACAGCTTTGATGAAGAGTGGGCCAACGCCATCGACGTCACAGTGGGTGATGTGGTCACGAGGGTACTGCCCCTGGCACGCATTCTAGTGAGCAAGAAGGCTGCTGATCGCCCGAAGGATCGGCTGGTCGTGCCCGTGCTTGAAGAGGTCGTGGCGATACAAGCAGCGCGATCAGGGCAATAGCGCAATAACGGTGAGCTGACCGTGTCTAGGGGTGCCGCTTCGACGCCTCGTAGCGCGCCTGGTTCTCGGCGTTGGCCGGATACAACCCGGGCAGCGCCGCCCCGCCCTTGACCTCGTCCATGATCCAGCCCTCGAGACGTTCCTGCTCGACGGCCAGGGCGACGACCTCTTCGAAGAGCGCGGCCGGGATCACCACCGCACCATCCCCATCGGCCACGATCACATCGCCAGGAAACACCGCGACACCGCCGCAACCGATCGGCTGCTGCCAATCGACAAAGGTCAGGCCGGCCACCGACGGCGGCGCTGCCGTGCCGTTGGCCCAGACCGGCAACCCGGTGGACAACACCCCCGCGAGGTCGCGGACCGCGCCGTCGCTCACGAGCCCGGCCACGCCGCGCACGGCCATGCGCGCGCACAGGATGTCGCCCCAGAAACCAGCGTCCTTGACGCCGTTGGCGTCGATCACCGCAATGCAGCCGGCCGGCATTTCTTCGATCGCGGCGCGCGTGGACTTGGGCGAGCTCCACGACGCGGGTGTGGCGAGATCTTCGCGCGCGGGAATGAAGCGAACCGTGAACGCGCGACCGACGATGCGCGATTGGCCGCTGGTGAGCGGGAACGACCCGCGGATCCAGACGTTGCGAAGGCCCTTCTTGAGCAGGATCGTGGTGAGCGTGGCGGTGGTGACGGTCGCGAGGGCGGCGAAGGCCGCGGAATCGTTGGCAGCGGACATGACATCTTCCTTTTGTGCGTTCACGGGGCGAGACCGGGGTTGTTCATGACGGGACCGCGATGGTCACGCTGTCAAGCGCGCGGCAGAACCGCGCGTTCTCTTCGGGCAGCCGCACCGCCACGCGCAGGCGCGGCAGGGCCGGACGCAGGCGGTACGACGCATCCGCAACGCCGATGTTGTGCTGCGCCAGCAACTCGGTCTTGATCGCACCGGCCATGGTGGGGTCGTGGCCCCTCAGCGACGCCAGCAGGAAGTTGCCACCGCCCGCATGCACGCGGGCCACCACCGGCACCTTGGCAAGAATCTCGGCAAAGGCCGCGCGGTCGGCTTTGGTCGCGGCCAGCGAGCGCTCGAAGTCGGCTCGGTGCGCCAGCATCAGCTCGAGAAAGAACTCGGCCGGCCGGCTCAGATTCCACAGGGGAATCTCATCGTCCAGCACCCGAATGACCTCGGGATTGAGGCAATAGACGTAGCCCAGGCCAAGCCCCGGCACGCCGAAGGCGTTGCCCAGGCTCTTGATGACGATCACGTTCGAGACGGGGTCGGCCTTCAGCCGCTCGACCATCGGCGTCTCATCGCAGAAGTCAGCCAACGACTCGTCGACCACGAACAGGGTATGCGGATGCCGCCGAACGCACTCGTCGACCCACGCCGTGGGCACGACCGTACCGGTGGGACTGTTCGGCGAGGCAATCACCACGACGCCGTCGCCCGGAATGGCGGCGTCGAACGCGGCGAGGTCGAAGCCGGCAAGGGCATCGGCGTACGTCTTCGCGCGCGGGAAGATCCGCGCGTACTCACCGAGCGACGGTTCTGGCCGCAGCACCGGCCTGACGCCCACCAGTCGCTTCAAGATCGGGAAGATCTGCGAGGCGCCCTGCAGCACCTGCACATGCTCCGGCTCGCAGAGCAGGTACCGCGCCAGCGTCCGATTGAGCTCTGCCTGGGTCGATCCGCGCGTCTGCGCCACCGCCGGCAGCGCCCGCCGGATTGCCTCGACCATGGCATCGGTCGGAAAGTGCTGGTTGCGCAGGGAATCGAAGTCGGTGAATTCGGGGCTCGTCATGGGTCCTGGAGAGGCTCTGGAAACTGTATCAGAGCCGGTCTTTTGACATTTCGCCGGCGCGACTGGTCATAATCTGTGACCCGTGCCACCTCTGCCTTTCATTCGCCGTCACCCGTCGCCCCGCTGGGTGGTGGCCGGCCTTGCCGCCGTATCGCTGCTCGCGCTCGTGCCGTGGCATCCCACCGCCCAGGCGCCGGCCCGGCCCGTGCACTGGGAAGGCACGCTCACATCGGTCGCCACCGAGGACTTCGCGCGGCAGGAGAACCCGTTTGCCGATGGCGTGTGGACGGCCACCTTCCAGGTGCGCGTCAAGTGGCTCGAAAAGCAGCGCATCGACGTGAAAGATCCGAGCGGCCGCACCACGGGACAACTGGTGTTGCTGGTTGACGATGGGTCGTCGTGGACGGCCGAGGCAAGCGGCGTCGCGGTGACGCGGCGCCGTCCCGAGCGCCTGCAGCTGTCGGGATCCGGTTCGGGCGGCAGCGTGCTGCAGGCGGGATGGGTGTATCAATCGATGGCGGACGACGATCCGCTGAAAGACATCCTGCCGAGCGGTGCTTATGCACTCTGGACCGCCGCCGACCTGCAGGTGCTGCACACCTTCACGGCCACCGACGGCACCGTCATCCTGCAGCGCTCGCCCGCCGAGGTCCCGCCCCAGCAGATGCTGAACGCCATCGGCACTCGCCTGCCGGTGTTCTTCTGGAACGGACAGACGCCCGCGCCGGCCTCGATCGACACCACGGGCCTGCGCCGCCTGATGGCCAACACGCTGGCCGACTATCCCTATGCCGACCGCGAGCGCCGCGCCCTGATCGACGGCCGCATGCAGGGATCGTTCGCCGCGAGTGGGCGCGCATCGGAGGCCGGCATCACGCGCACGGTCAAGTGGGATCTGCGCCGCCGTCTCGGCATCACCGGCACGCTCGACGCCGTCGACGCGACGTGGCGCCCCAAGCTGGCCGAGCAGGTCACGGTGCGGGCCTCGATCGATCCCGCCCTTGGCGTGGCCGGCCGCTTCCGCTTCACGCTGTTCGACGTGTCTCGAGAAAAAGGCTACGCGCTCAATGCCGGGGGCAGCGGCACCGGACTCGACCTGAGATTCTCGGGAGAACAGCCGCAGCCCATGAGCGCGCCGGTGGAACCGCCCGGCAGCGATACCCTCATTATCGAAACCAATGACGCCACCACCTCGGCCAGCGTGACCCTGGCCGCGTTCGACTATGGCGCCTCGGGCAAGCTTAAGGCCGAAGTGATCGTGGACGGTGAATGGTACCTGCTCGATGCCGCCGGCGGCGGCTCATCGATCACGGTTCCGCTCGACGCCAACGGCAACCGCATCTGGGACGGGTGGGAGCGCAACGCCGGCGTGTGGGGCCAGGCGGCGTCGGCGGACCAGGACGACGAGCCGGCGGGCGAGAACCGCGGCGACGGCTTCTCCAACTTCGAGGAGTACCGCGGGTTCATGGTGGGTGGCGACTGGGTAACCACCAGCCCCAGGCACAAGGAGCTCTTCATCTACGATGCCTATGCCAGGGGCCTGGGCTCCTTCAGCGCCAGCGGCGTGCTGACCTACACCATCCAGCAGACCCAGTACGACACCTCGCGCGTGGTCAACTTCAACCGCGGCTACGCATCGGCCGGCGCGCAGAAGGGCCTGCTGCTGACCGGCGATTGCGGCCTCGACGAGACCACGGCCGGCGAGGTGTTTCCCGACGTGGGCACACCCAACGACGTCGAAAAGGTGTGCATCAACGGGGCGGTGATGCGTACCAGCTCCTCCGAAGAGGAAGCCCACACGATTGCGCACGAGCTGGGCCACGCCGTGTCGGTGGAACACCACGGCGACTACGACGAAGGCAAGTGTAACGGGGGCGACGACGGGGTGATTGCCATCTGGGGCGGCGCGACCAGCGGCCACCGCGGCTGCGTCATGGCCTATTCGGACGCCGCCTACTACCGCGGCTGGGACGGTCGGTGCCATGCCTGGACCTTCCCCGCCGAGTTCGGCGACCAGTTCTGCACGTCGAAGGCCGGCACCAGCATCAACAGCGGTGCCCGGCGCATGGAGGACGGCCACCCGATGCCCGTGTCAGGCAGCAGCACGGTCGGCAACTGCCAGCACCAGGTGAAGCTTAAATGAAGGGCGCCAGGCTGGTGGTATACGGCTTGGGCCTCGTAGCGCTGCTCGGAGCAGTCTTGTGGTTCTGGCTACGAATGCAAGCCCCCCCTGGCACCCTTGGCACCCCTGGCACCCCTGGCACCTTAGACCTGATGGCCCGTCTCGCGATCGAAACCGGCGCGCCTGGTGACGAGGCCCTGGGCATCGTGAGCCTGTTCGACGGGAGGCTGCGCAACCGCATCACGACCGAAGGCGATCTGGTCACCTTCTCGCGCGCGCAACTCGACGCCGGCGTCCGGATCGAGGTCGAACAGCCGGACGGCACTGCCACGGCCGGGCCACCGGTCTCAATAGTAAGGGCGGCAGACGAAGCACCCATCCGCATGGAGGCGACGACGACGCTCGAAGTCTGGGTCACCATGACGACGTTGCCCCCGGCGGGGCAGCGCATTCGCGTGTCGCTCCCGGTGAGCGGAAGAACCGTCACCACCGACTGGGTGATGATGCCGGCGCCGCCTACGACCCCGGCAGATCAACTGGCCGCTCGCGCCCGCGTCCAGCAGATGCGGGGGGCCGACACGCTGGCTGCCACCGCCGATGCGCTCGTAGCGCAGGCGCCGGAGGACGCCCGCGGCTATTACTATCGCGGTCTTGCGCTGGAGTCGCGGGGCGACCGTGCCGGCGCCATTACCGCTTACGAAGCGGCGCTCGAGCGCACACCCAACAACCGCCGCGAGCCGCCCTCGGCGCTTTATCGACGGTTGGCCCGCCTGCGCCGTGCGCCGTAGCGCCGCGTGGCCCGAATGGGGCTAATATCTGTGCCTCAGTCCGAGTCACTCGAAGGAGGAACACCGTATGCGTCGTCTTCTTGTCGCCCTTGCCCTGGCCGCCCTGCCCGCCGCGATCGCCGCACAGAACGCGACGACCTCGAACACCGCCGCCAACGACCGGCTCAATCTCGATCTGTACTGGGAGTTCGAGACCGTCTCGGACCCGCAATTGTCCCCCGATGGCGCGCAGATCATCTACACCCGCGGATGGATCGACAAGGTCAACGACAAGCGTGAGTCGTCCCTCTGGATCATGAACGCCGATGGCGGCAAGAACCGCTTCCTCGCGCGCGGCAGCAATGCGCGCTGGTCGCCGAGCGGCGACCGCATTGCCTACACCGCCCAGGGCGAGCCCAAGGGCTCGCAAATCTTCGTCCGCTACATGGACGCGGAAGGCGCGACCTCGCAGGTGACGCGTGTGGAGAAGGCGCCCACCGGCGTGGCATGGTCGCCCGACGGCACCAAGCTCGGGTTCGTGATGAGCGTCGAGTCGAAGAACTCGTGGCCCATCAAGATGCCTCGCGCGCCCGAGGGCGCCAAGTGGACCGAGGCGCCGCGCATTGTCGAACGGCTCGACTACCGCTCCGACGGCGTCGGCTTCGATGACGATGCGTTCCGGCACGTGTTCGTGGTGCCGGCGACCGGCGGCACGGCCCGCCAGTTGACCGACGGCCAGTGGCACCACAACGGCATCGAGTGGACGCCCGACAGCAAGCAGATCCTGTTCGGGTCGAACCGCGTCGCCGACGCGGAGTACCAGTTCCGCGAATCAGACATCTACTCGGTCGCCGTCGACAGCGGCGCCATCAAGCAGCTGACCACCCGCAAGGGGCCCGACGGCAGCCCGCGGGTCTCGCCCGACGGCAAGCGCGTGGCTTACGTCGGTTACGACCAGTCGCGCAACACCTGGCAGGACAGCAAGCTCTACGTCATGAACATCGACGGAACCAATCACCGCATGGTGTCGGGCGAGTGGGACCGCTCGCCGCAGAACGTGATGTGGAAGGAAGACGGCACCGGTCTCTTCTTCACCGCGCAGGACCAGGGTTCGCAGAACCTGTACGTGCTGCCCATGGCCGGCGACCGTAGCGACGTGGTACAGCCGTTGACCAAGGGCACCTACATGCTGACCACCGCAAGCGTGGTCAAGGGCAAGGCGGTGGGCGTGCTCACTTCGCCCAACGCGCCGGCCGACATCATCTCGTTCGACGTCGCCGCGCCCGAGAAGATCCGGCAGCTCACTAGCGTCAACGAGGACATCCTCGCCGGCAAGAAGCTCGGCGCCGTCAAGGAGATGTGGTACACCTCGTCCGACGGCATGAAGATCCAGGGCTGGTACATCACGCCGCCCGACTTCGACGCCACCAAGAAGTACCCGCTGCAACTGCACATCCACGGCGGCCCGCACAGCATGTACGGCGTCGGCTTCAATTACGGCTGGCAGGAACAGGCCGCCAACGGTTACGTCGTGCTCTACACCAACCCGCGCGGCAGCACCGGCTACGGCTCGTCGTTCGGCAACCAGATCAACAACGCCTATCCCAGCAAGGACTACGACGACCTGATGGCCGGCGTGGACGAGGTCCTGAAGCAGGGGTTCGTCGACGAGCGCAACATGTTCGTGACCGGCTGCAGCGGCGGCGGCGTGCTGACCGCGTGGATTGTCGGCAAGACCGATCGCTTCGCGGCCGCCTCGGCCAACTGCCCGGTGATCGACTGGGTCAGCTTCGTCGGCACCACCGACGGCGCCGGCTGGTACCACAACTTTGCGAAACTGCCGTGGGAGGACCCGTCCGAGCACATCCGCCGCTCGCCGCTCACCTACGTTGGCAACGTCAAGACCCCGACGATGTTGATGACCGGCGTCAACGACCTGCGCACGCCGATGCCACAGACCGAGCAGTTCTACAGCGCGCTGAAACTGCTGAAGGTGCCGACCGCGATGCTGCGCTTCAACGACGAGGCGCACGGCACGTCGAGCAAGCCGTCGAACTTCGTGCGCACGCAGTTGTACCTGCGGCACTGGTTCGATAAATACAAGCGCGGCCCGGCGGTCACGACCACGGCCGCGCAGCAGTAAAGAAGAATTACAGGAGGTCAGGAGGTCAGGAGTCTTTACATTTCTGTTCTCTTGATCTCTTGGTCTCCTGTCGATCTTTAGAGGGATTCATGAATCGGACGTTTGCAGTTGTTGTTCTTGCTCTTGTTCTCTCCTTAGCTCGCGGCGCCGCTCAGGCGCCGGCCGGCGTTGACCAGAACACCGTCAACCGCATTCGCGGCGAGGCCGTCACGCGCTCGCAGGCGATGGAGACGCACTGGTGGCTGTCGGAGGTCTACGGCCCTCGCGCCACCGGCACGCCGGGCTACCAGCAGGGCGCCGACTGGGTGATGAAGAAGTTCGCCGAGTGGGGACTGCAGAACATTCACATCGAGCGCTTCCCGTTCGGCCAGGGTTGGACGATTGAACGCTTCTCGGCCCACATGACCACGCCGCAGGCGTCGGTCGTGATTGGCCAGCCGCGCTGGAACTCGCCGTCCACCAGGGGAGCCGTCACCGCCGACGTCGTTCACGTGCAGGCGGCAACCGAAGGCGACCTCGCGAAGTACCGGGGCCAGTTGCAAGGCAAGATCATCGTCAGCCAGGCCGTGCGCCCGGTGCGCATGCTCGACGGCCGCATCGTGCTGCAGATGAACGACGCCGATTGGGCCGAGGCCATGCAGGTGCCGGCACCGGTGGCAACGCCGACCGCCACGCCGGCGCCACCCGCGACCGGCCCCACCGCGCCACTCACGCAGGCGGCGCTGCAACGGTTTCTCGTGGCCGAAGGCGCCGCGGTGTATCTCGACCGCGGATCCGACAGCGACGCGCCGCTTGGCGGCAGCAACCTGTCGTGGCGGACGCAAGTGGTCGACGGCGGCACGGTCTTCCCGGGCAACGGCGGCAGCCGCGACCCCAAGGTGCCCGCCCAGGTGCCATCGGCCACCCTCGCCGTCGAACACTACAACCGCATCGTCCGCCTGCTGGCGCGCGGCCAGGCGGTGCGGATGGAAGTGGACATCCAGACGAAGTTCCATCCGGAAACGGATCCGGCGGGCAACGCCTTCAACATCATTGCGGAAATCCCGGGCACCGACCTCGCCAGGGAGGTCGTGATCATGGGCGCGCACTTCGACACCTACCCGTACGCCACCGGCGCCACCGACAACACCACTGGCTCGGCGGCGATGATCGAGGCGGTGCGGGTGATCCAGTCGCTCGGGCTGAAGCCGCGCCGGACGATTCGCATTGCGTTGTGGGCGGCCGAAGAACAGGGTCTGCTCGGGTCGCGGCTCTACGTCGAACGCCACTTCTTTGACCCCGCGACCAAGACACCCCGGCCGGGCCACGAGAACGTGCAGGCCTACTTCAACCTCGACAACGGCACCGGCCGCATTGTCGGCATCTGGGGCCAGGGCAACACCGGCGCCATGAAGATGTTCGAGGAGTGGGGCAAGCCGCTGAAGGACATCGGCTGGAAGAACGTGAGTCCGCGCTCGGTCGGCCAGACCGATCACGGTTCGTTCGACGCGGCCGGCCTCCCGGGGTTCCAGTTCATCCAGGAGCGGCTCGAATACAACTCGCGGACCCACCACTCGAACATGGACACGTTCGATCACGTGCAAAAAGACGATGTGATCCAGCAAGGTGCGGTGGCGGCGGTGTTTGCGTGGTACGCGGCGAACACAAACGAACGGTTGCCGCGCAAGTAAAAATCGGCTACCCTTTTTCAGGTCATGTCGCTCGTCCACCACGCGCACCGCAGCCATCACCACCGTTCACCGAAACGGCACGGCAGGAGTTTGCGCGTAGAGACCTGACGACATCCACCAGGATTCGCTTCACGCAAAGAGCCCGCCGGCAACGGCGGGCTCTTTGCGTTTATGACGGGACAGCACTCCTTGACGGGGGGCACCACTTGACGGGATGGAACTTCTTGACGGGGCCGAATATGGATTTCACGAAACTGGACGGGTTGATACCGGCGGTCGTGCAGGACGAGACCAGCCACGAGGTGTTGATGGTGGGCTTCATGAATGACGAGGCGTGGCAGCTGACGCAGCAGAGCGGCTACGTCACCTTCTTCAGCCGCACCCGCAACAAGCTGTGGATGAAGGGCGAGACGTCCGGCAACCGCCTGGCGGTCAAGCAGGTGTTCGTCGATTGCGACCAAGACACCGTGCTGATCAAGGTGGCGCGCGAGGGCGACGGCAACGTCTGCCACACCGGCGAACGATCGTGCTTTTACACGGAACTGCCGGGAGTCGGGAGTCGGGAGTCGGGAGTCGATCAGAAGGGGACACGATGAAGTTGAAGCTTGGTATACCGAAAGGGTCGTTGCAGGATGCGACGATCCAGTTGTTCCAGCGCGCCGGCTACCAGATGCGCGTGGACTCGCGCTCGTACTTCCCGTCGATCGACGATCCCGAGATCGAGTGCATGCTGATCCGGGCGCAGGAAATGGCCCGCTACGTCGCCGACGGCGTGCTCGACGCGGGCCTGACCGGCCAGGACTGGATTGCCGAACACGAGATTGGCCACCCCGAACAGACGCCGCTCGCGCGCATCTGCGACCTGGTCTACGCCAAGCAAAGCTTTGGCAAGGTGAAGTGGGTGCTGGCCGCCCCCGAAGACTCGGCGTTCAAGACCGTCGCCGACTTGAACGGCAAGCGCATCGCCACCGAGCTGGTGCGCGTGACCAAGCACTACTTCACCACCAAGGGCATGGACGTGGACGTCGAGTTCTCGTGGGGCGCCACCGAGGTCAAGCCGCCGGTGCTGGCCGACGCCATTGTCGAAGCCACCGAAACCGGCTCGACGCTCCGCGCCAACCGCCTGCGCATTCTCGAAACCATCATGGAGTCGAACACGCAGCTGATTGCCAATCAGTCGGCCATGGCCGATGCCTTCAAGAAGAACAAGATCGAGAACCTGGCGCTGCTGCTGCGCGCCGCCATCGATGCCCAGGGCCGCGTCGGCCTGATGCTGAACGCGAAGCGCACCGACCTGGAGAAACTGATCGCCCTGCTGCCGGCGTTGCAGCGCCCGACCGTGTCGTCGCTGAGCGATCCGGAGTGGGTCGCCATCAACACCATCCTCGAGGAGAAAGTGGCGCGCGACCTGATTCCGCGGCTCAAGGCCGCCGGCGGCCAGGGCATCGTCGAATACCCGCTGACGAAGATCGTTCTATGAACTTCGTGAACTCCACCAACCGCCGTGCGGTCAACGAGCTGCTGTCGGCGACGCGCATTCGCGATCGCGTCACCGAGACGCGCGCCGCCGCGATCGTCGAACACGTCCGAAAGGGTGGCGATGCCGCGCTGTCGAAGTACGCCCGGAAGCTCGATGGCCTGACGGGCGGCATCGAGGTGCCCAGGCGAGCGTGGGAATCGCAGGCGCGCACGCTCGCGCCCGCGGTGCGAACCGCGATCACACGCGCCGCCGCGAACATCCGCACCGTGGCGAAGGCGCAGGTGCCGAAAGGCTGGCGCAAGGCCGTCGGTGCCGGAATCAGCGTCGAGCAGCGGGTGATCCCGCTGTCCCGGGTCGGCTGTTACGTGCCGGCCGGCCGGTATCCGCTGCCGTCTTCGTTGCTGATGACCGCGATTCCCGCGCGCGCGGCCGGCGTGCCCGAAGTGATCGTGGCGTGCCCGCGGCCCGATGCCGCGGTGTTTGCCGCGGCGGTCGAGGCTGGCGTTGATCGGCTGTTCCAGGTGGGCGGCGCCCACGCGGTAGCCGCCATGGCATACGGCACCCGCACGGTGCCGAGGGTCGACAAGATCGTCGGGCCCGGCAACCGTTGGGTGTCGGCCGCGAAGTCGCTGGTCTCGGCCGATTGCGGCATCGACTTCTACGCCGGGCCCACCGAGATCCTGATCGTCACCGCCACCGGATCGGCGGCGGCCATTGCCGCCGACCTGATCGCCCAGGCCGAGCACGACCCAGACGCGCGCGCGGTGTTCATTACCTGGAATGCCCGCCTGGCGGACCAGGTGGCACGCGAGGTCGCCACCCAGATGCCCAGCTCCGGGCCGGCGCTGCAGTCGCTCGAGCGCCACGGCGGCATCATCGTGTGCCGCACCATGACCGAGGCGATCGATCTGGCCAACCAGGCCGCCTCAGAACATCTCGTCGTGGGAACCGAGGCGCTGGCCAGGCGCGTATGGAATGCTGGAGCCGTGTTCGTGGGCGAGTGGACGGCACAGGTCGCCGGCGATTACGCCATCGGCTCGAATCACGTGCTGCCGACCGCCGGTGCGGCCCGCTATCGCGGCGGGCTGAACGCCGCTGATTTCGTGAAGCTGGTCTCGGTCCAACGTATGACGAAGCGCGGACTCGCGAGCATTGCGGGCACGGTAACCACACTGGCGCGCGCCGAAGGCCTCGAGGGCCACGCGCGATCGATTGAAGCTCGATCGACTCCCGACTCCCGGTTCCCGACTCCCGGCAGGAAACAATCATGACCACCATTCAAGGAGTGCCTGATCTGGGCCCCGGCCTTCGCCTTCACCTCAACGAGAACACCGCCGGCTGCTCGCCGAAGGTGGTCGAGGCCGTCCGGGCATTCGACGGCCAGCGGCTGGCGACCTATCCCGATTTCCGCGACGCGATCTTCGAGACGGCCGCTTTCCTCGGTGTCGAACCGGACCGCATCGTGCTGACCAATGGCCTGGACGAGGGCATCCTGCTCGCGTCGATCGCCTACCTGGGCCACCGGACACCCGAGGCACTGGTGGAGCTCGGCGCGCCGATCACGGCCCTCTCCGGCGCCGCAGAGGTCATCGTCTCGCAGCCGGCATTCGAGCCGTACCTGCATGCGGCACACGCCCTTGGCGCGCGCGTCGTGTCGGTACCAGCCGGTCCCGACTACGCCTATCCGCTCGAGGGGGTGCTGAAGGCCATCACGCCCAACACCCGGATCGTCTACGTGAACAACCCGAACAACCCGAGCGGCCAGCCGGTGCCGCAAGAGGCGATTCGCCGCGTGGCGCGCGCGGCCGGCCATGCGCTGGTGTTCGTGGACGAGGCGTATCACGACTTCCTGGGCGAGAACTTCCTGAGCGAGGCGGCCGACTACGCGAACGTGATCGTCGGGCGCACGTTCTCGAAGGCGTTCGGCCTGGCCGGCATGCGCGTCGGCGTGATGATGGCGTCGCCGGCCATCCTGGCGCCGATTCGCCGCGCCATGCCGCTGTTCAACCTGAACGTGGTCGCGGTGGCCGCCCTCCGCGCCGCGGTCGGCGATACCGAGTTTCGGTCCTGGTATGTGGCGCAGGCGAATGAATCGAAAGAGCTGGTTTACGCGGCGTGCGGCCGCGCGGGCCTGCGCTACTGGAAGAGCGGGGCCAACTTCGTGTTGATTGATGGCGGCGATCGCGCGCGCGCGCTGGTGGACGGAATGATCGCGCAAGGGGTGTTCGTGCGGGACCGCACCAAGGACCCGGCGTGCCCCAACTGCTTCCGTCTCACGACCGGGGTCGTCGAGCACACGCGTCACGCGGTGGCGACATTGGAGGCATTGTGCCACCTTCGCTAAAGCTACGGCGGCCAAGGCGCAGTGCGGTAATCGATCGGCGCACAGCCGAGACGCAGATCAAGGTCACGCTGAAGCTCGATGGCAAAGGCAATTACGAGAACAGCACCGGCATCCGCTTTCTCGATCACATGCTGGACCTGGTGGCGCGGCACGGCGGCTTCGACCTCAAGGTCAAGGCCACCGGCGACCTGGACGTGGATCAGCACCACACCGTGGAGGACGCCGGCATTGCCCTGGGCGAGGCCGTGCTGGCCGCCATCGGCAACAAGCGCGGCATCAACCGCGCCGGGTACTTCGTGATGCCGATGGACGAGACCCTCGCGGTCGCGGCCATCGACTTGAGCGGCCGGCCGCACTGCGTCGTGGACACCAAGGTCACGGTGCGGGTGGTCGGCGATCTGCAGACCGAACTGGTGCACGACTTCTTCGACGGCTTCGCCATGGCCGCGCGGGCCAACGTGCACCTGAAGGTGATGTACGGGCGGTCGAACCACCACAAGATCGAGGCCTGCTTCAAGGCGTTCGCGCGCGCGCTGCGGGTGGCGTGCGCGAAGGACAAGCAGATGGCGCGCAGCCTGCCGAGCACCAAGGGCCTGCTGTGATCGCACTCGTCGATTACGGCGCCGGCAACCTGGCGTCTGTGCGAAAGGCGCTGGCCGCTCTCGGCGCGGACGTCTGGACGCCGTCGGCCCCTGCCGAACTGGCGCGCGCTACCGGCGTGATCGTTCCTGGCGTAGGCCACTTCGACGCCACCAGGGGCATCACCAGCGACTGGCGCACCGCGATCAGCGGGTCGATCGCGGGGGGCGTGCCGATGCTCGGCATCTGCGTCGGACTGCAGTGGCTGTTCGAAGGCAGCACCGAAGCCCCGGACGTAAACGGGCTCGGCGTGTTTAAAGGGACCTGCTCCCTTTTTACGTTCCCCGTAAATGCGAAGCAGAAAGTGCCACATGTGGGCTGGAACAGCCTCTCGATGCCACGGCCTGGCAAGTTGATGACCGGGATCGAACCGGGGACGCAGGTCTACTTCACCCACTCGTACGCCGCGCCGGTGATCGACGACACGGCGGCGATCTGCGAGTACGGTGTCCCGTTCAGCGCCGCGGTCGAACGCGACAACGTGTCGGCCGTGCAGTTCCACCCGGAGAAATCCGGAGCTGCTGGACTACAGATTTTGAGTAACTGGTTGCGGAATGCTGTCTAAGCGCATCATTGCGTGCCTCGACGTCCGCGACGGCAAGGTCGTGAAGGGCGTGAACTTCGAAGGATTGCGCGAAGCCGGCGATCCCGCTGAACTGGCGCGGCGCTACAACGTCGAGGGGATCGACGAGATCGTCATCCTCGACGTGACCGCCACCGTTGAGGCGCGCCAGGCGCGCGCGCACACAATTGCCGCGGTGGCGGGAGAGATCTTCCTCCCGCTCGCCGTCGGTGGCGGCATTCACAGCGAAGCCGATGCCGCGGCGGCGATTGAAGCGGGCGCCGACAAGGTCAGCCTGAACACGGCGGCGCTCAAGACGCCAGGGCTCATCACCACGTTGGCAAAGCGGTACGGAAGCCAAGCCGTGATCGTCGCGATTGATGCGAAACGCGGCGAGCCGGCGGCGGCACCCCATACCGGGGTGCCCTACAACGTGTTCGCGAGGTCGGGACAGTCAGCCACCACTCGCGACGCGATCGAGTGGGCCCGCGAAGCAACCGATCGCGGTGCGGGCGAGATCCTGCTGACCTCGATCGACCGCGATGGGACGAAATCCGGGTTTGACTGCGCCATGACCGCGGCCGTGTCGGACGCGGTCAACATCCCCGTGATCGCCTCGGGCGGCGCCGGCACCTTCGAGCACTTTGCCGAGGTCTTTCGCGACGGCCATGCCGATGCGGCATTGGCCGCGTCGATCTTTCATTTCAATGAAAAGTCCGTGAGCGCATTGAAGGCGTTCTTAAAGGACGCAGGAGTTTCCGTTCGTCTATGAACAGGAGATGATGAGATCAGGAGTTAGGATTCTCCTGATCTCCTGACCTCCTGTTGGTTTATTTACAATGTTGATACCCTCGATCGATCTCCAGGGCGGTAAGGTCGTCCAACTCGTGCAGGGCGACAAGCTCGCCATCTCCTCCGACGACCTCGACGGCTGGATCGCGAAGTTCGCGAAGTTCCCCAAGGTCCAGTTGATCGATCTGGATGCCGCCATGTCGCGCGGGAACAACGATGCCCTCGTCGCCCAGATCGCGGCGAAGCTGCCGTGCCGCGTGGGCGGCGGGGTCCGCAGCGTGCGCCGCGCGGAAGAGCTGATCGCCGCCGGGGCGCGGGCCGTGATTGCCGGTTCGGGCCTGTTCCGGCGCGGCGACGGCACCGACCTGGCGCAGATGATCGACCACGACTTCGCGCGCGCGCTGGCCGACACCGTCGGGATGCACCGGCTGATCGCCGCGGTCGACTCGCGCGGTGGCCGCGTGTGCATTCACGGCTGGAAGACGGTGCTGCCGCTCACCGCCGTACAGGCTGTGCAGCTGCTCGAAGGCTACTGCGAAGAGTTCCTCTACACCCACGTGGACAAGGAAGGGCTGATGCAGGGCACCGACATGGCCGCCATCACGGCCGTCGCGAAGGCCACCGAGCGCAAGCTCACCGCCGCCGGCGGCATCACCACCCGCGCCGAGATCGACGCCCTCGACGCCCAGGGCATCGACGCGGTCGTGGGCATGGCCATCTACACGGGCTCGCTGGCCATCGATTAGCCACAGGCCAAGACAGCCACAGATTAGACACAGATTGGACACCGATTTATTTTCTGCGAGCCACGAGGAGAACTCTTGCCCGCGAAGGTATCAGCCGGTCACGGATACTCGGGAACGCCGCTCATCAAGAAGCTTGGCATCAAGGACGCGACGCGGCTGCTCGCGATCAACGCCCCGCCCGACTATTTGACGTGGCTTGGGCCGCTGCCGCCGGGCGCGGCCGTTGTCACTCGTGCCGATGCCACGACCGACATCGCGCACGTGTTCGCGACCAGGCGCGCCCGCCTGGCCCACGAGCTGACGCGCCTTCGGGCAGCGCTGCGGCCTGACGCGGCGATTTGGGTGTCGTGGCCGAAGAGGGCGTCGAAGGTGGCGACCGACATCACCGAGGATGTGATCCGGGAGGTGGCGCTCCCGATGGGGTTCGTTGACATCAAGGTGTGCGCGGTGACGGACGTGTGGTCCGGCCTCAAGCTGGTCGTACGCAAAGAATTGCGGTGACGCTGCGCGGGTAATGGCTCCGGCTCCATTGAAGATCTTTTTCAGACTTTAAATGGTTCGCATGGCCACCATCGGCTGCACCGAGGCCGCGCGGCGGGCCGGCGCAAGGCTGGCGATGATCGCGACGAGCACGGCAATCGCCGCGCCGGCGACGTAGGCCAGCGGCTCCAGCTCGCTCAGGGCGACGCCCATGTTCTCGCTGTTGAGGCGGTTGAGGACAACGGTGAGGGCGACACCGGCGCCGACGCCGGGGAGCACGAGCTTGACGACGTCGAGGAGGATCATGCCGAGCACGCGCCGGCGCGAGGCGCCAAGCGCGGCCCGCACGGCAATCTCGCGCGTGCGCGTCGCCACCATCAGTCCGACCACGCCGTAGATGCCAAGCGCCGCCAGCATCAGGATCACCCCGCCGGCGACGCCCGCGACGGCCGATTGGGTGAGGAAGTCGTCCACGCTGTTTTGTCGCAGCCCCGTGCCGGTGACGACGCCGATGGGCTGGAAATCCGGGTCGAGTTCGCGGGCCAGGTTCTCGAGCGCCGTGGTCAGCTTTTTCGGTTGTTCCCCTGGCGCGCTGCGGGCGATCAACAGGACGCGCGGCGTGCTGCCCAAGTCGTCGACCACGGCCACGGAATCTCGCTTCACGCCCGGGTGCTGGGCCAGCGGCAGCAGCAACTGCTCCCGCGCGGTGCTCATCTGTGAGGTCGGGAAATCTGCGGTCACGCCGACGATTGTGAGCCTCTGTTGCGTGGCCTCGTCCGCACCCAGGGTCAACCGCTTGCCGATCACGTCGCCGTCGGGGACGAGCCGGTCGGCGAGCGGCTGCGAGACCACGGTCACGAGCTCCGTGCCCACCCGGTCGTCCACGGTGAAACTGCGCCCGCGAAGGAGCGGGATGCCCAGGGTATCCAGGTATCCGTGGCCGACGCGCGTCACGTGTACGGGCACGGGCCTCGGCGCGATGCTGTGGTCCACCTGTAGCGAAGCCCTCTCGATGCGGTACCGGGCGTCGAGCGGCAGGCCATCGGCCACCGTGACCGATGCCACGCCGTCGGCGCGCGCGAGCGTGTCGCTCAGCCGCCGGATCTCGAAGCCGGCACTCTCGATGCTGAGACGATCGAGCTTGAGCGGAGCGGCGTAGACCAGCTCGGACTGGAACCCCAAAGAAGCGGTCGCCGTCGCGCGCACGCGATCGAGGGACTGGCCGCTCATGACGAGCAGGGGCACGGCGATGGCCACCTGCAGCGCGGCCGTCACGCGATGCACGCGGCCCACCCGCCGCCCCCCGACGCCCGCATCGTCCGTCAGGGAGGAAATGATCACGGGCCGGCTGAACCGCAGGGCGGGCAGCCATCCGAAGACCAGGCTCGTGACGAGACACAACCCGAACGCGATTGCGACCATGGCGAGATCGACGCGCAGGGCCTCCAGGATCGGCGCCGGTACGGGATCGTCGGTGAGCAACGATAACAGCGACGGCAGGTTGAAGAGCACCAGCGAGGCGAGCGCTCCGCCGGCGCCCGCCAAGACGATCGCTTCGGACAAGAGAAACTGAGCCAGCCGTGCCCGGCTGGCGCCGATGGCCTGGCGGATCGACAGCTCGCGCTCACGCATCGCCCCGCGTACCTGCATCATGCCGGAGATATTGAGGGCGACGATCAGGAGCACCGTACCGGTGAGGGTGAATGCGACGGCCTGAACAATCCGGAATTCGGAACGGGTGAGCGAACCGAGAGGATCGTATGCGACGGCGACGCCGGCCTTGAACTCGTTCGTAGCCGGAAACTCCCTGCCCAGCCGGCCCGTGACCGTAGCCACCGCAGCACTGGCCTGCTGAACGGAGGTTCCGGGCGCGAGCTGGCCATGGATGTAGAGCCACTCCCTGGCCCGGTCGTCGCGCAGGTCGCGCTCGGCGTTGTTGTCAGCACGCAGACCGGGATGCCACTCGAGCGGCACAAAGAGCTGCTGGCCCTGGAAACCCAGGTGACCGTCGAACTGGTCCGGCGCCACGCCGACCACGGTATGCGAGACACCGTCCATGGTGACGGTCTTGCCGATAATGTCGGGATCGGAGGCCAGGCGGTTCTGCCAGAGCCTGTAGCCCAGAATCACGACTGGTTCAGCCTCGATCGGATCGTCCATCGCGGCGTCAAACCCGGCACCCTGCGCCAGCGTCACGCCGATCGTCTTGAAGTAGCCGGCAGAGACGAACAGCGTTGACACTTTGGTCGCGCCCGCGCCCGGCGACTGAAACTCGACCTCGCTCTGGCCACCGGCCCAAACGATCAACGCCGCTCCCGTCACACCGTCTCGAAGGCTGACGAAGTCCGGATAGGACCATTGCGCACTCGCCTGGTGAGGACCATTGGACGTAGTCACCAGCTCGACCAGCCCGTCGGTGTTCACGCCGGCCGGCGGCAGCCTGGTGAGCCGCGAGGCGTACGGAATCGCGATGACCGGCGCCATGCCGATCCCCAGGGAGATCACGCAGACAAACGAAAAGGCCCGGGCCTTCGCCAGGGAGCGAGCCGCAAGCGCGAGGTCACGCCACAGACCGTCGAGCACGACGACGAGTTAATCACAAATTGCTTTGTATTGCAAAGACGCCCCCTGATTGAATGGGTTAGAAAGAGTGAAACGGAGAATCGGTGTTTAATCTGTGTCCAATCTGTGGCTGCGTTTTCTAATCTGCGGCGCGGCGGAGCCCGGCCGCCACACACAGCCACGCCACCGTGAGGCAGCCGAACGCCAGAAACAGGTGCGTCAGCGATTCGGCTGAACCAATCGCAACGATCCGCCAATCCACGGCCCCCTCGGCCATCCAGATGCCGCGCAGCACGTTGATAACGCCGAGCACCGTGCCACATAGCGCCGAGAACAGACCCGCAAGAGACACCGGCCGCATCATCGCCAGCCGCGACTCGCTCGGCCACAGCGCGTAGGCCAGGCCGGCACCGAGCGGCAGCACGCTCACCAGCATGCTGAGCAGCCCGACAATGCTCGCGTGTCTGAGAATCTGAAACAGTTCCATGTCGTTTCCCCCCTCCAATGGGATATAACGCCCGGCGAGGCAGGGCGTGACAGCCTTGGAGGCAGCCCCTTCTTGGGGTTGCCTGGCCTCTGTCACGCTGCGACGGCTCGAGCGTTATGACCAGCATGGACCGCGACTCCGAGCTCGCACTTGTCGCCCGCCTGCGCGACGGCGATCCGGACGCGTTCGACTGCGTGCATGCCTACTTCAACACCCGGCTGTTCAACTTCCTCGCCCGGCTGTCGCGCCGGCGCGAGGTGGCCGAAGATCTGCTCGAGGAGACCTGGCTTCGGTTGGTCGCCCGTGCGGCGCAGCTTCGCCCGGACACCCACCTGGGTCCGTGGCTCTTCACCGTCGCGCGCAATCTCTATGTCAGTTATCGGCGATCGCGGATGCTGGAAGACTCACACGCCGTCGGCCTGGACGGTTTGTGGCCGTCGGGATCACCGCAGCCATCGCCGTTCGAGGTCGCAGCGGCCGGCGAAGCGGGGCGGCGGCTCGAGACAGCGCTCGGCGGGCTGCCAGTCGCATACCGCGAGGCCATCTTGCTGGTGGCGATCGAGGGTCTGCAGCCGTCGGAAGCCGCAGAGGTGTGTGGCATCAAGCCGGAAGCCATGCGCCAGCGGCTGAGCCGCGCCCGCGCCGCGCTGGCGGTGAGCCTGGCCTCGGACGAATCAACCCTCGCCGCGCTCCGAGAGGTCCCGACGTGACGCAACACGACCACCTCCTGCGACAAGTGAGACAGTTGACCGTGCTGAAGCCCGACGACCGGCGGGCCGAACGCCTGCGCACACATTGCCGGGCACGGCTCGCCCCCCGGCCGTCGAGGACGCCGCGCCACTTTGGGCCCGCAGCCTTCGCCGGACTCTGCCTGCTGTACCTGTCGGCGATCGTTTACGACGTGCTGCAAGTGCAGGGGCTGCTCTAAACCCCGGAGGAAGCCAGCCGCAGATTTTGGGTGTTGAACACATCAAGATCGGTGTCTAATCTGTGCCTAATCTGCGGCTGTTGCTTTAATCGGCGGCCCCGTTAGGAGGCGTTCCCATGGTCCCAGTGATGTCGTTGCTCCTGCCAATCATCGTCGCGGCCGTCATCGTGTTTGTGGCCAGTTCCATCATCCACATGGTCACGCCGTTCCATAAGGGCGACATGAAGAAGGTGCCCAACGAAGACGGGGTCATGTCGGCGCTCAGGAACTTCAACCTCGCGCCCGGCGACTACGCCATGCCGCTACCCTCGTCGATGGCCGCGATGGGGACGCCGGAATTCAAGGCCAAGATGGCGGCCGGCCCGGTCGTGATGATGACCGTACGTCCGAGCGGCAAGGACGGCATGATGGGCGCGTTGGCGATGTGGTTCGCCTATTCGATCGTGATCTCGCTCTTTGCCGCTTACGTCACCGGCGTCGCACTCGGGCCCGGCGCCGACTACCTGAAGGTGTTCCAGATTGCCGGCTGCGTCGCCTTCACCGGTTACGCGATGGGCCTGCCCCAAGCGTCGATTTGGGGCGGCAAGAACTGGGGCACGACCATGCGCGGCATGGCCGATGGCCTGCTCTATGGCTTGCTGACCGGGGGCACCTTCGGCTGGTTGTGGCCTTAAAGAGCTAGGGTGCCTAGGGTGCCTTAGGCACATTAGAATTAAGCCATGCGTTACCTCGTTGCGGCGTTGTTGGGGTTGGGCGCGGTGGTGGCGGCCCAGGAGCCGACGTTTCCAAACCGGCCGAGCCAGGAGGCCATGCCGGGCACGGGGCGGCCGCTCATCGACCCGAACGCCACGACGACGACGAGTGGATACATCTGCCCGATGCATCCGAACGAAGTGAGGGCCGAGCCCGGCACGTGCAGCATTTGCGGCATGAAGCTCGTGCCGGGCGACCCCATGGCGACCGCCGATTACGTGATGCGCGTGACCATGGAACCGCGCGCGCCCAAGCCGGGACAGTCGGTCAAGTTTCGCCTGGCGGTGCTGCATCCGCTGACCGGCGCCATGGTCAAGGACTTCGCCGAGGTCCACGACAAGCTGTTCCACCTGTTCATCGTCAGCCGCGACATGTCGGAGTGGGCGCATGTGCACCCGGAGCCCGACAAGGACGGCAGCTTCACCATCGAGCACACCATCCCCACCGCGGGGCACTGGGCGCTGTTCAGCGACTTCATGCCGGTCGGCGGGGGGCCGCAGATGATCGTCACGCCGTTCACCACGGCCGGCTTCGAAGGCGACCTCACCGCGTCGGTTCCCGCGCTCACGCCCGACCGCTCGCTGACCAAGACCGCGGACGGTGTCATCGTGTCGATGGATGCGACCCCGGCCAAGCTGATCGCGGGCGAAGAGACCGACATCCCGATTCACTTTACTGACGAGAAGACCGGCGAGCCGGTGAGAGACCTGCAGCGCTACCTGGGCGCCTTCGGTCACGCCATGATGCTGAGCGACGACATGACCGAACACGTGCATGCGCATCCGGAAGAGATGCTCGAAGGCACCGCGGTCACCGAGGGTGGCGGGCCCGACCTGACCTTCCACGCGCTGTTCCCGAAGCCGGGCATCTATCGCATCTGGCTGCAGTTCCAGCGCCACGGCCGGCTGTCGACCCTGCCGTTTACGGTGCGGGTGACGCGGCTGGGCGAGACACTTGCCTCGCCGTAGCTTCAGCGAAGGCGGGGCGGAAAGGCACTGACCGACAGCGCCGGCTGCGCCGTCAAGGGCGCGTCGCCGGTGTTGCCGTAATACGCCGTCACCGCGAGGCGGGTGCCGGCCGGTAGCGCCACCGGCTGCCTGAACACATAGGACGAAGGCCAGTCGGCCCGGTAGTCTTGCAACCACAACAACGGCTCGACGACACCATCGGGGCGAATGGCGGTGACCTCCACCGACGTGGCGCCCACGCCGAGCCGCGGCCAGAGCGCCGCGGCGTTGGTCGCGCTCTTGATGGTGAACTCCGTGCGCACGCGCTCGCTCGCCTGGCCGGCGGCGACGCTCACCGGCTTGGCGCTGATCTCGATCGGCACCGCCACTTGCGCGGGCTTGCTGTCCGAGAAGTACAAACCCAGCTCGCCGGTGCCGGCGGCGTCTTCCTCGGTGCCGCGGTAGCCAATCTCGACGGCCACCTTGCCGCCGGCCGGCAACCGGATGGCGACATCCGCGGGCAGCGCGCTTACCGGATGGGTCGGCGTCCACGTGCCAAGCCACTGCCCGGTGCGCAGTTCGTAGACCGCGGCGTAGCGGACCACGCGGCGATCGGTGAAGTTCAGCTGCAGCGACCTGAGCCACGACGCCGCCTTCAAGCCGGTCGGGACCTCGAGGCGCGCGATCCGATCGCCCGACCCGGCGGCAACCTTCTCGCCGGCCGCCACGGGAATCACCGCGTCGGGTTGGCCGTGCTCCCAGCCGGTCAGCGACGGGATGATTACGGCCGGCTTGTCTTCATCGACGAGCAGCACGCCGCTCGGCGCGCCGCCATCAGCCCACGAGATGATCAGGCTGATCTCGCGGGCGGTCAGGCTGACGTCGTTCGAAAAATGCCCGTAGCCGGTGACCGCGCTCCAGGGCGGCATCTGCTTCTCGAGAATCTCTTCCTTGATCGCCACCGCCCAGGGCCGCGCGTCCCGGTAGGTCGTGAGCGACATCGAGACGTTGCCCTCGGTGTGGCACTGGAAGCACTTCTTCTGGAAGATCTGCGAGACCTCCCGGTTGAACATGATGTTGGTGGTGATGCGGCCATGCGACGAGACGGGCTCGGGACTGGCGTACGGCCACCCGGCCGCGACCAGTCCAAGCACGCAGGCGCCAGTGAAGAGCCCCTTCCACGTCATCGGGCTATCTTACTGCTCTTGCTGCTGCTGGGTCGCCACCGGCGCGCCCTTGCGCTGCTGCGCCAGGAACTCGAACGCCAAGGGCAGGTTGGGCACCACCATGTCGGTGTGGCTGCCACCGGAAATCTCGAGATAGGTCACGTTGGCGCCGGCCTTCTTGAGCGCCGCCACCATGTTGCGCGAACCGCTGACGTTGACGGTCGCGTCGTTGTCGCCGTGAACGACGAGTTGAGGAATGCCCTTCATGCGCTCGGCCAGCGCGGGCGAGCCGACGCCCGAGAACGGCACCAGCGCGGCCCAGATGTCAGGGTACTTCGAGGCCAGCGCCCAGGTACCGATCGCGCCCATCGAGTGGCCGATCAGGTAGATGCGCGACTCGTCCACCTTGTAGTTGGCCTTCATCAGGCGCAGCACTTCCAGTACGTCTTTTTCGCTGTACTCGGAGCGGCGCCGCGCCGCCGCATCGGTGCTCATCATCGGCGAGCCGTAGAATCCGTCCACGCGGAAGCCGTGCGGCGCGGCCAGCAGGAAGCCATGCTTCTCGGCCAGTTGCGGCGGCAGCTTCGAATACTGATCGAAGAACGAGTCTTCGTTGCCGCCGAGCCCGTGCAGCGCGATCACGAGCGGCGCGCCAACCGCCGGCGAGTAGGCCTTCGGTACGTACACGCGGTACGGCATCACTTCGTTCGCGCCCTCGAGCAGGTAATGGCGTTCGAAGTCGCCGGTGCGGCCCTTGAACGGATCCTTGCCGCCCTTCGCCGCCGCCAGCACCGCCTCGGCCGCGGCAATCTCGGCGCCCACGCTGAAGGTCCCGAGCGAGATGCGGCCGCGATTGACGTTGCGGATGTAGTCGGCGGGATAGGCCACGTCGGCCCGGACGGCCGGTGCGATCGACGCCGAAGCGGTTTCAAGCGCGCGCAGGCGCGCGTCCAGCCCCTTGTGCAGCACGACACCAAGTGTGGTCGTGGCCACCGGCGACGTGCCCTCGAGCACCTGTGTCTCGAGCACATAGGCGCCGTCGTCCACGCCGGTCACGTCAATCTCTATCGCGAACGGCGACTCGCGCAAGTCTCGGCTGACGCCTTCGAACGCGCCCAGCTCGCGGACCAGCACCGTTTCAGGCGCCTCGCCCGGCCTGGCCGGCGGCAGCCGCTTCTTCAGCGCTACCTTGGCGGTGAGCGCCGGCGTCAGCTCGG
Source organism: Acidobacteriota bacterium (assembly GCA_030697165.1). NCBI lineage: Bacteria > Pseudomonadati > Acidobacteriota > Acidobacteriota bacterium. Next base: position 260,396 of record JAUYQQ010000010.1, read on the forward strand.
TGGCGGGGCTGTAAATCTGTTCGAGGCGCATCGCATAGGGCACCGTCGAATCGGCCACGGTTCGCTCGCTGCGCAGGGCCAGCGAGTGCTGGAAGTCGAGCGCGGGCGTCCACGGTGTTTTGTCGAGCAACGCCATGCCCTTGGCAATCTGCCGGCGCACCTCGCCGGTGCGGCCCTGTTTGTTGGCGGCTGCGATCTCGCGATCCACCGCATCGATCTGCGCCTTGAGCTCGCCGTCCGGCTTCACGGTGGCCTTGCGCGTGTTGTAGCGGACGCTGAGCGAGCTGAGGTTTGGCAGCGCCTGCGCCCAGGCGAGGGAGGGGACGAGAAGAAGGGCGACAAGAACGGTCCGGCTAAAGCCGGACGCCACATGACGACGGTTCATAACTAGGACCCCAGGTTGAAGGCGATTAACTCGGCCGAGGCGCCGCTGCCGGTGGCGACCACCAGGTATTGGACGCCTTGATACATGTAGGTCATGGGCGAGGCCAGCGGCCGCGTGGGCGGCACGAAGTCCCATAACTCAGCGCCGGTGGCCTTGTCGAAGGCGCGCAGCTTGATGGGCTCCTGCGGCAAGCCGGTAGTGAGCGGCCGGCCGCCCACCGGCAGGTTGCGGCCACCGCCCAGGTTGCCTTGCCCCGTGGCAATGAACAACAGGCTCTTGGTCACGAGCGGCGCGTTCCGCAACGCCGCGCCAAGCGGCGGCAGCTTCAGGTCTTTGAGCAGCGGATGGTCCCGCGGGCCGTCGCCGACGGCCGTCACCCACTTGGTGTCGCCCTGATTGAGGTCGATGGCGGTCACGCGCCCGTACGGCGGCTTGACGATCGGCAGCCCGTCGAGCGTCGGTGGCGCCATCACGCCGCCGCGGACGTACAGCAGGTTGCTCTTCGCGGGATCCGGCTTCACGAGCTGAATCACGATAGGGCTGGTCAGCGACGGCACGTAGAGCGTGCCGTGCTCGGGGTCGAACGCCGCGCCGGCCCAGTTGGCGCCCCCGACCCAGCCGGGCAAGGTGATGGTGCCCTTCTCGGAGGGTGGCGTGTACAGGGGACCGTACTCGAACGGCTTGATCGCCTCGATCGCGGCCTGCCTCAGTTCGGGCCTGAAATCGATCAAGTCGTTCTCGGTCAGGCCCTGCCGCTCGAACGCCGGCGGCCGGGTCGGGAACGGCTGGGTCGCCGAGGTGCGTTCGCCGGGCACGGTCGATTGCGGCACCGGCCGCTCCTCGATCGGCCACACCGGCGTACCGGTTCGCCGATCGAACACATAGGTGAAGCCCTGCTTGCTGACCTGCGCCACCGCCTTGATGTCCTTGCCGTTCACGCGAATGTCGGCCAGCACCGGCGCCGCCGGCAGGTCGTAGTCCCACACGCCGTGGTGTACCGCCTGGAAATGCCACTTGCGTTCGCCGGTCCGCGCGTCGAGCGCGACCAGGCTTTCGGCAAACAGGTTCGCCCCCGGACGATGGCCGCCGTACCAGTCGTCGGTGGGCGTGCCGAACGGCAAATAGATGAGGCCGAGTTCCTCGTCGGCCGACATGTTGGTCCACACGTTGGTGTTGCCGGTGTAGGTGTACGAGTCGTCGCCCCACGTCTCGTTGCCGAACTCACCCTTCTGCGGAATCGAATGCAGGGTCCACAGTTTCTTGCCGGTGCGCACGTCGTAACCGCTGACGTCGCCGCGCGGTCCCTCCTTGTGCGTCGGCACGTCGTGAATGCTCGACCCCACGACCACCACGTTGCGGCAGATGATTGGCGCCGCGGTCACCGAGTAGTTCGTGCTCCGCACGGCGTGCGCCAGGCCGGCCATCAGGTCCACCCGGCCCTGCTGGCCGAAGGTGGTGTCGAGCGTGCCGGTCTGCGCATCCACGGAGATCAGGTAGGCGTCGCTCGTGCCCAGCAGCAACCGCTCCCTGGTCCCATCTGACCAGTACGAAATGCCGCGGTGAACGAACCCGAGATTGCCTGGCCGTCCCGACTTGTAACTGGCCGGGTCGTACACCCAGATCGAAGCCCCAGTGGCCGGGTTGATGGCCGCAATCTGCCCGAGCGACGTCACGGTGTAGAGCACGCCCTTCACCATCAGCGGGGTGTCGTGGTACATCCCCGGCCGCGACGTGGGATTGGCGGCGACCACGGCGTTGTCGGGCGACGTCCACCGCCACGCGATCTTGAGCTTGCCGACGGTGTCCTTGTTGATCTGATCGAGCGGGGAGTACTTCTGGGAGGCCGCGTTGCCACCGTAGTGGGTCCAGTCGGTGTTTAGGGTGCCTTGGGTGCCTAGGGTGCCTAGAGTGCCTAGGGTGCCTAAGGTGCCTAGAGTGCTCACCGTGGTGGTGATGACGAGCGCGAACACGAGCAGAGCAGAAACTCGACGCATGGTTTGGCCTCGGGATGCGAATGCTAACACCTTTGGCACCCTAGGCACGGCACCCTAGGCCCCTTAGGCCCCTTAGGCCCCCTAAAGACTTACGTGCTTTGTAACCCCATGTAACCGTTTTTGGGTTAGGATGCGGTGCCCCTAAGGGAGGGATTAGATGAAGTCGATTCGTAGAGCTCATTCACTGTTTTTTGCGCTTCTCCTGCTGGCTTCGGTGCCGGTTCTGGCGCAGGCCCCCAATGTCACCGGCGAGTGGGCGTTCAACGTCACCACCGATCAGGGCGGCGGCACGCCGGTCATCACGTTCAAGCAGGATGGCGAGAAGCTCACCGGCAAATACGCCGGGCAGTTGGGTAATGCCGATCTGACGGGAACCGTGAAGGGCAGCGCAATTCACTTCACGTTCACGCTCGACGTCCAGGGCCAGCAGGCGCCGGTGACCTACGACGGCACGGTCGAGAAGAACACCATGAGCGGCAAGCTGGATATCGGCGGCATGGTCACCGGCACGTTTACCGCGACCAAGAAGTAGCTCCATTAATCGTCGGGCAAGTCGGGCACGTCGTCGCTTCGTTTGAAGGAATATTCGACCCCACGCGCCGTACGCGGTGGTTGGGGATTTGCAACTTTTGTGGAGGGCTTGTGATGCGTTCGCTCACGGTTCGGATTGCTGCTGTTGTTTGTCTTCTCGTCACGCCGATTGTCGCATCGGCGCAAACCAGTACCATTTCAGGCACGGTCAGGGATGCATCGGGTGGCGTCTTGCCCGGTGTCACGGTCGAGGCCTCGAGCCCGGCGCTGATTGAAAAAACCCGCGCCACCGTCACCAGTGGTTCGGGCGCCTACTCGATCCTGGCGCTGCGGCCGGGCGTCTACAGCATCACGTACTCGCTGCCGGGCTTCGGCACCGTGGTGCGCGAAGGCGTCGTGCTGACGTCCGACTTCACGGCGACGATCAACGTCGACATGAAGGTCGGCACGCTCGAAGAAACCCTCACCGTCACCGGTGAGTCGCCAATCGTCGATACCACCAGCATCACGCAGCGCGTGGTGATGACGGCGGAAGTGCGCGAGGCGCTGCCGACCGGCCGCAACATCCAGGCGGTCGGCATCATGATTCCCGGCACCACCATCGCGGTCGGCGGCGGCGGCGCGCTGTCGCGCGACGTCGGCGGCTCGGGCAACCTCCAGCAGTCGCCCCTGCAGTACCGGGGCTCCGGCGACACCGTCCAGACCATCGAGGGCATTCGCCTCAACAACCTCTGCGCGCAGGGCGCCTACAGCGGCGTCTACTGGAACGACTCGAGCTTCGAGGAGTTCAGCTACCTGACCGGCGCCGACTCGGCCGAAGTGGGCCAGGGCGGCATGCGCGTCAACATGGTGCCCCGCGACGGCGGCAACTCGTTCCGCGGCTCGGTCATCGCCAACTTCGCCGGCGAAAGCTTCACCTCCGACAACTGCGGCTCGGCCGGCGTCGGTCAGCCCTGCAGCCGCTCGAACCTGAGTGGCAGCAAGACCTTCAACGCCAACAACACCCTCACCAACGTCGATGCCATCCAGGAAATCTGGGACATCAATCCGCAGATTGGCGGCCCGATCGTCCGCAACAAGCTGTGGTTCAACTACACTTTCCGTCACTGGGGTTCGTCGAAGACCAAGGCCGACTCCTACTTCGACAAGAACCCCTCGCAGTTCGTCTACGACCCCGACTTCGACAAGCCGGGCCTGGACGATGGCCACATCGTGAGCAACGCCGGCCGCATTTCATGGCAGGCGACGAGCAATGACAAGTTCTCGATGTACCACGACAACCAGCGGAAGTACCGCAACCACTGGGGCATTGCCTCGACCATTCCGCCCGAGGCGGCCGGCGTGCAGGTGACGCCGACGAGCTACGTCAACGTGACCAAGTGGACGCGCACCCACACCAACAAGCTGCTGTTCGAGGCCGGCTACGGCCGCTACAACCAGAACTACACCGAGCTGTACCAGGAAAGCGTGACGGGCGACACGAAGAAGGTGTGGAGCGACGAGTCGATCATCAACGCCCGCATCTACAACGTCGTCGACCAGTCGAACGGCCGGCAGGCCAATGCCTGGCCGAACCCGGCGGACCACTTCTCCGTACTCCGAACCTACATGGGCGCGGCCTCATACCTCGCCGGCAATCACAGCCTCCGGGTCGGCGCCACGCTCACCAACGGCGACTGGCGCGAACTCCGCAGGTGGACTGGCGACGTTCAGCCCATCACCTACAGCGCCGGTACCCCCGTTTCGGTTACGCTCCGCTTGCCATTCGACCGCTCCAACGGCGTCAAGCAGGACCTCGGTCTCTACGTGCAGGACCGCTGGAGCTTGGGACGAGTCACGCTGAACCTGGGCCTGCGCTACGACCACTTCATCGGCGAGTCGCGCGAAAGCTCGGTGCTCCCGAGCCGGCATGGCGCCGGCGCGACCTTCGGTGAGTGCTCCGACGGCACGGTCGATCCCGGCGACCTGTGCACGGGCGAAGTGCAGAACTGGAAGGACCTCTCGCCCCGCATCGGCTTCGCGATGGACGTGTTCGGCAACGGCCGCACCGCCCTCAAGTCGAGCTGGTCGCGCTACGTCGCCGGCCAGGCGATTGCGTTCGCCAACCAGGTGAACCCAATCGGTGCCCTCACCGCCGCCGACACGCGCGTGTGGCGCGACCTCGACGGCAACGGCTTGCCGCTCGACAACGCCGGCAACATCCAGTTCAACGAGCTGACCAACTCGGCATCGACGCCGACCTTCGGCCAGCTGCGGGTGCCGACGACGCAGTACTCGCCGGACCTGCTGCGCGGCTGGGGCAAGCGCGGCTACAACAACGAGTTCACGATCTCGGCGCAGCACCAGCTGGCGGATCGCGTCTCGGTGAACGGCGGCTACTATCGCCGGACGTTCGGCAACCAGACGTTCGTGGACGACCTGCGCTACGACGAGAGCAGCTACGACACGTTCTGCATCCGCGCGCCCCAGGATCCCAATCTGCCTGGCGGCGGCGGCTACCAGGTGTGCGGCGTCAAGGACCTCAAGCCCGCGGTGTTCGCGCAGAACCTGCCGGCCAACAGCCTGATCCGGTTCTCGGACGACTTCGGTGGAGAGACCAACCTCTACCAGGGCTTCGACGTCAACCTGGAAGCCCGCTTCCGTAACGGCGCGTTCCTCAAGGGCGGACTTGCCGCCACGGCGCGCACGTTCGACAACTGCAACCTGCTGAAGGCCGGCCTCGACGCGGTGGTCGGCGCCGCCGCCCAGGGCACCGAGATCTACGAAGACGGCTCCACCGGCTGCCACCGTGAATATGGCTACCGGCCCGACGCCAAGATCTCGGGTTCCTACACGCTGCCCTACGACATCCAGCTGGCCGGCACCTTCCAGCACTCGCGCGGCATCCAAAACGGCGGCGCGGGTCCGAGCGTCGGCGCCAGCTGGGGCGTCATCAACGCCGTGGCCAACCCGCAGATCGGCCGCAACTGGACCGGCGTGGCGTCGCGCACCGTCCAGCTGATGCGCGAAGGCCTCGAATACGGCGAGCACAACCTGAACCAGCTCGACCTCCGCCTGGCCAAGCGCTTCAACCTGGCCGGCAACGCCAGGCTGCGGGTGGACTTCGACCTCTACAACGTGTTCAACAGCAGCTGGCCGTTCACTGTCAACGCGGCCTACTCGACCGCCGCCACGGGCACCTGGCTGCGTCCAACCAACGTGCTGCAGAGCCGATTCTTCAAGATCGGCGGGCAGTTCAGCTTTTAACTGACCCTGGAAGTTGAAAGTTGAGAAGTTGGTAGTTGGTAGTTACGGGTTAGCGTTTTAGAATCAACGTCGTGAAGAGCGGGAAGTCCACGGACACCATCCAGGGCTTCCCGCTCTTTCTTTGTACGGTCCTTCTTCTTACCTCTCACCTCTCACTTCCGGCCTCGCAGCATGCCGGCCACCGCATTCCGGTGGTTCCGCAGGAGTTGCTCGAACGGCCCGTGCCCATGCGAACCGGCATTGGCCGGGCGCACGATGCGGTGGCGACGAAGTCGGCCGAGGCGCAGGGCTTCTACGATCAGGGGCTCGCCTACCTGCACTCCTACGTGTGGATCGAAGCGGCACGGTCGTTCCACCATGCGTTACGGCTGGATCCGGGCCTGGCGCTCGCGCACGTCGGCTTGAGCTACGCCTACATCGAGGTCAATAAGCCCGTCGAGGCCCGGCAGGCGATCGAGTCCGCCTCCGCGCTCAGCGCTACGGCGGACAAGCGCGGGTGGGCCTCACAGATGGCTGCCCATGAGCGGCACCACGTCGACGCGCGACGGTTGCAGATGGCGGCTGAGGAGGCGCCGGGCGACAAGACCAGGCTGGCCGCCTATCGCAAGGCCCTCGACACCGCCATCGCGGCGTTCCCGGACGATGTCGAATTGATCCTGAAGCGGGGGATGGCGGAGTCGCCGGATCCCGCGGACCGCGGGCAAGGGTCCGTCATGGCGGCGGTGCCTTTCTACGAGCGCGCGCTCAAGCTGTCGCCCAATCACATGGGCGCGCGGCACTACCTGGCGCATGCCTACGAGAACAGCGGGCGGGTGAACGAAGCGCTCACCCAGGCGGCCGCCTTCGCGGCGCAAGCCCCGCAAGTGCCCCATGCGGTGCACATGCACGGTCACGAATTGCGCCGGGCCGGACGTCCGGTCGAGGCCGTGGCGCAGTTCGAGGCGGCCGACAAGTTGCAGCGCGCCTACTTCGCGCGCGAGAAGGTCGGTGCCGAACTCGACTGGCATCACACGCACAACCTCGACTTGCTGGCGACGACCTATCAGTACCTGGGCCAGATGAAGAAGGCGGAGCCGCTGCTGAAGCAGTCGTTCGACCTGCCCTCGAGCTTGCTGGTGCAACTCATCCACAAGCGGGAGTGGCTGGCATTCCTGGTCGCCCGCAATCGCCAGGCCGAGGCGTTGGACGCGGCCAAGGTGCTGATCTCCCATCCGAATCCGCTGGTGCAGGCCGCCGGTCATATCGAGGCCGGACTGGCGCTGCTGTCCGTGAATAAGGCCGCCGAAGCGGGCGCCGCGTCGAACGCCGCCTTGCGCGCGCTGAAGAGTTCACCAGGGGGGCAGGACCTGGTGTTCATTGGCCTTGAAGCGCTGCAGGGCGAGTTCCGGTTGCGCACGGCGCAACGCGAGCAGGGTCGCAAGATGATGCTGAGCGCCGCGCAGAAGTGGCGCTCGCTGCCGGGCCCGGACGCCTGGAGCCAGTCGTTGTTCCGCCTGGAGGCCATGGCGCGGGCGGCCCGGTCGGTCGGCGATTGGGAGCTGGCGGGACGAATGGCGCAGCTCATGAGCGAGCACGACCCAGCCTATTTCGGGACCCACTACGCCCTGGCGCTGGTGGCCCAGAACGCCGGCAATGCCGCGACGGCCCGTCGGGAATTCGACCTGGCCCTGAAGGCCTGGGCGGCGGCGGACAAGGACCTTCCCGAACTCAAGGCCGCCGACCGTAAATAACAAGAGATAAAGAGATAAAGAATTTTTCTCTTTATCTCCTGGTCTCCTGTTCATTTCTGCCGAGCAACCCTCTTGAACTCGTTCTCGTCTATGCCTTCCGAGGACACATGCTCAAGACAACCTTCGCCCTGCTGTTCGCCCTGGTGCTGGCCGTCCCAGCCGCCGCACAGAAAGAAACCGAGAACGTCGACCGCACGCTGACCCTGCAGCCGGGCGGGACGTTGAGATTGAAGACCTTTTCCGGCCACGTTCGCATTACCGGCGGGTCGGGTGACCAGGTCGTGATCAAGGCCGTGCGCCGCGCCGACCGCGAGCGCCTGAACGACATCAAGCTCGAGATCACGCAAAGTGGCAACACCATCGAAGTGGATGCCAACCACCGGATGGTCGAGCGCCGCAACGACAACGTGGTCGAAACCGATTTCGACATCCAGGTGCCGGCGCGCACGCGGCTCGACATCAAGACCTTCAGCGCTCCGATCACGGTGATCGGCGTCAACGAAGACCAGCACATCGACGGCTTCAGCTCGAGTGTCACGATCGAGTCCACCGAGTGGAACGACCACGACCTCGACATCAACACCTTCAGCGGCGGCGTGCGGCTGCGCCTGCCGGCCACCGCCCGCGGCAGCATCGACTTCAACACCTTCAGCGGCAGCTTCGAAAGCGACCTGCCGGTGACGCTGAACAACAGCAGCCGCCGCAATTTCCGGGGCTCGCTGAACGGCGGCGGCAGCGGCGACTTCAAGCTGAAAACATTCAGCGGCGACGTCTCGATTCGAAAGTAACGCGCCGGGAGTCGGGAGTCGGGAACCGGGAGTCGATCAAGACGACACCTTCCGACTCCCGCCGCCTCCCGCCTCCCGCCTCCCGCCTCCCGACTCCCGACTCCCGTCTCCCGACTCCCGACTCCCGTCTCCCAGTATGATGTGCGGGCATGATTGCCCGGTTGATGGCCCGCGTGGGCCTGGTCACGCCTGAGCAACGCGCCTGGGCGTGGTACGACTGGGCCAACTCCGCCTTCTTCACCACGGTCGTCACCGCGGTGTTCCCGGGGTTCTACGCCACGTATGCGGCGGCCGGCATGGCGCCGGCCGACGCCACCGCCCGCTTCGGGCTGGTCACCACCCTGTCGATGGCCACGGTGGCCATTTCGGCGCCCGTGCTCGGCGCCCTGGCCGACTACACCGGCGGCAAAAAGAAGCTGCTGGCAGTGTCCATCGCCATCGGCGTCACCGCCTGTGCCTCGATGGCGTTCATCGGCGAAGGCGAGGTGGGGTTCGCGTCGATCCTCTTCTTCATCGCCAACCTCGGCGTGTCGGGCTCGATCGTCTTCTACGACTCGCTGCTGCCGCACGTCGCCAAGCCCAAGGAGACCGATCGCGTGTCGGCGGCCGGCTACGCCATGGGCTACATCGGCGGCGGCGTGATGCTGCTGATCAACCTGGCGTGGATTCTCCAGCCGGCCATGTTCGGCTTCAGCGGCACGGTCCCGGCGATCAAGGCGTCGTTTGTGGCGGTGGCGGTGTGGTGGGCGGTGTTCTCGCTGCCGATCTTCCGCCGCGTTCCCGAACCCGCGACGCGGGACAAGCACTCCAGCGAATCAGGCATCGCCATCGTCGCCGCGTTCGTGCGGCTGGCCACCACGTTTCGCGAGGTCCGGAAGTACCGCAATGCTTTTCTGCTGTTCATCGCCATGCTGCTCTACCAGGACGGCATCCAGACCATCATTCGCATGGCCGCCGTCTACGGCGCCGAGGTCGGCGTCGAGCAAACCTCGCAGATTGCGGCGTTCGTGATGGTGCAGTTCCTGGGGATCCCGTTCTCGTTCCTGTTCGGGTCGCTCGGCGTGCGCATTGGCACCAAGCGCGCGATCTTCATCGCCATCTCGGTCTACGCGCTCGCGACGGTGCTCGCCTATTTCATGACCACGGTCACGCACTTCTTCATCCTGGCGGCGATGATTGCCACGGTCCAGGGCGGCGCGCAGGCCCTGAGCCGGGCGCTGTTCTCGCGCATGGTGCCGGCGGATCGCACGTCGGAGTTCTTCGGCTTCTTCGCGGTCGCGGAACGGTTTGCCACCGTGCTCGGACCACTCGTCTTCACCGTCAGCGTCACACTCACCGGCAGCAGCCACGCGGCGATCCTCGCGATTCTTGGCTTTTTCGTAGCGGGTGCGTGGGTATTGAGCCTGGTTGATGAAGAAGCCGGAATTCGCGCCGCTCAGGAATCCTAACCACGAAGAGCACAAAGTCGAATCACGAAGAACGCGAAGTCGAATTCTTAAGGAGAAGGCTTCGTGTCCTTCGTGGCTTCACTTCGGGTCCTCCGTGGTTGCGTTTATCCGAGTCGCTTCGACGACCGTAACGTAGCCAGGGCGAGGACGACCGCGCCCCAGGTGAACAGCGCGAGCGCCTGCGGCCAGAGGATCTCCAGGCCGATCCCCTTCAGGAAGATCCCGCGCACGATCTCCAGGAAGTAGCGCAGCGGAATCAGGTACGTGAACGGCTGAATCCAGGTCGGCATGTTCTCGATCGGGAAAATGAATCCCGACAGGTAGATCATCGGCATCAGGAAGAAGAAGATGCTCGTCATCATCGCCTGCTGCTGGGTCTGCGACACCGTCGACACAAACAGCCCCAGGCCGAGCGTCGACAGCAGGTAGATCAGGCACATGCCGAACAGCAGCGTGATGCTGCCGCGCATGGGCACCTCGAACCAGTTGATCGCGACCACCAGCACCAGCACCACATCGATGATGCCGATTACGGCGTATGGCAGCAGCTTGCCGGTAATCAGCTCCCACCGCGCCAGCGGCGTCACGCTCAGTTGCTCGAGCGTCCCGATTTCTTTTTCGCGCACGATGGCCATCGCCGACAGGTTGGTGGTCACGACCAACAGCAGCAGCGCCACGATCCCGGGAATCATGAAGTCGCGGCTTTCGAGCCGCGGGTTGAACCAGACGCGAATCTCCGGCGTCACCAGCGCCACTGCCGGCTGACCCGGCCTTGCAGCCGCGGCGAGATCCTGCGAGTAACCCGCGATCAGCGTCTGCGCGTAGCCCATGGCCACGGTGGTCGAATTCGAGTCGGTGCCGTCCGCGGCAATCTGCAGGGTCGCGCTGCGGCCCGTCGACACGGCCTGGCCAAAGTTGGCGGGGATGCTAATCACCATCCAGGCGTCGCCGTGGTCCAGGTAACGATCGATGTCGCTGGTCGAGCCCGGCATGCCGACGATCTTGAAGTTGGCGGACGAGGCGAACCGCTGGACCAGGTCGCGGCTGGCGGTCGACCGGTCGGCGTCGACAATGGCGATCGGGACGTCCCTGACGTCGGTGGTGGCGGCATAGCCGAGCACCGTGAGCTGCATGATCGGCGCGATGATCACCACGCCGAACAGGCGCGGGTCCTGTTTCAGTTCCAGGACCTCCTTGCGCATCAAGTGCAGGATCCTTCTGAGCGCGGCCTTCATGCCCACTCTCGCCTCAGTCGCAACGACGCCAGCCCCATGGCCACCGTCGCAAAGATCGCCAGCGCCACCAGGTCCTGCCAGAAGGCGGTGATGTCGGCCCCCTTCAGCACGATCGCGCGCAGCGCGACGAGGAAGTAGCGCGCCGGCACGATGTGCGTAATGGCTTGCACCACCGCCGGCATGCTGGAGATGGGAAAGACGAAGCCCGACAGGATCATGGTCGGCAACATCGACGACAGCAGCGCAATCTGAAACGCGACCTGTTGCGTGTCGGCGATGGTCGAGATCAACAGGCCCTGGGCCTGGGCGCCGACCAGGAACAGGCCGATCGCGAAGAGCAAGAGCGGCCACGATCCCCGCATCGGCAGGTCGAACAGCAGCATGGCGGCCAGCACGATCAGCACGGCTGACGCAAAGGAGATCGCGAGGTACGGCAGCGTCTTGCCCAGGATGTACGACACCGGGCCCACCGGCGCCATCCTCACCTGCTCCATCGTCCCGCGCTCTTTCTCGCGCACGACCGACAGGGCCGTGGAGACCACCGCGGTGATCATCGAGATGTAGGCGATCAGGCCAGGCACCAGGAACAGCGCACTGCGCAGTTGCGGGTTGTACCAGATGCGGGGTTCCGCGATCACCATTGGCGGCGAACCCGCGGTCAGCAGCATCGTCTGCATCTGCACGGCGCCGAACTCGGCGACGAGCAGGCGGGCGTAGCCTGACACGGTGGCGGCGGTGTTGGCGTTGTCGCCGTCGATCACGACCTGCACGGTGACGGGGCGCTTCAGCCTCAGGTCGCGTTCGAAGCCGGCGGGGATCGACAGGATGGCGCGGACCTTCCCCTCGTCCACCAACCGCTCGAGCGCCGCGTCGGAATCTTCGTAGCCCACCAGCGCGAAGTAGCCGGAGTTGACGAACGACGACACCAGCGCCCGGCTGTGCGTGCTGCGATCGCGGTCCTGGACGGCCAGGCGGACGTTGCGAATGTCGAAGCTGAGCGCGTAGCCGTACAGCAGGAGGAAGAACGCCGGAATGAACAACAGGATCAGCAGGGTGCGGCGATCGCGGAGGATCTGGCGCATCTCTTTCGACGCAACGGCAAGGATTTTTCCCACTTATGCCGTCCCTACCCGCTCGACCCGGTCGAGAGAGCGCTCGACCACATCGAGGAACACGTCTTCGAGCGACGGCGACACCGGACCGATGCTGCGCACGGTCACGCCGGCGGCCGTGAGGCTGGCCGAGAGCATGGCCGCGGAGGTTTGGGTATCGCGCATCACGGCGTGAACGGCGGTGCCGAACAGGCTCGTCTTCTCCACCGTCTCCAGGCGATCGAGCACGTCCATGGCCTGCACGGGTTGCGCGGACTGGATCTCCACGATCGGCCGTGACGAAAACACCTGCTTCAGTTCGTTCGCCGTGCCGATGGCAGCGAGCTGGCCGGCGTGAATGATGGCCAGCCGGTGGCAGTGCTCGGCCTCGTCCAGGTAGTGCGTCGTGACGAGCACGGTCACGCCCTTGGACGAGAGGTCGCCGATGAGGTCCCAGAAGCGGCGGCGCGACAGCGGGTCCACGCCGCCCGTGGGCTCGTCCAGGAACACGATCGAGGGCTCGTGCAGAATGGCGCAGCCGAGCGCGAGCCGCTGGCGCCAGCCGCCCGGAAGGTCCCGGGTCAGCGTCTTCTCGCGGCCCTCGAGCCCTGCCATCTCCAGCACGAAGCGCCGGCGCGCGGCAAAGCGCTCGCCCGACAGCCCGTAGACGCCGCCGAAGAACTGGATGTTCTGGTCCACGGTCAGCGGCTCGTACAGCGAGAACCGCTGCGACATGTAGCCAATGCGCCGCTTCACCCCCTCGGGATCGCGGCCAACGTCGAGGCCACCGACGAGCGCCGTGCCGGCCGTGGGGCGCAGCAGGCCGCACAACATGCGGATGGTGGTGGACTTGCCGGCGCCGTTGGCGCCCAGGAAGCCGAAGACCTCGCCCTGCGCCACCGAGAACGACAGGTCGTTCACGGCAACGAAGTCGCCGAACTTGCGCGTGAGTCCGCGAACGTCGATTGCTGGACTGGTCCGGCTAACGCCGGACGCTACATTCGACTCGATTGCGGATGTGGCGTCCGGCTTTAGCCGGACCTCTTCCTCCATTACGGCCTCCCCAGCACGCGGTGCAGGCGCGCTTCGGCTAGCCGCACGCCGGCCAGCGCGCGCGTCCGGGCCAGTTCGTTCTCGAGCATCGCCACCTGCGCGACCACCACGTCCGTGCTGGTCGCGACGCCGGCCGCAAAGCGATCGCCCACGACCCGACGCGCCTCGGTCGCGCTCTTGACCGCATCGGACGCGGCCTTGACCATGGCCAGGCTCGAATCGAGGTCGAGCAGGCGCTGGCGGACGTCGGCCGACACCACCGAGTCAAACTCCGCCAGCCGCTCGCGGGTGGCCGCGGCGGCGGCCGCCACCTCGGCGACCTGCGCCTTGGTGCGACCGAAATCCAGAAACGGCCAGCTCACGTTGACCGAGAGATCCCACGACTCCTGCCAGATGCCCTGGCGGGGGAAGATGCGCTGGTTGGGCTTGGCATAGTCCACGCCGGCGGCTACCGCGACGACCGGCTTGTTCGCGGTCATCGCCGCCTGCTCGCGCGCCTCGATGCCACCAAGCCTGAGCGTCAGCGCCTTCCGCTCGGGCCGTTGCTCGCGTGCTTCTGCAATAAGCGACGGCCCGTCCCGCCGAAGCTCGCTTGGATTCTCGAGAGCGAAGGCGGATGCATCAAGTCTGTCGGCAAGCTCGATCACCGTCTCGTCAACGACGCCAATCAACCGGCGCAGTTCGATCAGAGACGACTCGCGCTGGTTGCTGGCTTCGATCAGCTGCGCCTGCTCGCGCGAGCGCTGCGCCTCGAGGCTCAACACCTCGTTGGGCGGGATCAGGCCCACCGAGAATCGCTGGCGCGCGTCGCGCAACTGCGCATCGGCCCTGGCCGCCGACTCTTCGAGCACCCGCACCGCCTCGCGAGCCGTCGCCGCACCCCAGTACGCGCGCACGATCTCGAAGCGCAGATCGGCCCGCGCGGTCTCGATGTCGGCGGCCACCGCGCGGGCTTCGGCATCGGCCGCCCGCTCGAGCGCGTCGACCCGTCCCGACGTGTAGATCGGCCACTGCATGGCCAGGCGCGACGAGAAGTTGTCGGGGATGTCTGGGTAGATCACCAGGCGCGCGCCGCCCTGGCTGACCGCGAATTCCTGCACGTGGTTGGTCCGCGTGTAGCCGCCGCCCGCGGTCACTGTGGGCTTGTCGGCTGCCTGCGCGCCGCGCAGCGCCGCCTGCGCGCCCTGTTCGCGGGCGCGCACCTCGGCCAGCCGATGGCTGGCCTCGAAGCCGCGGGTGATGGCATCGGCCACGGTCAGTCGGATGGGCGCCGGCTGCGCCGCCAGGGGCAGCGAGGACACGGCGAGGAGCAGGAGGATGGTGAAGTTGCGCATCATGAGCTGGCAATCTCTGTTGAGCGTTCAATGTGGCGTCCGGCTTTCCCCGTCCGCCGTAGCCACGGCGAAGGTGGAAGCCGGACTGTCCAGTTTGGCAATAAAGACGTCTTCGAGCGACGGGGTAATGGCGCGCACACCGGCTGGATGAACGCCGGCGCGGGCCGCGGCGGCGGCGAACTCGCTCGCGGCGTCGGCCGCGGTCGTGCGGGCGCTCCACACGTGCAGCCGGTCGCCGAACACCTGGGCGCTCGTCACGCCGCCGGGACCCTTGAGTGCGCGCAGGGCGTCGCCGGGTGCCGCGACCAGCACCTCGAGCAGCGTGCCCGGCAAGCTCGCGCGAAGTGCGCCGGGTTCATCAAGCGCCAGCACCCGGCCTTCGTGCAGCAGCACAATGCGGGTGCAGCGCTCGGCCTCGTCCAGATACGGGGTCGACATCAGGATGGTGATGCCTTGCGCCAGGAACTGCGACAGCAGCTTCCAGAACTCGCGGCGCGACACCGGGTCCACACCGGTGGTGGGCTCGTCGAGCAGAATGACCCTCGGCTCGTGGACCAGGGTGCAGGCCAGCGCCAGCTTCTGCTTCATGCCGCCCGACAGCTGGTCGGCCAGCCGCGCGCGAAACGGCGTGAGCTGCGTCATGTCGAGCAGGCGATCGCGGCGGGCGCGGTAGTCGCGCACGCCGTGAATCTCGGCGAAGAACGCGATGTTCTCGTCGATGCTGAGGTCGCCGTACAGGCTGAACCGCTGCGAAAGGTAGCCCACGGTGCCGGTAATCGCGCGATGTTCGGCAACGGGATCCTTGCCGAGCACACGAACCCGTCCGCCGTCCGTATGCACCAGTCCGCAGAGGGTGCGAATGGCGGTGGTCTTGCCGGCGCCGTCCGGACCAATCAACCCGAACATCTCTCCAGGCGCCACGCTGAACGACACGCCACTGAGCGCCTCAACGGCGCCGTAGCGCTTCGTGACGTTGGCAAACTCAATCGCTGGCGTCATGGTGTATTCCCTGCACCCTAGGCACCCTAGGCACCTTAGGCACCTTAGGCACTAGCGAAGCACTAGCTCCGCCTCCACCGGCATCCCTTGTTTGAGAATGCCTTCCTTGTTGTCCACGGAAATGCGAATGCGGTAGACCAGCTTCGATCGCTCCTCGGCGGTCTGCACGTTGCGTGGCGTGAACTCGGCCTTGGGCGAGATGTACGAGAGCGTGCCGGCCAGTCCGGGGCCGCCGGCGTCGGTGAACACGGTCGCGGGTTGGCCAATGCGCAGCGCCGGCACAATCGGCTCGGGCACAAACACGTCGGCCCACGCGCGATCGAGGTCCACCACAACCAGCGCGGGAGCCCGTGGCGCGATGATCTCGCCGACCTCGACCAGCTTCTCGGTGACGATGCCGCCGATCGGGGAGATGAGCGTGGCGTCGCCAAGCGTCTTTTCGAGGGAGGCGATCTGCGCGCTGACGACGTCGACGCGGGCGCGGGCCGCGGCCACTTCTTCACGACGGGCGCCAGCGCGAACGCGGACCAGCGTTTCTTCAGCGGTGCGCACGCGGCTCTGGGCGGCAGACACGCGGTCGCGGGCCACATTGCGGCGGGTCGCGGCGTCATCGCGTTGTTTCTGCGAGCCGGAGTTGGTCTTGAGCAGGCTTTCGAAGCGCTCGAGGTCCAGGCCGGCGGCGGCAAGTTCCGACTCCGCCGCAGACTGATCGGCCCTGGCGGTGGCGATCTGTGACTCGGCCTGACGCACGTCTTCAGGCCGCGCCGCGGCTTGCACCACTTGCAACTGGGCCTCGGCCGCCGCGCGCTCCGCCTTGGCGCGGTCGATGGCCAATGCGATGTCCCGAGTGTCGAGCGTCAGCACCGTCTGCCCGGGCTCGATGCGGTCGCCCTCCTTCGCCGAAAGGGTCAGGACGCGCCCGCCCGCGTCGGGTGCCAACCGCACTTCGGTCGCTTCGACGTGTCCCGACACGCGAACGCGATCGGTCGGTGCGTCTTCGGCGCAGCCGACTGCGAGGAGGAGTGCCGGGACGAGGAGGAGGCATTTGATGTGCGTCATATGGGTTGGAGCATTCGGTGTGCGGTGTATTGGATGTGCCCGACCAGGTCGGCGTGGGGAATCTCGGCGAACATCGGCAGGTCGGCGCGGCCCGGCTGCGCGGCCATCCGTTCGCGCGCGGCGTTCATCAGGAGCGGGCCCATCGTCGACGTGTAGGCCAGGATCGGATGCACCGGCCGGAACGTGCCGGCCGCGGCACCCTCGGCGAGAATGCGGGCGAACGCCATGAACACGCCCTTCATCAACTCGAACGTATCGAGGTCGAGATGCGGCGCACCGTCGGCGATCTCGCGAAGCATCATCGTCGGGAACCACGGCCGCAAGTCGGCGAGGCTCACGAAATTCTCGATGAACCGGTCCAGCTTGTTCGAGGGTGAGTCGGCCGAGTCGGCGATCGCCGTGGCCGTGGCGCCGACTGATCCGAGCATGTCGCCGACGACGGCGCGGTACAGGGCGAGTTTGTCGGCGAAGTGGTAGTAGATCATCGCCTTGTTGACCTGCGCTTGCGCCGCGATCTCGTCAACGCCCACGCCGTCGAACCCGCGCGCCGAGAAGGCCAGGGCGGCAGCCTGGAAGATTGCGTCGCGAGTGTCAGGCCGGCCAGCCGAGCGTGTCTTCGTCATGAACTAACTGGTTAGTTAATCGGATCTGTGGAGATTCTGTCAACTGAACATTATTTGGGCCCTTTTTGACGCGGTGGCGTCCATACAATCAAGATGATGACTGTCGTTCTCGCGGGAGGGTCCGGTTTCCTGGGCAGCAAGCTCCGGGCGCACCTCGAGCTCGGTGGGCACCGGGTGTTGACCCTGACCCGGTCGCCCAGGCCGGATCGGCCCGACGACATCGCCTGGCAGCCCGATGGTTCGGGCGGAGAACTGGCCCGGCATCTCGAGGGGATCGACGCCGTGGTCAATCTCGCTGGCGAAAACATCGCCGGCACGTTCTGGAGCCCTGCGCGCAAGGCCAAGCTGCGCGACAGCCGCCTGCTGGCGACCCGGACGATCGCGCGGGCGATCTCCGCCTGCGCGCGGCCACCGAAGACGCTGATCAGCGGATCGGCCGTCGGCTACTACGGCGCGCGCGGCGACGAGCTCGTGACCGAACGCACACCCGCCGGCACCGACTTCCTGGCCGAGCTTTGCATTGACTGGGAACAGGAGGCCCGCGCCGGGGAGCTGGCCGAGACCCGCCTCGCCATCGTACGCTCGGGCGTGGTGCTCGGCGCCGATGGTGGCGCGCTCAAGAAGATGATCCTGCCCTTCAAGCTGGGCCTGGGTGCCACGCTCGGCTCGGGCCAGCAGTACATGCCGTGGATTCACGTGGACGACTGGGTGGCACTGGTCGCCTGGCTGATTGCCACGGATCGGGCGGCTGGCGCCTTCAACGCCACCGCGCCGACGCCCGTCACGAACCGCGAGTTCACGCGGACGCTGGCACGCGTGGTGCGGCGGCCCGCCGTCTTTCAAGCGCCCGCGTTCGTCTTACGGATAGGCCTCGGCGAGATGGCGGACATGTTGCTCACCGGCCAGCGCGTGCTGCCGGCCGCCGCCGAGGAGCTGGGCTTTCGGTTTGCCCATCGTGAACTTGAACCTGCACTTCGGAGCCTGGACCTATGAGATACGCGTTTGTCATCGTTGCCCTGTCCCTCGCGACCCTCTCGGCGCAGTCTTCGGACGAAGCGCGGCGCATTTCAGATTCGATCATCGTGCTCGACGAGATCATGGCGGCGGCCGACAAGTCCGTGCCGAAGTCGATTCTCGAGAACGCGGTCGGCGTCGCGGTGTTTCCTTCGCTGCTCAAGGGCGGCTTCGTCGTGGGCGGCCAGCGCGGCAAGGGCATACTGAGCGTGCGCGACAAGAAGACCGGCCTCTGGTCGACGCCGGCGTTCCTGACCATCACCGGCGGCAGCATCGGCGCGCAGATCGGCGGACAGGCCATCGACTTGGTTCTGGTCGTGAACAACGAGCGTGGCCTGGAGCAGCTGGTCAAGAACCAGTTCAAGATCGGCGCCGATGCCGGGGTCGCCGCCGGACCGGTGGGCCGCGAGGCCAGCGCGGCGACCGACATCCAGTTGCGCGCGCAAATTCTCAGCTACTCGCGGGCACGGGGCTTGTTCGCCGGCATCACGCTGAACGGCGCGACCATCCGCCAGGACCGCGATGCCAACGAGCGTTTCTACGGCACCGCGTATCGGACGGGACAGATCGTGTTCGAGGGCCGCGCCGGCTCGCCAGAATCAACGGCGGCGTGGAAAGAGACGCTCGCGAAGTACGCCCAGTAGCCAGATGCCAGATGCCAGATGCCAGAAGAGATTCTGGCTACTGGCTACTGGCTACTGGCTACAAGAAATTCGGCGCCCCTGATCGGTAATCCCCGCCGAGCACGGTGACCGAGTTCGCTCCCAGCCAGCTGTCGAGAATCTTGGCGTAGACCGATCGGAAGTCGGTTTCGTGTTTCACGTCGCCCGCGTTGTTTTCGAGCGTGGGATTGGCGGGGTCGAGGTTCAGGTTCGGCGCGGTACCGTAAATACCGCCACGTACGCCGCCGCCGAGCACCATCATGTTGCCACCGGCGCCGTGGTCGGTGCCCGAGCTGCCGTTCTCGGAAATGCGCCGGCCGAACTCCGTGTAGACCAGCACGAGCGTGCTGCCGAGCAAACCCTGCGAGCTCAGGTCGTCATAAAACGCCTTCAAGCCGTCGCCGAGTGTGGCCATCAAATTGAAGTACGCACCCTGGTTGACGCCCTGCGTGGCATGCGTGTCGAACCCGCCCGTTTGCACCCAGAACACCTTGGTGCCGATCTGCTTGTTCATGGCGCCGGCCACGGCGGTCAGCGCCTGGCCGAACCCGTTGTTGGGATACGTGTTGGCCGGTCGATAGGTCGCGACCGTGGCCACGCGGTCGAGCGTACTGAGCGCCGCCTGCGTCGTTGAGTTCACGAACGCGAGGTGCGGCCGGTTAACCGGGATGTGCGACGAAATGCGGGTTTGCGCGGTGCGTTCGTAGCCGGCTTCGGCGCCGCTGTTAGGGCTCGAGAACGCATAGCTCGCCGGGCTGGTAATGGCCGGCACGCCGACCAGGCGCGCCATCAAGGGCCGCGGCGTCTCGCGCTGCGTGTTCCAGGCGACCAGTGGATCGACCGGCGTCGGCTGCAGATCGAGATAGCGTCCCAGCCACCCGGTGCCCGAGGTGTTGCTGGTGCTGGCCGTGCCCCAGATATCGAACCCGGTAAAGTGCGAGCGGCTCTGGTTCGGATAGCCCGTGCGTTGGATGATCGCGAGCCGGCCCGCGTCGAAGATCGACTTGAGGCCGGTCAGCCGCGGGTGCAACCCCAACTCGACGCGCGATGAATCGGAGCCGATCTGCAGTACGTTCGCGGCGGGGACCGCAATGGTCGGCCGCCGAGTCGTGTAGTTCGGGTCGCGATAGGGAATCACCGTGCTCAGCGAATCGTTGCCGCCGCTCAGGTAGACCACCACCAGGTTGCGGGCCGCCGACCCTTGCGCGAAGGCGATGTCGCACAGCGCCTGTGGCGCGGCAAACCCAAAGGTGAATGCGGTGACGCCGCCCTTGACGAATTGTCGTCGTGAATAACTCATGGCGTCCCCTAGTTGAATTGATACTCGCCGGACCCGACGATCAGACGGGTCAGCCCTGGCACCCTCGTTTGCAACTGCGAGTCGGTGCCGGTCCACGTCGTTGACCGCAGGTAGTCGCCCATGGCGACGGTGGCGGTGGACGAGAAGCCCATGTTCGGGAAACGCGCAATCATGTACTCGAGCACCCGGTCGGGCGAAGCGCGATAGGGTTGCGCATCACGCGCCAGGTTGAAGCGCTGGTTCGACGCGAGCGTTGACGAGAAGTTCATGCGCGAGAGCATGGACGAGGTCGAAATCCATTCCGCGCCGGTGGCCCAGCCGTTGACGTCGGGCGGCTCGTACAGCTGCTGGCCCATATTGGTCAGGGGCGTGATCGCGCTATTCACCGAGAACCCGGTCCAGCCCACTTCCTTGATCGCGCGGACGACGAATTCGACCGGCCACGAATAGCGTTGGAAGAAGTTGGCGGGGTTGCGGAACTGCGACGACTGGAACAGGACGCGCAGCGTTGACTTGATGCTGAAGTTGTTCGCCAGGTAGGTCTGCGCCATGGCGTTGATCAGCGCCGCATCGGGCTCCGACGTCTCGTTGACGAAGAACTTGTAGAGGCGCGTCGCCAGCCGGCTGGCGGTCGCCGGATGCCGGGCGAGCGCGTTGACCAGGTCCACCGCGTCCTGTTCGCCCGCGGCCGCGGCGCGGGCGGGGATGGTGCGGCGGCCATCCGGATAGATTGGAAACGAAAATTCCTTGGCGTTGGTGTCGTGATCGTTCGGCCGATAGACGAAGCGGTAGAAGCTGGTCATCGCGTCATTGCGATCGCCGACGACCTGCCAGTTGAAGCCGGTGAACACCCGTGCAGCGGCGTAGACATCGGCCTCGGTGAAGTTGCCCACACCGAGGCTGAACAGTTCCATGATCTCGCGGCCGAAGTTCTCCTGCGGCCGCGTCCGGGTGTTCAGTTGGCTGTCGAGCCAGTAGATCATCGCCGGGTCACGCGACATGGCCAGCAGCATGTCGCGGAAGTTGCCGGTGGCGTGCTGCCGCAACTTCTGGATCTGCCCCGGCTCGCTGCCCGCCAGGTCATTGGGGTCGTTGTCCATCATCCGCGTGGCGCGCTCCTGGCCCACCGCGCCCGCAATCTTGCTGTAAGCCGTGGCGAAGTGGTTGTGCCAGAACAGCGCCATCTTCTCTTCGAGCGGGCGCTGCGAGTGGATCATCCGGAACAGCCAGCGTTGCCGGGCGTCGTTGATCGAGGTGTTGGCCGAAAACGGGCGCCCCGACGTGGTGGTGATGCCGACGTAGGCCGCCTGGCCAATCTTCGAGTCGTGGTCGGTGGACTGCGATTCGTAGTTGAGCAGCCGGTCGATCACCGTATCGATCGGCGTGTCACGCCAAAACGCCAGGTCGGCGGGACTGGCCCCAAACCCCATCCGCCGCAAAATGTGCTCGAGCATTGTGCCTACTTTACGCTGTTCGCCACCAGCAGAACCATAGCGTTTACGCGTCTGCTGCCCTCAGGAAACGTCCTGCGATTACGAATCTGTGAGACGACGTGCCGGACTGCGAATGGGAGGAACGAAGCGTTAGAACCCTCGACCGGCCCAAGGGTTTAACAGGAGATCAGGAGATACAGAAAATGTCTCTCCTGATCTCTTGAACTCCTGTTCAACTACGGCAGGCTGATCAGGTTCGCCATGAGGCGGAATGCACCATCCGTGCCCGCGGGCAACTGGCGCCACAGGCCGAGGCCGACGTAAAGCCAGCGGCCCTCGCCCACCTTCGCTTCGACCAACGCGCCGCGCTTGACGCCCTGGTTGTACGGGAAGGGCTCGGTGAACTCGACCAAATCGGTGTACTGCGGATCGCGGGCGGCCTCGTCCAGGAAATACAGTCCGCGTTCCTGTACCCAACCCGTCCAGTCGGCGCGGCCGATCGCATTCGGCGTGTTGAACACCGGATGCTGCGGCGCCAGCACCGTGACCTCGGCATTCTCGTCGGTCACCCGCTCGCGGCCGACCCTGGCCGGGAACGGCCCGTACTGCGCCTCGTTGAACTCGAACTTGTTGTACTGGACGATCACCGTACCGCCCGCCTTCGCGTAGTCGAGCAGGCGCTGGTTGTTGGCGCGCAGGTCGGCGCGCCGCTCGTAAGCGCGCACGCCGGTCATGATCACGTCGTAGCGGCCGAGGTCGCCCCAGGCCAGTTCTTCCGGATCGATGAAGGTGAGCTTCACGCCCAGTTGGACCAGCGCGGCCGGAACTTCGTCGCCAACGCCCATCACATAACCGAGGCTCAGGTTCGGCTTGACGTTGACGTCGAGCGCCTTCACCGCCACCTGCGGCCGCGTCAACACGTGACGCCGTGTCGTGTGCGGGTACTCCACCACCTGGTACCCCTGGGTGAAGGTCCGGCTGAAGCCGGACACCACATCATGGCTGCGGACGCCGGCGCTGACCGTGAACTGGTTGCCACCCGGCTTCATGGCGGCCGCGGCCAGCACGCCCGGCGCGGGCGGCTGCAACATGAAGCGCACGGTCACCGATTCGTCTTCACGCGTGAAGCTCACCGGCTGCGTCGCCGGCGATGCGCGCCAGCCCTGGGGCACTTCGAGGGTCACCTCGGCCTTGGCGGCGCCCTTGGAGTGATTCGTAACCGTGACACGCACGTCCTTGGAAACCGGGGTCGCTGATTTCAAGGGCACGATCACCGTGTCGGGCGTCGTCGCCACCGCAAATGCCGGCACCACGTGAATCTCCTGGCGCTTCTCGCCGGCGAAGATGTCGCGATCCGACCGCGCCTGGATCGGCAGCGTGATTGAAAACGGCGTGTTCTCCACCGTGAGGTTGAACGTGGCGGTGTACGGCGTCGGCCGGAACGGCAGGCCGAACGGCACGTCTTCGTCGAACACGTAACGCGCGCCCTGGGGGCCGGTGTGGAAGTGCGCGGCGGTCAGGCGCGCATCGAGAGGAATTCGCGGCGAAGCGCCACACGACTTGATGCCGCCAGACAACAAGTTCGTGGGCTTCGCGCAGATGCTGGGCTCAGCAGTCGTTGCGAACCCGTTGGCTACGACTGAGACTTCCACGGGCACCTTGCCGCGATTGGCGGCCATCAGGTCCACCAGCAGCGGCTGCCCGGCCACCACCAGGCCATCGCGCGCAATGGCTTCGAGGCGGACGTCGGTCGCAAACATCAGGGCCCTGGCGAACTGCGGCTCCTTCGGGGCGAGACGGAACTCGATCTCGTACTTCGCGCTCTCGGTGAGCGACGAGGACGCCAGCCACGCGCGCACATCGCGCAGCGCCTTCAGGCCGCGCGTCAGCGGCGCGACAGTCGCATTCTCGCCACCGGCCGCCATGGCCTGCCGCGCCTCGGCAACCGCGGCGCTGATGCGATCGAGTCCGGCACCGAGTTCAGCCGGCGCCCCAGGGGCAAAGGACAGCAGGCTGCGGAGGCTGGTGTCGACGCCGTCGAACATTTGCCGATCCGTCCGCGCGACGCCGCCCTCGAGCACCGTGTCGCGCAGGCGGTAGTTGCGAATGCCGCCGGGTCCCATCGGGCCGCCGCCGCCACCGGTCGGCGCGGGCAACGGCAGCAGCTGCGACATGCCCTGGCACTTGTGCATGCTGCGCGCTTCGCCGCCGAGCTCGTTATAGGTGCGGCCGATGACAGGATCCCACACGTCGCCACCCGTGAACTGCAGCGGCGCCGGGGCCTCAACCATCGTCGCCGGCGTTGCGGCCTGACCAGCCCCACCAGCCCTACCAGCCCCACCCGGCGGCCCTCCGAAGCCCGCCGTGTAATAGAACTTCTTCGGCTGCCACGCGCGCAGCCCTTCCGTGATCTGCTCGGGGAACTTCGCGGGGTCAGCCGCCGCGCGGAACGCTTCGAGCGTCAGCCTGGACGAAGCCTGGTGATGCTGGCCGCCGCCATCGCCATCGAACACGAAGCCGACGATTACGTCGGGGCGAATCGTGCGGATCATGCGGACGTAGTCGCCAAGAATCTCCTGGTGACCCCACTTCTCGTAGGTCTCTTCAATGCTGAACGAATAGCCGAAGTCGATCGCGCGCGTGAAGTACTGGTCGGCGCCGTCGAACCGATGCGCCGCCGCCAGTTCCTCGGTGCGTAGCACCGCCAGCGCCTCGAACAGCTCGGGACCAATCTCGTTCTGCCCGCCTTCACCGTGCGTGGCCGTCACGAGCGACGTCCGGAAGCCCTGGCCGTGGGCGAAATACGCCAGCATCGCGTTGTTCTCATCGTCCGGGTGGGCCGTGGTCATCATGAAGTTGCCCACGGTGTCGAGCTTGCGCAACGCCAGTTCCAGCGCCGGCGCGCCCTTCAGCTGCGACACGGGCACCAGCTGGTGCTGGGCGGTCGAGTGGGCTGAAGTGGTTGCAAGAAGAACGGCGAAAAGGAGAGTTGTTTTACGCATAGCCATGAAAACGTAGGGGCGCACTTCAGTGCGCCCCCAGAAAACTGGGCGGGCTAAAGCCCGCCCCTACGATCAACAAACTAGAACGTGAACTTGAACCCGAGCTGGAATTGGCGCTGTTCGTAGCCACCGGTCGGCGTCAGATCCTTGCCCGACGTCGGCAGGGTGCCGGTTGGCACGCCGAGCAAGTCGGTCGGAACCGTCGCGTTGACGCTCGACACCTGCTCAGTGTTGAACAGGTTCTTCACTTCGGCAATCACTTCCGCCGCCATCGCGTTGCTGATGCGGACCTTGCGCGAGTAGCGGAAGTCGACGTTCTTGCGCGAGGGCAAGGTCAGCGAGTTGCGGGCAACGCCCGAGGGCCGATCGCTCGCCGTGCCGTCGTTGTTCAATTCGCGGTTGCTGCGCAAATTCACCGGGATGCCGCTTGCCATCTGGATCGCCAGGCCGAACACGTTGTTGTTCAGGATGGCGCCGCCAATGCCGCCCATCTCGAACGTCGGCATCGCGACAATGCTGGCCACGAAGGTGTGGCGCTGGTCGAGGATGTTGGGCCCCAAGTCGCGATCGAGGTTGGTCACGTCGGTGCGGCCGGCGTCGCCCTGCACCGACAGCTGGCCGGTGATCGGCGCGTTGTCTTCGCTCTTGCCCAGCGTGTAGGCCACATCGAAGCCAATGCCCTTGTAAGTGCGGCGGGTGAACTGCAGCGTCATGTTCTTGTAGGTCGAGTCGCCGGGCGACTGCACGCTGTTGATCACGTTGTAGCGGGGATCGACACGAGTGCCGGCGTTGACGGCGGTGGCGAACACCGGCAGGCCGTCCGAGGTGGTGCCGGTCGGGTTGATCAGGTTGATGTTGGTGACCACCGGCAGGTTGTAGCCGGTCACGTAGGACGCACCGACGCCGATCGAGTAGTGATCGCCGAGGCCCCGTTCGATCTGCACGTTGTTCTGCCACGAGCGGGCGACCTTGAAGTCGGGGTCCACGGTCCACGCCAGGTTGGGCGTCGCGCCGGCGCCGGCGCTCAGCACCTGCGGGAACGCCGGGGCACCCGCCTGGGTCGGGGTAAATGATGCCGACGCGCGGGCGTTCGTGCCGTTGTTGGCCAGCGCCTGCTCGTAGATGGCGTTGAGCGTCTGGTCATACATGATGCCGGTGTTGGCGCGGACGACGGTCTTCTTGTCGCTGCCAAGGCTCCAGGCCATGCCGACGCGCGGCGCGAAGTTGTTGGTCGAGGTCGGGAACTCGCGCGAGGTCAGGATCGGCGCATTGGGATCCCCGTCGGGCACGCCGTAGAGGTCGTAGCGCACGCCGTAGAGCACCTTGAGGTCCGGGGTGACGCGCCAGTCGTCCTGGATGAAGAGACCGTACTGCGCCGTGTTGTATTCGAGGCCGGGCAAACCGAAGTACTGCGTGAAGCTGGTGTAGCCGAACCGGTTCACGCCGCTCTGGGCGGCGAGGTACGCAGCCGCGTTCGGGAAGGTGTAGAGCTGGGCCGCGCCCGCCTGGCGAGTATCGGCGACCCACTGCAGGTCGAAGCCCGCCTTGAAGGCGTGGTTGCCACGCAGCAACGTCGTGCTGTTATTGACCTGCATCACGTTCTGCGTGAAACCGAAGCCGACGTCGGAGGTGGCGGCCACCGAGCCGCCGAAGTTGGCGACACCGGTCACGTTGATGGCCGGGCCGGTGCCCGACTGCGCGTTGGCGACGCGGCTCTGGGCGCGGGTCGCATACTGGACGCGCAACTCGTTGAGCATGTTCGACCCGATGGTCGAGATCAGCTGGCCGGCCGTCGAGTGCTGGCGATCGGCGAAGTCGTTGGCGCGTTGCACCGACACCAGGCCGCCGCCGACGTTGGCGGTGATGAAGTTGTCGAAGAACATGTAGCGCACCGAGAGGCGGTTGGCCGAGTTGATCTGGTGATCGATCTTGCCAATCGCGAACTCGGTGTTCAGGCCGCGCGGCATGTAGGCCGGCTCGTTGAGCCCGAGCAGCGCCTGGTTGGCCGGCGAGATGGTGATCACGCTCAGGCCAGAAAGGTCGCGCTCAGTGTGCTCGTAGCCGCCAAAGAAGTGCGTCTTGTCCTTGACCACCGGTCCACCCAGATCGAACGTGTACACGTTGACGTCGGTCGGCGGCTTGGGCGCCGTGGCGGCGGTAAAAAACGGCTTCTCGACCATCGACTGGCGCTGCAGGCGGTAGCTACCCTGGCCCTTGAAGGTGTTGGTGCCCGACGGCGTGATCGCGTTGTAGACCATGCCCATGGTCTGGCCGAACTCCGGCGCGTAGCCGCTGGTCACGACCTTCACTTCGCGGATCATCACTTCCGACATCGGCATCTGCCGCAGGCCGGCGCGATCCTTCTGGGTGTTGTTGCTGCCGTCCACCTGGTAGTTCACGCGCAGCAGCGCGCCATTGGCCGTGATGCGGGGCACACCGAATTCGTTGGTTTCAAAACCCACCACGCCCGGCTGCAACAGCGCGAAGTTGTAGGGGTTGCGCGAGGTCAGCGGCAAGGTCTTGATTTCTTCCTCGCTCAGCGTGCGGCCCTGCTCGATCTTGGCCAGGTCAATCAGCGGCGCATCGGCCGTCACCATGACGGTTTCGGCGATCGCGCCCACCGTGAGGCGGACGTCAATCACCGCGGTCTGGCCGGCGCGCAGCGACACGCCGGTCTGCTCGAACTTCTTGAACCCCTGCAGCTCGGCCACGACGCGGTAGGTGCCAAGCGACAGCAGCGGCGCGCGATACAAGCCGCGCTCGTTGGTGATGACGACGCGATTGTCGCCGGTGTCGAGGTTCGACACGGTGATGGTGACGCCGGGCAACACGGCCCCTTGATCGTCGCTGACCGTGCCTTCAATGGTGCCGTTAATGGCCGTGGACTGCGCGAGAGCCGGCGACACGAGTGCCAGGCTCAGGACGAACGCGGTGATGGTGCGAAGCATGGGGAGTTACGCCTCCAAAAAAGTAACAACAACGTGACAAAAGCCAGTATAGACCCGCCCGGGGCCTGGCACGGTTACATGGGGATTTGATGCAACTAATGACATCCGGGTACCGGATGCCTGGGCAGTTTCTGCGCAGAGCTGGTTTTCGGCGCAGAGCTGGTTATCGGCGGCTGCGCCGCTCGCCCGCCCGACGGTCGCCCTTGCGGCGGTCCGGCCCTCCCGGGGGCGGACCCAGGTTGGACTTGCGGCGGTCGCTGGCGCGGCGCTCGCGGGCCCGGCGTTCGGCCCGCTCGGTGAGCGCGGCCTTGCGCGTGGCTTCACTCATCTCACGCTGCAGCCTGACCGTGCGGCGCGCCGGATCCAGTACTTCGAGCAGGCCGTCGTGGGCCTGCTTCGCCACTGGATCGACCGGCGGGTTGCCGAATCGATCGCGGATCATCTGGGCCGCCTTCAAGATGGCGTCGCGTTGCCAGCCCTGCAGGGGATTGATGCGAAAAATGCCTGACTCCGCCATGGGTCCTTCTTTGAAATCTAGAGATTTCGGGCGAACGAAAAGTGCACGTCCTCCTTATCGGGCTTTCCCTGCACCGCCCGTAGGATGATGCGGCTGGCCAGGAATGCGCGGGCCGGATCGTGCGAGGTGCCGAAGGCGAACTGCTGGTGCGGAAAGTTCCGGTGCGCCCCCGCATACAGCACGTCGTCCACGGGGTGGGCCAACGGCACGTCCCAGCCATGCGAGGGTCTCGCTCCCGAAATCGCCGGGTAGAGGCGTGTCAGTTCGTACATCAGCTGGCCGGTGCGCTGGACGAGCGTCTGGGTGCGCAGGCGATCGGCTGGCCGCTTCTGGTCGGCGCCGGTGAAGAGCGCCCGATGGTCGGCGGTAAACCACAGCTGGTGTGGCGGCGCCTCGGTGTCGGTCAGGAGCGCGGCCTGCTGCCCCAGTTCGGCGCGTACGGCGGCCGGCAGTGGCTCGGTCAGCACGGCATAGCGGTCCTCGTGCTTCAAGTGGCGCTTGAGCGGCTTGAACAGGCTGGTCGGCTCGCCGATGCAGATGATCAGGTTTTCGGTCGTGATGGCGCCGCCATCGAGAAAGGCCGTCGCGTTCTTGCGATTGAAGGTGATCCTGGTGATGCGCGACCGTTCGTAGACCTTGACGCCCTTCTTGATCGCAGCCGACAAGAAGCCGAGCGTGAGCTTGTAGGGATCGACAAATCCCCAGTCGGGCAGCTTGACGGCGCCGGCCGACATCAGCGCCGTCTGGCGCAGCACCATGGCGGGCGACATCCAGGCGGCGGTCAGCCCCGCTTGCTTGCGCGCGGCCAGCTCGCGCTGCAGCGGCTTGTCGGACGCGCCCTGCGGCAGCACGCGAATGGCGTCTCGCAACTCGAGGCCTGCCTTGATGCCCAGGCGCTTGACGGCGGCCGCCAGCTCGCGCGGTGCCTTCTCCGTATGTTCGAACAGGGCTCGCGACGCCCGCTTGCCCGCCCGCGCTTCGAGGGCGCTATACGATCCGCTGGCTTCGCTCGAAATCAGTCCCGTGGCCCGGCCGCTGCCGCCCTGGCCGACGCGTCCGGCTTCGAGCAGGATCACCTTCATGCCAGCCGCGGCGCACGCCTGGGCCACCATGGCTCCAGCCATGCCGCCGCCGATGACCACGACCGGATGAGTGATGACGCCGCGAAACGCCGGAAACTCGGGCCGCTTCTTTACGAGAACGGCATCCAGCCACGGGGAGATGCCATAGCGAGTTGAGGGCACGCAGGGATTCTAACCGGGAGCCGGGAGTCGGGAGTCGGGAACCGGTGAAAATGCGCAATTATGCGCAGCCTCACCCCCGTTTCGCGCGCTTGCTCTCGGCCGCGAGCAGCCTGGCTTTGCGCTGGGCTCCCCAACGATACCCGCCCGTACCACTGGTCGCGGGGACGACGCGGTGGCATGGCACGACGAGGCAGACGGGATTGGTGGCGCAGGCGCGGGCCACCGCCCTGGCCGCCTTGGGTTGGCCGATCGCCGTGGCCACCTCCGAATAGGCGCGCGTCTCGCCGTACGGGATCCGCTGCAAGGCCCGCCAGACCTTCCACTGGAAGGCCGTGGCCTGCACGTCGATGGGCAGGTCGAGCGACGGTTGCGTGCCGCGCAGGTGCTGAACGATGGCCTTCACCCAGTCCGTGCGGGGCTGCAGGTTCGCGCGAATGTCGGCGGCTGGGTACTCGCGCCTCAAGTCGCGAACCAGGGCAGACTCCGAATCACCGAGCTTGACCGCGCACACGCCATCCGCCGTGGCCGCCACCAGCACGTGGCCGAGCGGACCGGACACCGTCGAGTAGCCGACGACCAGGCCGGCGCCGCCACGGCGATAGCGTGAGGGCGTCATGCCCTTGCCGGTGGGCGCGGCCTCGTACACGCGGCTGGGCGAACCGTAACCGGCTTCGTAGATGGCGGTGGTCACATCGCGGCCATCGCGCAGGCTCGCGCGCAGCTTGCCGGCCCGCACCGCCGCCTGGAACTCGCGCGGCGACAGGCCGACCATCGCCTTGAAGCGGCGCTGCAAGTGATGGGGACTCATGGCCGCGACCCGCGCGAGCTGCCCCAGGGTCACTTGCTGATCGGCGTGCGATGCGAGGTACGCGGATGCGCGGCGCACTGCCTCGACGCCCGGCTGCATCAGTCCGATGGTATCGGGCCGACAGCGCTTGCAGGCGCGGAACCCGGCCTGGCGCGCGTCGGCGGTCGTATCGAAAAACCGCACCCGGTCCGCGCGGGGCCGACGGCTCGGGCAGCTCGGTCGGCAGTAGATCCCTGTGGAAGTGACGCCGTAGACGAAGCTGCCGTCGGCCCTGACGTCGCGCGCGGCCAGCGGTTTCCATCTCGGGTCGAGTCCGCCAGCTGGCGCCGTTGGCACTATTGGCATTCGCACTACAGGCACCCCAGGCACCATAGGCACCGTAGGCACCCTGTTTTGTTCATGCTGCATCATGGAGCGAAGTTACGCCAGTGCCGCCGCCCCCGCGATCCGCCGCTTGCGATCAGAATGGTGGCTTGGGGTCTGACCCCCATTTTCACAATTTAGTGGATTGGGGTCAGTCGAATCACACCGCGCTGAGCAGGCGGTCTTCGAAGGCGTAGTCCGACGGCCGCCGCGGCTGTGGGGTGTACCACTCAAAGCCCAACTGCAATGCCCTCTCCATTGGCGTCGGGACGATGCCCAGCAGTTGACGGGCTTTGTCGACGTTCACGGTGTGCGGGGGCAGATCGAGGAACTCGCCAAAATACAGGTTCCCGCCCACCAGTTGTCCTCCCGCCGACGCTATCGCGGCCCTCGGCACGCTCACCAGTTCGGGCTCGCGCCCGGCCACCCGCGCCAACGACTCGACGAAAGTGCGCTGGGTCATCGGCTCGACATGGCCAAGGTTGAAGGCCTGCCCGGCGGCCTCGGGCCGTGCCATGGCACGCACGCACGCTTCGGCGACGTCGGCCACGAACACCCACTGCGTGGCCGCCAACCCGGCATCGGGAAGGACGATCGGACGCCCGTCGAGCAGGCGATCCCAGAAGAACTGCTCGCGATAGAACGGCTGGCCAGGTCCGTGAACGAAAACGGGTCGAATGGTCGTCACTGGGAACCCCGACTGGGCGTGCAAGCCGAACAGCCGGCGTTCGGCCGACGCCTTGTGCTGCGCATACGGATTCGGCACATCGTCCGGCACCAGTGGGTCAGCCTCGCGATGATCGAGCCCGGGGCCATAGGCAGCCACGCTCGACATGAAGATGTAGCGCTGAAGTTGATCGCCGCACGCTCGCGCCGCGGCCTCGACCTGATCGGCGGTCGTGCCATGCTGCCAGTCGTACGCCAGGTCGAATACCGCCTCGAAGCGCCCGCGGGTCAGCAGGTCTGACACCCTGGCCAGATCGGCGCGATCGGCTTGCAGGTTTTGAACCTCCGGCCCGAGATCGTGCTGATCGCGCCGGTGCAGCACCGAGACGTCGTGCCCGTTCGCGACCAGGCGCCGGACGATCTCGCGCCCCATGAACTGTGTCCCGCCAATGACGACCGCTCTCATGTGGCGGATGATAGCCCGACCTGGGCTGGTGAGACGGTTGGTGATGGGATGCCTGTCCCCAATACACCATTTGGTGGAAATGGGGGTCAGGCCCCCGGATGTAATATCAGCACGTGCGACGACTGCTTCGCCTCCTGATCGCGACGCTGATCCTGTTCGTCCTCCTGGTGGTCGCCGGCGGCATCTACGCGCGGGCGCGGATGCGGGCCAGCCTGCCCATGGTCAGCGGCGAAGCGGCCATTGCCGGGCTGGATGCTCCCGTCCGCATCGACCGCGACTCGCTCGGCGTCCCCACCATCGTCGGCGACTCACGAGAGGATGTGGCCCGCGCGCTCGGCTTCGTCCACGCCCAGGATCGCTTCTTCCAGATGGATTTGCAGCGCCGCCAGCCGGCCGGCGAGCTGTCGGCGCTCGTCGGGCGGCGCGCCCTTGCCGTTGATCAGGAGTCGCGGCGTCACCGGCTGCGCGACGTCGCCGGTCGCGCGTTCGAGGGCACGGAGCCGGCGTATCGCGCGGTGCTCGAGGCCTACGCCGCAGGTGTCAACGCCGGGCTGCAGGCACTCGGTGCGGCGCCACCCGAGTACCTGGTGCTGCGCGCGACGCCGGAACCGTGGCGGCCCGAAGACACCATTCTCACCGTGCTGGCCATGTTCAACACGCTGCAGGGACGGCAGGCGCAGTTCGAGCAGACCATCGGCGCCATGCGCGATGCGCTGCCTGAACCGCTGTATCGCTTTCTCTCGGCCGTCGGGTCGGAGTGGGACGCGCCCGTGGACGGCGGACCCTTGCCGCGGCCGCCGGTTCCCGGACCCGATGTCTTTGACCTTCGCAAGACCCACGCGCGGGCCACGCCACAACGAGTCAACCCCAATGCCGATGAGGACGCGATCCTCGGCAGCAACAACTGGGCGGTTGATGGCACGCACACGGCATCGGGCGCGGCGCTGGTCGCCAACGACATGCACCTGTCGATCGGCGTGCCGATCCTCTGGTATCGCGCGTCGATGGCGTTTCCCGATTCCCGCGGCGCGCCGCACAGGGTCACCGGCCTTACGCTGCCCGGACTGCCGAGCCTGGTCGTCGGCAGCAACGGCCACGTCGCCTGGGGCTTTACGAATACCGGCGGCGACTGGAGCGACCTGGTTCGCATTGAACCGGATCCGCGCGATGCCGGCAAGTACCTCACCCCCGATGGCCCGAAGCCCTTCGACGTGTTCCAGGAAACCATTGCGGTCAAGGGCGGTGACGCGGTCACGGTTGCCGTGCGCTGGACGATGTGGGGGCCGATTGTCTGGACCGACGCGCGCGGTCGCGAGTACGCGCAGCACTGGGTGGCGCACGACCCAACGCTGCTCTCATCCAACATCCTGGCGCCCGAGCGCGCACACACGGTTGACGAGTTGCTGGCCGCGATCGCCGGCCTCGGCATGCCCAACCAGAACGTGACGATGGGCGACGACACCGGTCGCATCGCGTGGACGATCGGCGGCGCCATTCCCAAGCGGGTCGGGCTCGACGGGGTGACGCCGGAATCGTGGGCCGACGGCACTCGCCGCTGGGACGGCTACCTCGCCGCCACCGACTTCCCCCGCATTGTCGATCCGCCGGCCGGCCGCATCTGGACGGCGAACGCGCCGGTTGTCGATGGCGAGCGGCTGGCGGTGCTCGGCGAGGGCGGCTACGCCGACGGCATTCGCGCCCGGTTGATTCGCGATCGCCTGCTGACGCTCGGCAAGGCCACGCCCATCGACATGCTCTCGATCCAACTCGAAGACAAGGCGCTTTATCTCGAGCGCTGGCGGACGCTGGTGCTGAAGCTGCTCGCGCGGCAGACCACGGGACCGCGCGCCGAGTTCAAGCGGCTGGTCGAAGCGACCTGGACCGGCCGCGCCTCGCGAGATTCGGCCGCGTATCGGCTGGTGCGCCACTTCCGCACCGTGTTCGTGCGCGAAGTGATGACCACGTTGACCGCGCCCGCCACCGCAATCGATCCGGCCTTCGACTACTCGCGCTCGTTGCGGGGCGAGGGGCCGGTGTGGCAGCTCGTCAGCGAACGGCCGGCGCACCTGCTGGCGCCGAAGTACCCGTCGTGGGAGGACTGGATGCTCGCGTCGGTGGACGTCGCGATTGCCGAGCTGACGTCCGAGGGCGCACGCCTCGCCGACCGCACCTGGGGCGAGGCCAATCGCGCGCAGTTCGTACATCCGCTGGCCTCGGGCATTCCCTTGTTCGGGCGCTACCTGAACATGCCGGGCGATCCGCTGCCGGGCGATCTTTACACGCCGCGCGCGCAGTCGCCGCGCACCGGGCCGTCGCAGCGCATGGTGGTCTCACCCGGCCGCGAGCACGAGGGCATTTTGCACATTCCCACCGGCCAAAGCGGGCATCCGTTGTCGCCCCACTACGGGGATCAGTATCGCGCGTGGCTGAACGGCGAGGCCTCGCCGTTTCTGCCCGGCCCGGCCGTGTCGACCGTGATGCTGACGCCACTGAGATAGTTGATGAGCGACCTGAATCGGCGCGATTTTCTGAAGCTGAGCGGAGCGGCGGCAGCAAGTGCCGTCTCGCTCAACGCGGAAGGTCCGCCTAAAGGCGGACACCACATTGACGGTGACGGCGGACGCCACATTGACGAGGGCGGACGCCACATGGCTGATGAGCAGGCACGCGAGGGCCTGCTGGCGGCGCCGCCGATCGAGCTCGTGCGCATCGGGATGGTCGGCATTGGCCTGCAGGGCGGCAGCCACCTCGAGAACTTCCTGAAGATTCCCGGCTGCCGCATCACCGCAGTCTGCGACGTTCGTGACGAGCGCACCACGTGGGCGAGCAAAGCGATCGTCGCCGCGGGCCATCCGCAGCCGGCGGTCTATGCGAAGGGCCCCCGGGATTTCGAGCGTCTGTGCGAAACCGAAGAGCTCGATCTCGTTTTCACGGCCACGCCGTGGGAGTGGCACGTGCCGGTGATGCTGGCGGCCATGAAGGCCGGCAAGCACGCCGCGACGGAAGTGCCGGCGGCCATGACGGTGGACGACTGCTGGGCGCTCGTCGAATCGGCCGAGAAGCACAAGCGCCACGCCGTAATGATGGAGAACTGCAACTACGACCGGCCCGAGATGATGGTGCTGAACATGGTCCGGCAGGGCGTGCTGGGCGAGGTGGTACACGCCGAGGGCGGCTACCTGCACGACCTGCGGGCGATCAAGTTCGAGAACAAGGACGAAGGGCTGTGGCGGCGCGCCTGGTCGCGCAAGCTGGATGGCAACCTCTATCCGACGCACGGCCTGGGCCCGGTCGCCAACTGCCTCGACATCAACCGCGGCGATCGCTTCGACTACCTGGTGTCGATGAGCGGACCGTCGCGCGGTCTCCAGGACTGGGCCCGCGAGCACTTTCCGGAGGGCGCGCCCGAGCGCCGCGAACGGTTTGCGATGGGCGACGTCAACACCAGCCTGATCAAGACCGCGCGCGGCCGGACCATCATGGTGCAGCACTGCACCAACCTGCCGCGGCCGTACTCGCGCATCCACATGGTGCAGGGCACCAAGGGCATGTTCCAGGGTTACCCGAACCGCGTCTACATCGAAGGACGCGGCAAGCCGCACCAGTGGGTCGAGGCCGCGGCCATCCGCAGCGAATTCGACCATCCACTGTGGAAGGCGGTCGAAGCCCGCGCCGCCGGCGCCGGTCACGGCGGCATGGACTTCATCGAGGACCATCGCCTCATTCACTGTTTGAGGAACGGCCTCACCACCGACATGAACGTCTACGACGCCGCGGCGCTGAGCGCCGTGGTCGGCTTGAGCGTGGCCTCGACGGCCCGCCGCAGCCGCGCGGTGGACTTCCCCGACTTCACGCGCGGCCGCTGGCGGAGCAATCCGCGGCTCGTGATCTCCGCGGACTGACGCGTCACTTCATCTTGAAGACAAAGTTGATCATCGGGAACACGAACCGGACCTCGCCGCCGAGCGGCGCCACCAGCCCGAAGTCGGCCGACAGCCGATCGCCCATGAAGCGCAAGCCGCCGCTCGCCATGCCGATGCCGCTGAACCAGTAGTTCTCGGTCACGAACTTCAGGCGCCTCGCAATGCGCTTCTCGGCGCCCAGCATCACCACCGGCGCTCCGGCGCGTGACTCATCCTCGCTCGCGTAGGCGTAGCCGGCGCCGATGGTCGCGGCCGCGTCCGGGGTGCCCTGTGTGACCACCGCGTAGGCGATGCCGGCGCTGGCGTCGCCCATGTTGACGAAGTGCAGGACGCCCACCGCGGCTTCCGTCGAGCGCGCCTTCAGCACCTGGACCTTCGGCGTCACCCAGAATGGCTGACCCCCGCCCGTCCCAAACACGAACGGCGTGCCGCCGCCGATCGACACGCGATCGGTGATGCCGTATTGCACGAACGGCAACAGCACTTCGTAGACGCCGAAGTAGGCCTGGCCCTTCCCGAGCGAGCGACCGGTCGGCGCAAAGAACAATCGAGTGGGATTGGAATCCTCGGGCCAGACCTCGGCCGGTGACGCGTTCACTGGCATTTGCGCCCCCACCGAGGTAGCCGACAGCACGACGATGACCACCGCGAGAATCGGACCAAGCATC
The DNA here is from genome assembly GCA_030697165.1 of Acidobacteriota bacterium. NCBI lineage: Bacteria > Pseudomonadati > Acidobacteriota > Acidobacteriota bacterium. Next base: position 296,926 of record JAUYQQ010000010.1, read on the forward strand.
ACAGCCTCCGCAGTCATGGTGGCGGCTGATCGGCCGCCGAGTCCTGACGGGAGGATGAGTTGGAGGTGAGAAAGCCTGAGTCAGGAGGCGCGCGCCGCCAGTTTTGCCAGAATCACGGCCCTTCCGGGGACATAACGGACGGCGGCGAGCATGGGGTCCACGGGGATGATCCAGCCCGCCGGGCCGACCGGCGCCAGCGTCAGCATTCGGTCGAGCACGTCCACGGCTTCGGTGGCGCGGCCGAGGACGCAGCGCTCGCCCGCCTCGACCAGCGACGCCTCGACCTGGCGGCCGCTCTGGGTCAGTTCGTCGGTCGTGGTGTGAACGGCGCCCATGGCCTCGTCCGGCGCGCGCAGCTCCTTGGTCAGCAGGCGGGTGGCCTGCAGACCCAGCGTGGCCCGCGCGTGACGCGGGGTGTCGGCCAGGACCTGATGGAAATGCGCCGCTGCGCCCTGCGCGTCGCCTCGCTCGATCAACACGAATCCCGCCGCCACCCGTGCGTTGGCGATGAACTCGCGGCCGTAAACCTGGCCACCGGTCCCGGCCGCAATCTCTTCGTCGAAGCACCGGAGGGCCTCGTCGCGTTCGCCGCGCGCGGACATGATGAGCCCGCGCAACCAGTGCAGCCCGGCCGCCGGAATCGGCGTCCCGGCCCCCGCGCTGCCGCGTTGAATCTCGGCGCCGCGCGCGGCTTCCTGTTCGGCACGCGCCAGCGCGCCGCGCGCCACGAACACCATGGCCGACAACATGCGCGCGGGCGCGAACGCCGGCATCAACTCGAGAATGCGGTCGGCGGCGCGCAGCCGTTCCTCTCCCCACGTGACGTAACCGAGGCGGAAATGGTGCCGCCAGTTGCCGGGTTCGAGCGCGGTCGCGCGACGCGCGGCCGCCTGCCCCTCGGCCACCTGTCCGGCGGCCGCCAGCAGGTAGCCGAGCACCGCCCACCCCTCGCCCTGCCTGGGATCGGCCGCGCACGCCCGCCGTGCCGCGGTCAGCGCGCGCTCGAGCATCTCGCGGTCGGGGGTGTTGCTGAACCGCGTGGTTTCAAACCGCAACAAATAGGCGTTGGCGAGCCCGGCGTGCGCCGGTGCATAGGACGGCAGGTTGGTGACCGCGCGCTCGAACGCGAAGATCGCCTGATCCAGTCGCGACAGATCCAGCGACTCCAGCGCCAGGCGTCCCTGCTCCCACGCCTGGAACGGATCCTCGTCGGCGGGTAGGACGGGTGAGGCGGGTAGGGCGGGTGCAGAGGCCACGAAACGATAACCGCGCCGCGCGAGCGTTTGCACGTAGACGGGCGCCGCCGCCGAATCACCGAGCGCCTTTCGGATGTCGGCCACCGCCCGCGTCAAGGTGTTGTCGCTGATGTTGACGCCCGGCCAGAAGCGCTCGAGCAGTTCGTCTTTCGTGACGATCTGGCCGTCACGGGTCGACAGATGGCCGAGGATCTCGACGAGGCGAGGCGACAGATCGATCGGTTGACCCTCGCGGGCCAACGTCCACGTCCGCGGGTCGATCTGAAACGGACCGAAGCGGATCACGACGCTGATTCTAGCCGGGATGGAGTCGCTTGTCGGGAGGGCACTTTTTGTCGGGAGGACACCAGTGTCGGGATTGGCAATCAGCAGAGCACGTCGCGGGCCGCCAGGGCTTTGGCGGCGGCTTCGTCCACCGAATCACCGAGCGCGGTGATGTGGCCCATCTTGCGGCCGACGCGCGGATCAACCTTGCCGTACAGGTGCAGCTTCACGTCGGGCACGGCGAGCGCCGCGGCCCAGTCCGGCTCGCCGTCCGCCCACAGGTCGCCCAGCAGGTTGACCATCGCCGCCGGCTTCACCTGCGCGGTGTCGCCGAGCGACAACCCGCACACCGCGCGCACCTGTTGTTCGAACTGCGACGTCACGCAGGCATCAATCGTGAGGTGACCGGAGTTGTGCGGCCGCGGCGCGATCTCGTTGACCAGCAGGCCGCCGTCGCGGGTGACGAAGTACTCCACGCACAGCACGCCCACGTAGGCCAGGTCATCCAGCACGCGATGCGCCAGGTGCACGGCTTCGTCGGCCAGCGCCTTCGGCACCCGGGCCGGGCTCACCGACAGGTCGAGAATGTGATTGCGGTGGATGTTCTCGATCGCGCCGTAGTGGGCGAACTCGCCGTCGAGGCCACGAGCCGCCACCACCGAGATCTCGTGGGTGAAGTCGACGAGGCTCTCGATGATGGCTTCCTGGTGCCCAATCAGGCCCCACACGCGATCGCCGTCTTCAATGCGATCGACGCGGTGCTGGCCCTTGCCGTCGTAGCCGAAGGCGGCGGTCTTCACAATTGCCGGGAGGCGGACCAGGCCGAGGCCGACCGCGAGCTCATCGAGTGATTGCGCCTTCGCAAACGGCGTGACCGGATAGCCGCGATCGGCCAGGAATCCTTTTTCGCGCGCGCGCTGTTGCGTGATGTGCAGCGCCGAGCCGCTCGGCCGCACCGTCACCAGCTCCGCCGCCGCATCGGCCGCATCGGTCGAGACGTTCTCGAACTCGAACGTCATCACGTCGACGCCGCGGGCGAACGCGCGAATGGCCTCGAGGTCGTCGTACTCCGCGCTGACTTCGAGGTCGGCCACCTGGCCGGTGGGCGTATCGACGCCGGGCGACAGCGTATGCACCCGGTAGCCCATGCGCCGGGCCTCGAGCGCCAGCATGCGGCCCAGCTGTCCGCTGCCGAGCACGCCAATCGTGGCGCCGGGCAGCACGATGCGGTTCACGGAAGCGCGTCCTGGCGGACCCTGGTGGTCTGCTCGGCGCGGAAGGTGCGCAGCCGTTCCCGCAGCTCGGGCCGAGTCAGCGACAAAATGCCGACGGCGAGCAGGCCGGCGTTGATGGCGCCGGGCTTGCCGATGGCGAGCGTGCCCACCGGGATGCCGCCGGGCATTTGCACGATCGACAGCAGCGAGTCGAGCCCCTGCAGCGCCACGCTGGTCACGGGCACACCCAGCACGGGCAGCACGGTGTGCGACGCCACCATGCCGGGCAGGTGCGCGGCGCCGCCGGCGCCGGCGATGATCACCTGGATGCCGCGGGCCTCGGCGCCCTGGGCGAACTCGGCCATCCACACCGGCGTCCGATGCGCGGACACGACTGCTTTTTCGAAGGGCACGCCGAAGCGTTCGAGGATCTCCACGGCGTGGGACATGGTGTCCCAGTCGGAAGTGGAGCCCATGATGACTGCTACCAGTGGTTTGTCCGACATAACGGAAACAGAAAGTATATCGTAGGGCCGATGGAGTGGTTGAACTACCACCACCTGCTGTACTTTTGGACCGTCGCGCGACAGGGCACCATCGCGCGCGCGAGTGAGGAGCTGCGCCTCGCGCAGCCCACCATCAGCGGGCAAATCCGCGCGCTCGAACATCAGCTCGGCGAGAAGCTCTTTCAACGCGCCGGCCGTAATCTCGTGCTGACCGAGATCGGCCACGTCGTCTATCGCTACGCCGACGACATCTTCTCGATCGGCCGCGAGCTGATGGACACGCTGAAGGACCGGCCCACCGGACGACCGGTGCGCTTCCAGGTGGGGGTGGCCGATGAGGTCACCAAGATCATCGCGTACCGCCTGCTCGAACCGGCGTTGCGGCTGACGCCGGCCGTCCAGATTGTCTGCCGCGACGGCGCGTCCGAGCGCCTGCTGACCGATCTGGCAACCCACGCCCTTGACCTGGTGATCGCCGACACGCCGATTTCGCCGACGGTCAAGGTCAAGGCGTTCAGTCACCCGCTTGGCGAAACCACGGTGACGGTCTTCGGCACCGCCAAGCTGGCCGCCGCGCGCCGCAAGAACTTCCCGCAGTCGCTCGACGCGGCCCCGTTCCTGCTGCCAACCGACGGTAAGACGCTGCGCCGCACGCTCGACCACTGGTTCGATCAGCAAGGCATTCGTCCGCAGATTGTCGCCGAGCTGGACGACAGCGCGCTGCTGACCACGTTCGGGCAGGCCGGCGCCGGGCTGTTCGTGGCGCCGACGGTGATCGAGAAGGAAGTGAGCCGCCAGTACGGCGTGGTGCCGGTCGGCCGGCTCGACAACGTGCGCGAACGCTATTTCGCGATCTCGGTGGAACGGCGGCTGAAGCACCCGGCAGTGGTGGCCATTTCCGAGGCGGCGCACGAAATGCTGACGCGGCGAAAGAAATAGGGCTCTGCGCTAGACTGGGCGGATGACGCGTGCCCGCTCGTCCCAACTCCTGTCCCTGGCCGCCGCGGCCCTGGTTCTCATCGGGCCGTCACCCGTTGGCGGCGGCGCCGCCCTCCAGGCGCAGGCGCTCAGTGTTCCTTACACGCAGTTCACCTTGCCGAACGGGTTGAACGTGATCCTGCACCGCGACACCAGCGTGCCGGTGGTCGCGGTCAACCTGTGGTACCACGTCGGCTCGTCGCACGAGCGCGTCGGGCGCACCGGCTTCGCGCACCTGTTCGAACACATCATGTTCGAAGGCTCCATGCACGTGCCCGAAGGCGCCTTTGACACCTGGCTCGAGGCCGCCGGCGCCAACAACAACGGCTCGACCAGCACCGATCGGACCAACTACTACATTGACCTGCCGGCCAATGCCCTCGAGCTGGCGCTGTTCCTCGAGTCGGATCGCATGGGTTTCCTGCTCGACGACAAGGCCCCCGGCAAGGTCGACGGCCAGCGCGACGTGGTGAAGAACGAAAAGCGTCAGGGCGTCGACAACCAGCCGTATGGCCAGGCCTTCGTCGAGCTGTCAGCGCTGCTCTACCCGCCGGGCCACCCCTACAGCTGGCCCGTGATCGGCTCGATGGAAGATCTCTCGGCCGCCAGCTTCGAAGACGTGGCGCGCTTCTTCCGCACTTACTACGTGCCGAACAACGCCAGCCTGGTGATTGCCGGGGACATCGACCTCGCGAGCACGCGCCAGCTCGTGGAGAAGTGGTTCGAGGATGTGCCGCGCGGCAAGCCCGTGGAACCGCTGTCGCCGCCGACGGCGGTGCTCGACGGCGTGAAGCGCAAGACCATTACCGACCGCGTGCAACTGCCGCGCCTCTACCTAGCCTGGCACACACCGGGGCTCCTGAAACCGGGCGATGCGACGATGGACATCGTCGCCAACCTGCTGAGCAGCGGCAAGAACTCGCGGCTGTATCGCCGGCTGGTGTACGACCTGCAGATCGCGCAGGACGTCGCGGCCTTCCAGCAGTCGCAGGCGCTTGGCAGCAACTTCGTGATCATCGCGACCGCGCGGCCGGGACAGACCCTCGACCAGCTCCAGGCGGTGATCGACGAGGAACTGGACAAACTGCGCAAGGAAGCACCGGCGGCCCGCGAGATGACGCGCGCGCTCAACCAGACCGAGGCGTCGTTCTACCGCAACATGGAGCGGGTCGGCGGGTTCGGCGGCAAGGCCGATCAGTTGAACGCCTACTTCAAGGCGGCCGGCACGCCGGATTACTTCGAGCAGGACCTGGCGCGCTACCGCGCCGTGACCGCAGCCGACGTACAGGCGGCGGTGGATCGATACCTGCCGAAGGATCGTCGCGTCGAGCTCAGCGTGGTTCCGGGAGACAAGAAATGAAGAAGACGCTGACCTTGTTTGTGGCGCTGGCCATCGCGGCCTCGGGTTCCCTTTCGGCGCAGCAGGCCAACCGCAAGCAGCCGCCGCCAATTGGCCCGGCCCCGGCGCTGAAGCTGCCCACCATCCAGAAGCACAAGCTGTCGAACGACCTCTCCGTGTGGATCGTCGAGCACCACGAAGTACCGCTCGCGCAGATCAACCTGATCGTGCGAGCGGGCAGCGCCGCCGATCCGATTGGCAAGTACGGGGTCGGCAGCTTGACGGCGGCCATGCTCGACGAAGGCGCCGGTTCGCGCTCGGCACTCGACCTGGCCGACGCCATCGAGTTCCTGGGCGCGAACCTCTCGACGGCCAGCTCCTTCGATTCGTCCGCGGTGCGCATGTCGGTGCCGGTCTCGAAGCTGGCCGAGGCGCTGCCGCTGATGGCCGACGTGGCGCTGCGGCCGACGTTCCCCGCTGACGAACTGGATCGGCTCCGCAAGGAACGGCTGACCGGCCTGCTCCAGGCGCGCGACAACGTTGCCGCGCTCATCCAGTTGGCGTTCCCGCGCATGGTGTTCGGACCGACGCATCGCTACGGTACGCCGGCCAACGGACTGCCGACCACCATCGAAGCGCTCACGACCGATGACGTGAGGGCGTTTTACCAGTCGCATTTCCGTCCCGACAACGCGACGCTGCTCGTCGTGGGCGACCTGACGCCGGCGACGGCGCTGCCCATGCTGGAAAAGGCATTCGGCGGCTGGAAGTCCGGCGGCATGGCGCCGCTCGTCGCCCAGGTGCCGAACGCGCCGCAGCTTGGCAAGCGCCAGGTCTACCTGGTCGACAAGCCCGAGGCCGCGCAGTCGCAAATTCGCATTGGCTGGGTCGGGGTGGCGCGCTCAACGCCTGACTACGCGGTGCTACAGGTGCTCAACACCGTCCTCGGCGGCTCGTTCACCTCGCGCCTCAACCAGAACCTGCGCGAGAAGAACGGCTATGCCTACGGCGCCAGTTCAGGGTTCGACATGCGGCTGTCGGCGGGCCCGTTCCTGGCCGCCGCCGGCGTGCAGACCGACAAGACGGCCGACGCGTTGCGCGAGTTTTTCAACGAGCTGAACGGCATTCTCACGCCGGTGCCGGCCGAGGAGTTGGCCAAGGCCAAGAACTACGTCGCGCTCGGCTTTCCGGGAGAGTTCGAGACCACTGGCGACATGGCCCGCAAGCTCGAAGAGCTGGTCGTCTACAACCTGCCGGAGGCGACGTTCAGCGACTTCGTGCCGGGCGTCACTTCGGTCACGGCCGCCGACCTGCAGCGCGCTGCCGCCCGCTTCATCCAACCCGAGAAGATGGCGGTCGTCGTGGTCGGCGATCTGAAATTGATCGAAGGACCGATTCGCGCGCTCAACCTGGGTCCGATCACTCACGTGACGATCGATAGCCTGTTCCGGTAGCGCTCAACAGGAGACCAAGAGATCGGGAGGAATGTTTTTTCTCCTGATCTTCTGATCTCCTGTTTCAATGTAGCTCGTGAACTCGATTGCTGTCATCGGCGGCGGCGCTGCCGGGCTCGTCGCATCGGCGTTTGCCGCAGCCGGCGGCGCCGACGTCCTGCTGATCGAACGCACCGCCGATGGCGGCCGCAAGATTCTGATCAGCGGCGGCGGTCGCTGCAACGTCCTGCCCTCGCTACTGGCCCCCGAGCGCTTCGTCACCGACTCGCCCGCGCACCTGCTGCGCGGCATGCTTCGGGCCTGGCCGCTGCACGAGCAGCGCGCGTTCTTCGAACACGACCTCGGCATTCCCCTCGCCCTCGAGGCGGAGTCGGGCAAGCTGTTTCCCCGATCGAACCGGGCCAAAGACATTCGCGACGGCCTCGTGGCCTTCGCGCGCGCGCGCGGCGTCCGCATGCAATTCGGCACCGCGGTGACCGGCCTCGCCGCGGCTGACGCCGGGTTCACCATCGCCACACCGGATGGCCCCGTCCACGCGTCGCGCGTGGTGCTGGCCACCGGCGGGCTGTCGGTGCCTATGACCGGCAGCGACGGCACCGGGCTGCGCATCGCGACCGAATTGGGCCACCGGATGATCGACACTTATCCGGCACTGACGCCGCTGCTCGGCACCGGACACGACTCGCTGTCGGGCGTATCCCTCAACGTGCGGCTGCGCAACAAGGACGGCAAGCGCGTCATCGAAACATCTGGCGGCTTCCTGTTCACGCACCGCGGCTACAGCGGCCCGAGCGTTCTGGATATTTCTCATGTAGTGACGCGCCCGGGTTCCAATGTAGCGTCCGGCTTTAGCCGGACCAATGTGGCGTCCGGCTTCAGCCGGACCATCAGAGCGCACTGGTCCGAACTGTCTGGGGCCGCGTGGGAAAAGGAGTTCGACGTGCCCTCGGCTCTCGTCAGCACCGTGATCGCCAAGCACGTGCCGGCGCGGCTGGCCGAACAGCTGATGATCGAGGCCGACGTGCCCACCGGCCGGCGGACCAGCGCCCTGCGACGAACCGAACGGCTCGCGCTGATCGAGCGCCTGACGTCGTACGAACTGCCCATTACCGGCGACGAAGGCTACAAGAAGGCGGAAGTCACCGGCGGCGGCGTGGCGCTGGACGAGGTGGAGCCGCGCACGCTCGAAAGCCGGCGGCGCCCGGGTCTGTACTTCTGCGGCGAGATCCTGGACGCTTTTGGCCCGATCGGCGGCCACAACTTCGCCTGGGCATGGGCGACCGGCCGTGCGGCTGGGCTGGCCGCCGGAAGGACGCCGGGTTCATTTTCCCTGGCAACGGCGGAAAATGAACCCGGCGTCTTATGATTTTCGCCCGGCCGGCGGCCGTATACTCGATTCCGAAAATCAACCCGGCGTCCTGAGGAACACTGTCATGCGTTACCGATTGCTCGCTCTCGCCACGCTCGTCACCTTTGGCTCGATTGCGGTGTTTGCACAGGCGCCCGCGCAGCCGGCCGCCTCGGGCTACCTGCTTCCGCCCAAGGCCATTGTCGACATTCTCGACGCGCCGCCGCCGCCGACGGTTGAGCTCAGTCCATCTCGCGACCTGGTCGCGCTGCTCGATCGCGCGAGCATGCCGACCATCGCGCAGCTCTCGCAACCGATGCATCGGATCGCGGGCATTCGCGTCAACCCGAGAACCAACGGCCCTCATCGCGCGCAACTGTCACGCGCGATCACGCTGAAGTCGATCGCCGACGGACGCGAGCTGCGGGTGACGACGCCGCCTAGTCCAATGCTGTCCTGGATCGGCTTCTCGCCAGACGGCAAGCGCTTCGCATTCACGCAGCAGCGCGACAACGGCATCGAACTGTGGATCGGTGATGCCGCCACTGGGCAAGCCAGGTCGGTGACCCCGGCGCAGCTCAATGCGGCCCTGGGCGCTCCCTGCGAATGGGTCGGCGATGGCGGCTCGATGCTCTGCGAGTTCATCTCGCCCAGCCGCGGTGCCACGCCGACCATGGGCGTGCCGACCGGTCCCAACATCCAGGAACATCGCGGCGGCACCGCGCCGGTCCGCACCTACCAGGATCTGCTGACCAGTGCGTATGACGAGTCGCTCTTCGACTACTACGCGACCAGCCAGCTGGCCTTTGTGGACGCGGCCAGCGGTCAGCGCACCGCGGTCGGCACCCCGGCGGTCTTCGTGACGGCGGCGCCGTCGCCTGACGGCCAGTTCATCCTGGTTCGGCGCGTGCAGCGGCCGTACTCGTGGCTGGTGCCGTACCAGAACTTTGCGGCCAGTGTCGAGGTATGGAATCGGCAGGGCGCGCCGGTGAAGCAGGTCGCGCAGTTGCCGGTGGCCGACAACGTGCCAAACGGCGGCGTGACGGCCGGGCCGCGCAACTTCCAGTGGCAGCCGGTGGCGCCGGCGACGGTGGTCTGGGCGGAGGCGCTCGACCATGGCGACCCGAAAATCAAGGTGCCGCATCGCGACAAGGTGGTGGCGTTAAGCGCGCCGTTCACGGCCGCGCCGTCTGAGATCGCCCGCACCGAATATCGGGTCGGCAACATCTCGTGGACCGACGGTGGCGCGGTGCTGTTGACCGAGAACGATCGCGCACGGCGCTGGACGCGCACCTGGGTGATCGACCAGCCGGGCGCCGCGCCGCGCAAGCTGTGGGACCGCAGCCAGGAAGATTCGTACGGCAATCCCGGCGCGCCGCAGCGGCATGCTCGCGCATCCGGTGTCTCGACCATCCAGCAGAACGCCAACTCGATTTTCCTCGCCGGCACCGGCGCCGCGCCGGAGGGCGCGCGGCCGTTCATCGACCGCCTCGACCTCACCACGCTCAAGAGCGAGCGCCTGTTTCAGACCACCGGGCGTTCGTACGAGACGGTGATCGGCGTGCTGTCAGACGACGGGTCGAAGATCCTCACCCGCCACGAGACGCGTAGCGATCCGCCGAACGTCTACGTGCGCGATCTCAAGGCCGGCACCCGGGTGGCGCTGACGTCATACGCGGATCCGGCGCCGCAGCTCAAGGGCATTCAGAAACAGCTCGTCACCTACAAGCGCAGCGACGGCGTCGAGCTGTCGGCGACGATTATCACGCCGCCGGGCTGGACGCCGGCTCAAGGGCCCTTGCCGACGCTGCTCTGGGCCTATCCGCGCGAGTTCACCGATCCCGCCAACGCCGGCCAGGTCACCGGCTCCGCCGATCGCTATACGTCGATTAGTGGTGCGTCGCACCTGTTGTTCCTCACGCAGGGGTACGCGATCATCGACGACCCAATCATGCCGATCGTCGGCCCGGGCGAGACGGCGAATGACACCTACATCCAGCAACTGGTGGCCAGCGCGCAGGCCGCGGTCGACCGCGCGGTCAGCCTCGGCGTCACCGACGCCGCCCGCGTCGTCGTCGGCGGTCACAGCTACGGCGGTTTCATGACGGCCAACCTGCTGGCGCATTCCGACATCTTCCGGGCCGGCCTGGCGCGCAGCGGCGCCTACAACCGCACCCTGACACCGTTCGGGTTCCAGAATGAGCAGCGCACGTTCTGGGAGGTGCCGCAGATTTACGCCGCGATGTCGCCGTTCAATTACGCGCACAAGATCAACGAGCCGATCCTGTTGATTCACGGCGAGGCGGATGACAACAGCGGCACGTTCCCGATTCAGTCGGAACGCCTCTACATGGCGCTCAAGGGCCACGGCGCCACGGTCCGCTACGTCACCCTGCCGCACGAGGCGCACGGCTACGTCGCGCGCGAGTCGGTGCTGCACACCGTCGCGGAAATGCTGAACTGGGCCAACGAGTGGGGCAAGAGCGCCAAACCCCGCACGACAGCAACTCAGCAGCAGTAGACTTGGGGCTTGCCTTCTTACCTCTCGCAACTGCGCAGTGACCCCACCAGCGTGATCGCCGTCGAGCTTCGCCCACCCCGGGCGGAGCTCGAGTCGGCCGAAGGCATGGACGCGTGGATTGATACCTACCACGCCATTCGCTCGCTGACGCGCCACGACGTGCGCGTGATGGTCACCGACAGCGCGGTCGGCGCGCAGGAAGAGAACAACCTGCGCCACCTGGTGAATAACCTGGGCGACACGGTCGGCCGCCACCAGATCATCCCGTTCCTCACGACCAAGCATTCGCTCGAGTTCTGCCTCGCGTATGCCGACCAAACCGCGCAGAACGGCTTTCCGTCGCTCGTGGTGCTCGGCGGCGACAAGCACGTCGGCCGGCCACGCTGCCTCGAGCACGCATGGCGGCTGCGGCAACTGATCCGCGAGCGTCACCCGGAGCTCGAACTGGGCGGCTGGGCCAATCCCATTGCCAACCCGCAGGGGCAGGTGGATTTCCTGCTGGATCCGCACGTCAGCGCCGATTTCTACCTGACGCAGATCGTCTCGCATCACCAGGCCGGCCACATCAGCGCGTTCCTCGAGGCCGGCCGCGCCGGTGGGCTCACCATGCCCGGCGTGTTCGGCGTGTTCTACTACCGCAGCGCCAACACCAAAACGCTCGAGATGTTGAGCCAGTTCCTGCCCGTGCCAGTTGACGAGTTGACGGCGGAGTTCGCGGCCGGCGCGACGCCGATCGATGTCTGCGCCCGCACCATCCGATCGCTAGTCGACCTCGGCGCGAAGCATTTCTACGTGAGCAACCTGCCAACGAAGAAGACCGCCGCGACGCTGAACGCGGTGCTGGAAAAGGCCGGCGTCACCGTCACGGCCCGCTAAGAAACACAGCCACCGATTAGTCACCGATTAGTCGCAGATTCTCCAAGGCACCTGGCCCGCGGACGGCCGTCGGCCGTCCGATGACGAGCGAAGCGCGGATCCGAGAGAGCGGTCAAAGAAGTACAGGCTCTCTCGGATCCGC